>CAYYPT010000019.1:0-24416 GCA_964473625.1 uncultured bacterium | reverse complement strand
TGTTCCACAGGCTTTCCAAAAATGACTTGATTATCTTCTTATTTTATTGTAAATTTTAGACTAAATTTACAACTACTCCGATTCTGTATCGAAGGGGAAAATCCTTCAGCCTGGGAATGATTTTTTATTTAAATCAATCTATTCTTAGCATAGAATCGGAGCGTTTATTTCAGAGGACATTAACAATGCTGGAAACCCGTGTTCTGGTCTTAAATCAAAACTATGAACCAATGAGCATCTGTAGCGCACGTAGGGCAATTATTCTGCTCTATTTAGGAAAAGCTGAGATAATAGAGCGGAACCATGAGGTGGTAAAGTCTGTCAGTACTTCAATACCGCTCCCAAGTATCGTGCGCCTCAGTCGGCTTATACGTGTTCCTCGAAAACGGATTCTTCTGACACGTAAAAATATTATTAAGAGAGATAATCATCAATGCCAGTACTGCGGTTCAAAAGAGGGCCCATTTACAGTGGATCACATTATACCGAAAGACCGCGGTGGACAGGACACGTGGGAGAATCTTGTTTGTGCCTGTGTGAAATGCAACACAAAAAAAAGAAACAGAACTCCAAAAGAGGCAGGAATGACTCTTCTTAAAAAACCGAGAAAACCTGGGTATCTCTTTTTTATTCAGCATTTAGTTGGTATTCCTGACGAGCGCTGGAAACCTTATCTTTTTATGAGTTAAAGTAGAATTGAGGCAAATATGGAGAAGAAACACCGGATATTAAGTGGTATGAGACCCACAGGTAAACTCCATCTTGGGAATTATGTTGGTGCATTAGAAAACTGGATACGGCTTCAAAAAGAGTACGATAGTTTTCATATGGTAGCAGACTGGCACATGCTTACAACAGATCTAAAACACACTGCCGAAATTGCCAATAACAGCATTGAAGTGGTAATAGACTGGCTCAGTGCAGGGCTGGATCCTGAAAAAAGCCCTCTTTTTATTCAATCGCACATTAAGGAACATGCTGAACTTCATCTCATTTTTTCAATGTTGATAACAGTACCAAGGCTTCAGAGAAACCCTACTGTAAAAGAACAGGCTAGAGACCTGGGGCTTGAAAACATTATGTCTTACGGTCATCTTGGCTACCCGGTACTTCAGGCAGCGGATATTCTGGTTTACAAGGCAGATGCAGTACCCGTGGGAGAAGATCAGGCTCCACATGTAGAAATTACCAGGGAGATTGCACGAAGATTCAATAATTTGTACGGAGAGGTATTCCCTGAGCCAAAAACTCTTTTAACAAAATCATCCAGGCTTCCGGGTTTAGATGGCCGTAAAATGAGCAAATCTTTAAAGAATGCTGTTTTTTTATCGGATTCTCCAGAAGAAATAGAAAAAAAAGTTATGACAGCGTACACTGATCCTAACAAAATTAAACTTACTGATCCTGGGAATCCGGATGGTTGTGTTGTTTTTGCCTATCATAAGAATTTTTCTCCTCAGGGCGTTGGCCAAATTCATGCTGACTGCCGTATGGGCAAACTTGGCTGCGTCGCACATAAAAAACAAGTAGCTAAAATGATTGGAGAAAAGCTTTCTCCTTTTCGTGAAAAACGCGCTTACTACGAATCTCACAGAAGCAAAGTTGCTGAAATTATTGAGGAGGGAGATCGCAAAGCACGAGAAGTTGCACAGGCAACAATGGCTGATGTGAGGGAAGCTATGCAAATGGGGTAACAGTAGCGGAAAACTTAAATTTTGAAAAAAAAGAAGGGTATAAAGTAAAACTACCAAACTTTGAAGGCCCTTTAGATCTTCTTCTTTATTTAATAAAAAAAGAAGAAATAGACATCTATGACATTCCTATAGCTGCCATTACAAAGCAATACCTGGAATATATTGAACTCATGCGGGAACTGGATTTAGAAGTAGCAGGAGAGTTCATTCTAATGGCGGCTACTCTGATAAGAATTAAGGTAAAAATGCTCCTTCCAAGAAATGTAGAAGAGGAAGAGGGAGAAGAAGAGGATCCAAGAGCAGAACTGGTTCGGCAAATATTAGAGTACAAACGCTTCAAAGAAGTAGCTGAATCTTTAACTGATCTGGAAACGCAGCAGAGAAGGCTTTTTCCCCGTTCTTATTTTGAATGGGAAAAAAAGTACGAAAAAAAAGAAATTATACTTCAAGATGTAACCATGTTTGACCTTCTCACTGCTTTCAAGTATGTGCTAGATCATATTCCTAAAACCACAGTTCATGAGGTAGGTCCAACTGGGCCGACAATTGAGGAGCAAATTCAATTTCTTTTAAAACTGTTGGAGAAAAAAGAGCGAATTTGTTTCAAAGAACTAATGTCTGAATTAAAAGAACGGATAACCATTGTTGTAACATTTGTGGCTATCCTTGAACTTATAAAAACACATCGCATTCTCGTGCAGCAAGCTTCTATTTTTGGAGAAATTTGGATATCAAGAAAAGCAGCCTAAAAGTGGAAAAAATAAACTTTGAATTTTTAAAACAGATAGTCGAAGCATTAATTTTTGCTTCAGATGTTCCGCTATCGGCAGAACAGATTAAAACATCTATTGGAGAAACAACAGTATCAGAAGTAAAAAAAGCAGTAGAAACATTAAATATCGAATACAGTCAAACAAATCGTGCTTTTCATATAATCCAGGTTGCAGGAGGGTTTCAGATAGTCACACGGGAGACTTATGCTCAGTGGATCAAAAAACTTTTTCAAAAACGGATAAAATCAAAATTATCTCCTGCTGCACTGGAAACTCTTTCTGTAATTGCATTTAAACAACCTGTTACAAAAAGTACGATAGAAGCGATCCGCGGGGTAAACTGTGATGGGGTAGTGCGGACACTGCTGGAGAGAAAATTAATTACAATCTCTGGCCGTTCAGAGGGGCCTGGAAGAGCTCTTCTTTACCGAACGACTAAAGAGTTCTTACGGTACTTTGGTATAAACGATATTTCTGATTTACCCAAGCCCAGGGAAATAGAAGAACTTTTGAAGGATGAGAAAAATCTCCCAAAGGATGCAGTTGAATAAATATCTTGCCCTCTGTGGTGTGGCGGCGCGACGTAAAGCAAACATGGTTATTGTGCAGGGTAGAGTTATTGTTAACAAAGAAGTGGTAAAAAAATTAGGTTATAAAGTAGATCCTGAAAAAGACAAAATTTTTTTGGACGGCCGGCTCCTAAAGCCACCTCAAATTTATAAATATATCTTGATGAACAAACCGGCCGGTGTAATTACCTCTGTAGAGGATGATAGAAACCGAAAAACTGTAGTGGATCTTATTGGAGCAAACGAACGGCTTTTCCCTGTGGGCAGATTAGATTATGACACAGAGGGAGTTCTTCTACTCACAAACGATGGGGAGTTATCCTATCGACTTTCACATCCAAAATACGAAGTTGATAAGGTATACCAGGCATGGGTCGATGGATATGTAACAGAAGAAGCTCTAAGAAAATTGGTAGAAGGAATAGCCATTAATCCAGGTCTTATTGTAAAAGGAGAGGCTAAAATTCTCAGGCGGAAAGAGAAAAAAACTCTAGTGAAAATATCTGTCCATGAAGGTAAAAAACGACAGATTAAACGAATGATGAAAGCAATTGGACATCCTGTCATTCAATTGAAACGTACCCGATTTGCTGGTTTGACAGTAGACGGATTAAAATCTGGAGAATGGAGAGAACTTACTGGAGAAGAGATAAAAGAATTATATACACAGGTTGGATTATAGATTGTAACAGGCAGAGAGATGAAATTGAATCGAAGTTACATATCAAAGATTAAAACTTTTTTTAAGAATAAGCCTGTTTTAAAGGCATATATTTTTGGTTTTTATTCAAGAGAGGAAGCAGACGAAAACAGCGATATAGATATTTTGGTAGAGTTAGATTATTCACAACCGATCGGATTGAAATTCATCCAGATGCAATTAGAATTACAAGATCTGCTAAAAAGGAAAGTGGATTTGCTTTCCCAAAAAGCAGTATCAAAATATATTAAACCAATGATCGAAAAAGAGAAAATTTTGATTTATGAGTTCACTCTAAAAAGGGGCTAAAGCCCCTGGATAATATTAGTTGTTTGATTTATCCTCCGCCCTGAAGGACGGAGCTAATTAGCAACAAAACAAGGGAATAGCCCCGACATTTATGTCGGGGGAAAAGAATAAATAATCATTTTTCCGAAGCCCTTTAGGGCTTTTTAGAGTGAACTCATTTATGAAAAATAATTTTGGAAACAAAGCAAGACTTCAACATATATTAGATGCAATCTCTGAAATTGAGTGGCGTGAAATTGTAGGCTTAAGAAATATTTTGATTCACGAATATTTTGGGGTTGATGAAAACATACTATGGGAAATAATTAAAAAAGATATTCCTAAACTAAAAATTAAATTAGAAGAAATTTTAGGCCATCTTTGAAAAAGGATTTTTCTCTGAGTTATTAGAGATGCTTTATAAGGTTCTATTATTATGGAAAAGAATTCTTTCAATAAAACAGCTTTAACAACTAATAGTAGGAGCTGTGAATCTCACCAGCGGCCTTAATGATTATGCTAAATATGATAAGGTGTTATTTTCTAAAGGACTGGACTTTTATGATTAATAAACACGACATAGTAAAAATTGCAAAGCGTATTGGAATCGCGGTTAATGCCGAGCGAATTATTTTATTTGGTTCCTATGCTCGTGGTGATGCCAGGGAAAATAGTGACGTAGACTTGATGATTATTGCAGAAAGCAAACTTCCTAGATTCAAGCGCAGTCGTGAAATATACAAATCAATTCGTCCATACCCCTTTGGAATGGATTTATTAGTTTATACACCACAGGAAATTGAAAGGGGTAAAAGGTCTCCTGTGTCTTTTGTATCGACTGTATTACGAGAAGGGAAAACTGTATATGTCAAAAGAAATAGCAAAACAGTGGGTACTCAAAGCTAAAAATGATCTGCTTAACGCAGACAATAATCTCAAAGCAGAAGTAGCCCCTTTTGACACAATTTGTTTCCATTGCCAACAAGCAGCTGAAAAGCTCCTCAAGGCATATTTAGTAGGAAACGGACAACCTTACCCTTTAACTCATGATCTTCTGCTGATCTTAGAAAAGATACTGCCGTTAAATAAGGATGCGGAACATTTACGAGATGCACTTGCTACACTTATGCCATATGCAATTGAGATTCGCTATCCAGATGATTGGTACATGCCTTCAGAAGACGATGCTAAAGAGGCCAGAGAAGCTGCAGAAAAAGTTTTGAAATGGCTAAATAATACCATGCCAGAAATACTGAGGTGAGTATTTGTATAACCTAATTTTGACTTAACACAGAATCAGAGTAAAAAGGAAAAGGATCCTATTACCATGATAAAAAATTATTTCAATAACACAACTTTAAAAGTGATTTTCATGTCAATAATTTTTATATATGGGGTGGATATTGTTTTGGCACAGAATTCTCTATCTGTTCTGCCTGATTCACTGGTTAAAGAAAGAATAGATTATATTCAAAAAGTACTCGATCAAGAAAAACCCAATGCCAACCGATGGTGGTATGGGTGGTTAATAGGATACAGTGCTGCTACTGTGGCACAGGGTGTAAATTTTTTCATTAGCGATTCCAAGAAAACAAGACAGGATATGGCTCTGGGTGCTGCTGTCACTTTTCTGGGTGCAGCCGGACAAATAATTACTCCCATGAGTCCTGGCAGTGCGCCGGCAATATTTCGGAGCATGCCAGAAAACACAGCTCAAGAAAGGAGAAAAAAACTATTAGAAGAGGAAAAACTATTACAAAAATGTGCCATGAGAGAAAAAGATGGGCGATCATTAAAAACACAATTCATAGTAGGATCTGTAAATCTTACCAGTGGCCTTATAGTATGGCTTGGTTTTAGACGAAGTATCTGGGAAGGGCTGGCTAATTTTGCACTTGCCACGGCGGTTACAGAAATCCAAATATTTACTCAACCAACAAAAGCGATTAATGATTATAATAATTATAATAGAAAATACCGAAGGGACTCAAGACTTTCTTTAGGAAAAAGACAGAAAACTTTCTTTGTAAGTTTGTGCCCAAACGGATTAAGAATAGGTGTTAATTTTTAAAGGAAATGTTTATTAGCAGATTGTTAATGAGAAAAAACATGGAAAAAAACAAAAAACAGGGATTCATTGTTACAATTGATGGACCGGCCGCTTCGGGCAAGAGTACAACAGCAAGAATGGTAGCAGAGAAATTAGGGTGGCTCTATCTGGACACTGGTGCCATGTATAGGGCATTAACATTAAAAGTTCTTCAGAGAAAAATTTCTCTGGACAATACTGAGGAAATTGGCCGTCTGGCAAAAACAACAAAAATAGAGCTAACACCTTCGAACAAAGGCACAAAAGTTCTCCTTGACGGGAAAGATGTATCTATGGATATTCGTCTTCCTCAGGTGGACAAAGCCGTAGGACCTGTCTGCGAGGTTCCCGCTGTACGAGAAATAATGGTAGCTTCTCAGAGAAAATTAGGGGAAAAAGGAAATATTGTAGCAGAAGGACGTGATATGGGAACCGTTGTCTTCCCTAATGCAGACTTGAAATTTTTCATGGTTGCATCTTTAAAAGAAAGAGCCAAAAGAAGGCAAAAAGATCTAGCACAGCAGAGCATAAATGTTTCAGTAGAAGATTTAATGAATGAAATTGAAAGGCGAGATCAAAGAGACAGTAATCGGAAAAACAGTCCATTGAAAAAAGCAAGCGACGCTCTCGTTATTGACACAACAGGATTGAGTATTGAAGAACAAATAACTTTTGTAATAAACAAAATTCAACAGAAGATGGAATATGAACATGAAAAAAAGTAAAAATTCTCTCTACTGGTACGTACGCTCATTACTTTCCATGATATTCAGAGCCTTTTTGGGGGTAAAAGTTCACGGTAAAAAATGGTTTCCCAAAACCGGACGCGTAATCTTAGCAGTAAACCATGTTTCTGGATATGATCCTTTCATTGTAGGTACGTTTTCACCTCGTGAACTTTACTTTCTTGCTAAAGAAGAACTGTTTCGTTTTGCTCCTCTGGGAAAACTTTTAAAAAAATTAAATGCAATTCCTCTCCAAAGAAAAGGCGGAGATCGCCGTGCCATTCAAACCGCTTTTCATATACTTAATGCAGACCGTCCTCTTCTTCTTTTTCCAGAGGGAACAAGAAGTCGAAACGGTAAATTTCAGAAAGCTAAAAGTGGTGTTGGAATGTTAGCATGGAGAAGCGGAAGCAATGTTTTACCAGTGCATTTATCTGGAACGTTTCGACTCTTTTCCAATTTACTTCGTGGAAGAATAAGGGTAACTTTCGGCCGACCAATCGAAATAGATCATTTTAGATCACTCAAGCTTCCTATGAAAGAAGTTTATCAAAGAATTAGTGAAGAGGCGATGACACGCATAAAGGAACTTGAACATGCTTATTACCATTGAGCCAAATGCTAAACCCTGCCCCGGGGTGGAACGTGCTATCATTATGGCGGAAGAGATTTTATTAAGGGGGAATATACTTTACTCCGTTGGACAGTTAATTCATAACCGCAGAGAAGTAGAGAGATTAGAAAATCTCGGTTTAAAACTTGTTAAACCTGAGGAACTTGCAAGCCTGGAAGATAGTAAAACGACGGATGAACTCTATTTTCTTGTAAGAACGCATGGAGAGTCAGAAGAAATTCTTCAATTGGCACGAGAATATGGATTTAAAATTGTGGACGCGACTTGTCCTATTGTCCAGCATTCTCAAGAGATTGTGGATCAGCATGTAAAAGAAGGCTGGGGAATAATTATTGTAGGAAATAAAACTCATCCGGAAGTTACAGGATTGTTAACACGAACAAACGGCAACGGAATTGTTGTATCCAGTAAAGAAGAGGCAATTCAGCAAGACTTTGAGGAACGCAGTTTACTGCTTGCCCAAACGACCATTGACCCTGTTCTTTTTTCAGAAGTACGAAAAATATTATCCAGCAAATTATCAAACCTTAAGATTGTAGATACAACCTGCAAATTTATTCATAACAGGCAAAGCAACATAAGTACTTTCAGCGCTCAGCAGGATGTGGTTATTATCGTTGGAGGAGAGAATTCTTCCAATTGTAAACTTCTCCACAAAACAGCTTTAAAAGTTAACAAACGTTCTTTTAAAATTGAAGAACCGGAACAAATAGCCAAAGAATGGCTCAAAGACGCTGAGAAAATAGGTATTTCTGGAGGTGCATCTACTCCCCGATGGCAACTGGAGGAGATAAAAGCCTATCTCAGCAACCACAAAACAGTAAAAAACCCGAAAGGGTTAAAAAATAGTAAAGGAGGAAAATTTTCATGGTGGATGAAGAAAAATTAGAACAAAACGAAACAAACAACTCGGAAGAGGAAAAATCCGCTCTTCCAGACGAAGGAGGTGAGGCTAAAACCAATTCTTCTCAAGAAGGCAATGTAATATCTTCCGCTGAGAAACCAAACTCGATAGAAAATTTTGATCCGGAAGAACAGGAATACTCTGATGAAGAATACCAGCGATTTGTCGAGTTTTATGACAGAACATTAAACGACATTAACGAGGGTCAGATTGTAGTAGGAAGAGTTCTCGCTGTTACAGACCAGGATGTTCTGGTGGATATAGGTTTCAAGTCGGAGGGTTCTATTCCCATTGAGGAATTTGGCGATCCACCCGAAGTTAAAGTGGGTGATAAAGTTGAAGTCTATTTAGACACAATCGAGGACGCCGATGGTCAGCTTATCCTTTCAAAAAGAAGAGCCAATTTCATGAGGCTCTGGGACAGCGTAGTAGATATTTACAACGAAGGCGGAACCATTGAAGGTCAATGTGTCCGAAGGATCAAGGGTGGAATTGTAGTTGATCTCAATGGCGTAGACGCCTTTCTGCCCGGGTCCCAAATTGATGTTAAACCCATCAGAGATTTTGATGCACTTATCGGTAAAACTTTTACTTTCAAAATTGTAAAGGTCAACAGATTAAGGAAAAATATTGTTGTATCACGGCGGGTTCTCCTGGAAGAAAGCATGGCTGAACAAAGAGAAAAAGTTCTAGCTGAATTAGAAAAAGGACAGATTCGCGAAGGGATAGTTAAAAACATTACTGATTTTGGCGTCTTTGTGGATCTGGGAGGTGTGGATGGATTACTCCACATCAACGATATGTCCTGGGGTAGGATCAACCATCCCTCAGAAATGGTTAAACTGGATGAAAAAATAAAGGTAGTAGTTTTAGATTTTAACGACGCAAAGGATCGTATTTCTCTCGGCATGAAACAGCTTCAACCCCATCCATGGGACGGCATTGAGACTAAATATCCCGAAGGATCCGTGGTAAAGGGTAAAGTAGTTTCTATAGCCGATTATGGAGCCTTTGTTGAACTGGAAAAAGGCGTGGAAGGACTGATCCACGTATCAGAAATGTCCTGGACACGACATATTGTGCATCCCTCAAAACTTGTTAATGTTGGCGAAACTGTTGAGGTCAAAGTTCTCAATATCGACAGAGAAAAAAAACGTATTTCTCTTGGACTAAAACAACTTACACCTGACCCGTGGGAGAACATAGAACAAAAGTACCCCATAGGTTCGAAATACAAAGGACGAGTGAGAAATGTGACCAATTTTGGTGCATTCATAGAAATGGAAGACGGAATAGACGGCCTCATTCATATATCAGATCTCTCATGGACAAAAAAAATCAAGCACCCCAGCGAAGTTTTAAAAAGAGGAGATGAGATAGAAGTCGTTGTACTTGACATAAACAAAGAGGAAAGGCGCATTTCCTTAGGATACAAACAACTTAAAGAAGACCCATGGCCTGCTTTTGAAGAAGCCTATAAGGTAGATACTATCACTCCTGCTAAAGTGGTTCGCTTCGTGGATAAAGGACTTATTGTTGAGCTTCCTCTTGGTCTTGAGGGATTCGTTCCTCTTTCTCAGATGCCAGAATCCTCGATGGCAAAGCTGATCCAAACGACAAAAGTCGGAGATGAATTGACTTTTGTTGTGACTGAATTTGACCGTGAGAACAAACGAGTTGTTCTTTCCAGGAAAAAAGCAATTGAGATAGAAAATCAAAAAAAGAAAGAAGCAGAAAAAAAAGAGATTGAAACCTACATGGAAAAACAGGAACAACCGCCAACACTGGCCGAAGTAGCAGGAGAAGGGTTAGAAGAGAAAAATAATACAAAGAAGAAAAAAACAAAAGAAGAAAAGTCTGTAGCGGAAGAAGAGGAAAAAGAAAAAGAAGAGTCCTCAGAGGAAAAATCAGAAGCTGACAAAAAAATAACTCGGTAAATAAAACAAAAAATGAAGAAAATAAGTCGGCAGAGAAAACCGAAGAGGAAGAAACTTAGTTTATTCATTATTATTAGTAAGGGGAAAAATAAGGAGTTGGGCATTTTAGTGTCCAACTCCTATCATTTTCAGATATGCTTACTGTTTCTTTTCGTACATTTGGATGTAAGTTGAATCAAGCTGAAACAGCAACAATTATCCAGGATTTTAAAGAGCATGGCTACCATGTTGTTTCACCAGAGAAACCTGCAGATGTGTTTGTTATTAATACTTGTACTGTAACGGAGCGAAGCGATGCTAAATGCCGCCGTGCAATACAGAAAGCATTAAGAACAAATCCCAATACTACTGTTCTTGTTGTAGGCTGTTATTCACAGGTTGCTCCCAATGAAATAGACCAGATTCAAGGAGTTGACTATGTGTTTGGAACTAAAGAAAAATTTAATATATTTGAGTACTTCCCCGGTCCTGGTAAACTTCTCCAAAGAAAGTATTTCATTACACCGACAGCACAGTTAAAAGAAGCAGTAAGCCGCACTGGAGATTATTCAGGGCATACCCGCGCTTTTCTGAAAATACAGGATGGATGCAATTACAGATGTTCTTATTGCATAATTCCATTTACCAGAGGAGCAAGTCGAAGTGTCCCGATGGAAGAAGTTATAAACCAGGCAGAGATTCTGGCAGAGAAAGGATACCGGGAAATCGTACTTACAGGCGTTCATATTGGTGAATATGGAAAGGATATAGGAAAGGACTCGCTGCTCCCTGCTCTTTTACAACAACTTGCAGAACTCAAAGGAATCAGCAGAATACGGTTAAGTTCTCTAGAATCAGAAGATATTACTGATGAACTTTTAGAGTCCATTGAAAAATCAGAGAAAATATGCCGTCATTTTCACATCCCTCTTCAGAGCGGGTCTAACAAAATCCTCTCTGCTATGAATAGAAGATACACTGTAGAAATGTTTGGGGAAAAAATTGAGAAAATAACTGATAGATTCAAAAATATAGGTCTGGGAACAGATATTATTGTTGGTTTTCCGGGGGAAACAGAGTCTTTGTTTGAAGAAACCTTTCGTCTTGTGGAAAAACTACCTTTTACATATCTTCATGTTTTCCCCTTTTCACCAAGAAGAGGAACCAAAGCGTACTCAATGCCAGATCAAGTTGAACCAAGAATCCGGATGAAAAGGGCAAAAAAACTGAGAATTTTGGGGGTAAAAAAGAAAGAAGATTTTGCCCAGCAATGGAATGGTAAAGTAGTAAAGGTCCTTCTTGAAGGACGTAATTACAAAGGATGGATGAAGGGAATCACATCCGAATATTTGCGGGTTGAAGTTCCCTACGAGGTTTCTTTAGAAAATCAATTAGTTGACGTAAAAATTGAGAAAAGCGAATCTTCCAGCGTTAAAGGAAGGATTATTGCCTTATAGGTATTTTTAAGTTAAACCCGATTTAACGGATAAGAGATCGATTTATAGCTATTCTTCATTATCTAAATAGAATGAGGTTTGAGTACGAAACATTGCTTATCCGTTAAATCGGGTTAAATTAAATGCTGCTTTTCAGAATTCTAGATCACCTTCCAATCCAAAACGTTTTTCAATATTTCCCTGAATTTTTTCCAGCCCTGATCCCCATTCTGAGACGCCGTTGTGATAAGTGATACTGAATTTGGCTGATAATTGAAACGTTTTAAAGGCCTTCCATTTTGCAAGAATATACCAACTTGTACCTTTTTTATATAGAGGCCGTATGGTTAGAACACCTGGAAGGTCGTCCTCAAATTCGTAGATTCGGCTGTTGTAAGAATTTGTGTTGAATTTAATACAGCGAGTAGAGACAGTGAGATGGTGAGACAGCCTAATCCATACATTCTGGTAAAAAAGAAATCCCATTTCTCTGGAAGAGAATACAATTTCTTCTGAAACCGCTGGAGTTGTAAGATTTACTATCTCCAGCCTGGTTTTCAGTCTGATTTGGGGAGAGGGATGGAATATTAGATTGAAACGGTAAAGATGGTGAGATTGTTCAAAGAAAATATTTTTCTTGAGCCCTGAGAGTGTATTCCCTCCCTTTACTATTTCTTTTATCCTGAATCGTACTCTAAAAACCACCGTGAGAATAGGAAAAAGTTTCTGTTCAGCTTGGACAAAAAAATCATTCCCATTTGTGGGGACTGGTGTGTAATAAGTCCTCCATGGTCTGTGAAATAGATCGTAATAAAAACTGATTTTTGTTGAGGGAGTGATCTTTCCTTTGAGACCAAGATAAACGTCCTGATCATTGTTTATCTGAGATGTCCCGAAACTGTTACTGTGTGGATTCTGGAATCGGGGATCAAAATAGCGGTATGATACAACGATTGATGTTTTGCCCATGTCCATTACAGCATTTCCAATAAGTGCCCAGCCGGAACGTGATTTGGCAATCTCACCGAAGAGATTGAACCTGCCCAAAAAGAGATCGTAATCAATACCACCAACGTAATTTTGGCTTCCGCTAAAATAAAAGCGGTAGCGTTCTGGGTCATTTTTGGAAATTCTTCTTGAATATCGATTCTGCCAGTACGTAACACCAACTGTTCCAAAATGCCATGATCCGCTGACTCGTCCGCCATAAAGGGTTTCAGTTAAACTGTTCTTTTTTGAAATTTCTGATTGAGTGCGGTGAAGACCAGAGAGAAAAAAGCTCTTTACTGTTCCGTCAGGATTTAAGGTTGCATCTAAAGGGGAGTGTGAAACCAGCATTGTAAGACTGAAAGCTCCTCTCCCGATTTCTGCTGCTGCACCTGTGAAGTAGCTGTTTTCGTTGGAATAGAGGAAACCCAGGATTCCCTTCCCGTGTTTTTTTACAGGAGCTAAGGGATCAGCTCCCTTAGAAAGTCCATAAGGTCCCCACAGTACAAGTCCCTGACCTGTTTCTCCACTAAAATTTCCTATTATAAGTCTTTTGAGGATAGATAATCTGTTTATCGTAAAATATCCTACGAAATGATCATTCCATTTATTTTCTCCTGGATCTTTTTCTGTGAGCAAACCGCCGTGAAAATGTTCAGAAAAGAAAAAGTTAATTCGCTGATAATTTTTCCAGGAAGAACCAGGATAAGCTCCTGTTTTGTATCCCGATTTTCTAGGGGAAAATTTCTGCCCTCGCCACCTGAATTTTAATGATTTCTTTTTTTCCGGTTTTCTCCTGGAGATTTTAAGATATGATTTTAAACGATTCAAAAAGTCTTTGTCAAAATTCAATCGTTTCTGGAGATCGCTCCAGGATCTAAAAAGCCCATTCTTATTTCGTTCTTCCACAATTTGGTATGCCTTAACAGGCGAAAGAAAAGGAAGAGATTGCAATCTTTTTACTGTGGTTCTGTTCAGGTCTATTCGGTGATGACGAAGCCATTCGAGATGTTCTAAAAGTTCTGAAGAAGTTGCCTCGATTTGTCCTTCAAGAAGATTTTCTTCAGTTTCTGTCTGGCTTACTGCTGGCAGTATAAAACATAATTCGCCCAGAATAATAAAAAAGATTTTATAAAATAGTTTTGAAAACACTGAAATTCTTCCTTGGTTGTTGTATGGATTTTAAATCTTTTTTAGAATGTCCCAAATTAAGCGTAATGGATCCATAGTGAGTCATGCCGAGTACTGGATGATTGGTGAATCCGTAATCAAACGAGAAGTTTTTCCAGGCCATTCCAATACCAGCGGAGAAATAGGAAGGTTTTCTTCCAAAACCGCACCTCAAACTAAAGCCAGAAATAAAGCGGATTTCGCACCCGCCTTTTAGTTGTGCAGAGAATCTTTTGTCCTTATCAATTTCTACAGAGAAAAGTATTCCCGTGAACGGTATTGTGCTGATACCCACCCTGGTGATTTGAGAGATTTTCTCTTTTGATCTGCCAATTTCAGCCTGATTAAGGTTTGTAATTGCAATACCACATCTGATGCTGTTAGCCAATTTGAGAAGAATACCTCCGTCAAATAAGAAGACTGAGGCTGATCCATATTTCTGGATTTGAATCTGAACTCTGCTGATTAAAATGCCATAGTAAATTTTTTTACCGTATTTATTTCCCCATCCGAAAGCAAGTAGGTTTTCACGATAAAGAGTACGGCCAAAAGCTTGAAGTGAGATGCCAAGGCTTCCATACGGCGAGGGGAGGACTGCAGAAACGTTTTGATAGGTGAGCTCCTCAAGATTATAAAGTCTGGAAACAAAGAAAGAGAAACCAGGTTTTGTACTTTGGGATAAGCCTGCCGGATTAAAGAAGATTGCCTCGGGCCCTTCAGCTACACCAGCATAAGCAGCTCCCATACTGAGTGCTCTTCCACCTGCAGGTAATCCATTGATTTCTCCTCTCGTTTCTGAAGTATACCAGACAAGTAGTAAAACGAGAGGAAGATAGAGAGGGATAAAAATAGTAGAAATCGGATTTTGTTTTTTTGCTCTGGCTAAAATGATTCTCATAAGAATCCAAATACACTGTAGATTAAGATTTACAAAATTTGAGTAAATATTATACCGCAAAATATAATTTATATCAATATTTTTTATTTTTCAAGGGGAATCTGTTATTAAAATGGGAGATATAAAAATATTTTTTATCTCTTTGAAAAAACAAAGAAAATTATTATAATTAACCAAACTTATGACATTTTATAAAAACTCTGCATTATAAAAATAATGGGGAATTCTATGAGTCTCAGAAAATGGCCGTTAGCATTAAAGCTTGTTCTTCATTTCATTTCACTGGTTTTGACCTATTTACTTTATAAGATAGATTTCTTTTCTTCAAATACTACCATATATGTTTTCTCTCAGACATTGAGAATTTTACTGATTCTATTTTTTCTTGCGTTTCTCCTGAATGGATATTTAAAGCTTCAGCTTTATACCAAAATCCTCCTTGGTCTAGTTTTAGGAATTATAGCAGGCTTATGGATAGGTAACCCTATTGCTGAATTAAAACCAATAGGCGATGCATTTATTCGGCTTATCAGTCTTATAGTTGTTCCATTAGTTTTTGCATCCCTACTTGTGGGAACAGCCAGCCTCAACGATGTACGAAAACTTGGACGCATAGGTGGAAAGACAATAAGTTATTACTTAGTAACAACCTCAATTGCTATCACAATCGGCTTAACATTAGCCAATATTGTTAAACCTGGCACAGGTCTTAACAGCCAAACACGGGCAGAACTTCTCCAGAACTATCAGAAGGAAGCCAAAACCAGCCTTTACAAAGCTGGAGAAAAACCAAAAGTTATTGAAACCCTTCTGGAAATCATCCCCAAAAATCCGGCAGAATCACTGGCAAAGGGTAAAATGCTACAGATCATATTTTTTGCTATGCTTATGGGTATTTCTCTAACCCTTATTTCAAAAGAAAAAGCAAAATTGATCATAGGTTTCTTTGAAGGTATCAATGATGCAATGGTCAAAATTGTTCATATTGTAATGGTAATGGCTCCTTACGGCGTTTTTGCGCTTATTGCCAACATAATTGGACAATACGGAACCGGGATTCTTCAAGCCCTTGTCAAATATAGTCTTACTGTCATTCTTGGTCTTTTAATCCATGTTACAGGGGTTTATCCTACAGCTTTAAAGATTTTGGCTAAAATCAGCATAAGAAAATTTTTCAGCGGCATCAGACCTGCTCAGATAATTGCTTTTTCCTCCAGTTCAAGTTCAGCTACACTACCGGTAACAATTGAATGCACAGAAGAAAACCTTGGCGTCTCTTCGAAAGTAGCCAGTTTTGTTCTCCCTCTTGGAGCTACAATCAACATGGACGGTACAGCCTTATATCAGGGCGTAGCCGCTGTTTTTATTGCCCAGGTGTATGGACTTCATCTCGGTCCGATAGATCAGCTTACTGTTATACTTACCGCTACTCTTGCTTCTATTGGAGCAGCAGGAGTCCCAGGAGTTGGAATGATAACTCTGGCTCTTGTCTTACAATCTATTCACATTCCTTTAGAAGGAATAGCTTTGATACTTGGAGTAGACCGTATTCTTGACATGTGCAGAACCACTGTGAATGTAACAGGGGATGCTTCTGCTGCCGTAATTGTGGCAGCAACGGAGGGGGATTTGAATAGAAAGAACTTATAAAATTATCTGGTCCTTATTTTTTTCAGTGTACTTTACTCCTTTGATCCAGTTTTATTAAAAGTCCTCTCCAGTTCCAGCCAGTTTCACTTCCAGACCTAAGAAGGTCTGAATAGCTTTTTCAAATTCTCCTATGTCTATAATTGTGTTTTTACAGGGGCCTTCAGGTCTCATATTGGGGATTCCGATAACTGGAATTTTTGTGATAACATCTTGAATACCACTGAGGAGATCTCTTTCACATGCTACGCCAATAATTGCTTCGGGTTTTACTTCGGTAACTGCTGCACGGGCTTTTTCACCTCCCGGTACAACGTAAACGGGAATGTTCATCTCTTTTGAGAAATTGATTATTTTATTTATAATAGGTTTTTTTAAACATCGCGGTAAAAGAATAAGAAGTTTATCTGGTTTTACTTTTTTGACTCCTGTTCGTATGAGAGTGTTGCTAACTTTGACAAAAGAATTTCCCATACGATCTTTAGGAATGCCAAATTTATTTCCGAACCTCAGAACAATAGGAACTAAAAAAGTAATGGAAAATTCTTTTCCCCACAAACGCATGAAAAAATCTTTCCCCGTTAAAATGGATAGCACCATGAAAAAAAACCAGAGAGCAAGAATTCCCCAGATAGCTATCATGATGAAGCCAAAAATTGCAGGAAGGGAAGGATGAAATTGAGCTAATCGGGGGGATATCATATACCAAAGAAAAAATAAAAGAAAACCCGCTGACAAGATTGTAATTAGAAGAATTCCAAGGAATATTCTTTTCCCTGCATTAGCATTTTTTTCGTAATCTTTCAAATCTCCTTTCCATCCTATCCACTCGTCTCCGAGCTTTCTGTTTTTGACCTTGATGATTTTATTTCTTTGATTAGAATCCATTGAGTTTTTCCCTCTTTATTCAACCCGGTAAAAGCAAATATTATTTTTATACGCTTGATTTCGCTAAAATGTTCATTTTTTGCCTATTTTATCTATCCGCAATGGGAATATCCACAGACGCGGCAGAAACTGCATCCTCCTTCAGTTTCCATAACACTGCCGCACTCAGGACATTCTGGCCCAGATGGAATTTTGATTTCTTCGTCCGACGAATTAAGTTTATGATTTACCACCGGCTTAGAGGATTTCTTCAACTCTTTCCCTTTGTTCCCGAATTCATTAAGAAGGATCTGTCCGATACCATCTGGTACAGATTTTACAAGGATACCTTCATTCCAGATCGGTCTTGAGCCAGTTATGCCTATTAATGTTTGGCTAATTTCTTCTACTTTTACGCCTTTCTGGAGTGCGATTGAAATAAGTCTTCCAATGGCTTCAGCGAGGGCTGAAGTGTCACCGCCGCTTTTTCCTATATTAGCAAATACTTCTACAGGTGCATTATTTTCATCAGTGTTGATAGTCACGTAGAGAGATCCCTGACCTGTGTTGAGTTTAGTGGTAAATCCTCTTAACACTCGGGGTCTTTTGGGGAAGGAGGAAGCTTTCTTCTTTGTTTTGGGAAGTCCTTTGTTCAATACTTGTTGCGAACGGCTGCCATCTCTGTAAATTGTTACTCCTTTACATCCGAGGTCATGGGCTAAGCGGTATACTTTTGCTACATCTTCTTCGGTAGCGTCGTGAGCAAAATTTACGGTCTTAGACACAGCATTGTCAGTATATTTTTGGAAAGCGGCCTGCATTCTAATGTGCCATTCAGGATCAATCTCGTGTGCTGTAACAAAAACTTTTCTTATATCTTCTGGTATTTCTTCAATTCCCTCCAGCGAACCTTTTATTGCAACTTTTCGAATCAGGTCTTCATTATAGAGTCCTTTTTCTTTAATCCGTTCAATAAATATAGGATGCATTTCAGGAAGTCTGTCATTGTCCATTACATTCCGGGTAAAGGACAATGCGAAAAGCGGCTCTATACCACTGGAGCATCCCGCAATGATACTAATTGTTCCTGTAGGAGCAATTGTCGTACGGGTAGCATTTCTTATTAAAGGTTCGCCTCGCTGACTGTATATACTCTGATCAAAAGCGGGGAAGGGGCCTCTAGTCAAAGCTAATTCTTGAGATTTCCTTTTGGCGGCGTCACTAATAAAACTCATCAACCTTTGGGCAACTTCAATTGCTTCCTGTGAATTGTAAGGAATATTGAGTTTTAAAAGAAGATCTGCAAATCCCATTACTCCCAGTCCAATCTTTCTTGTGGTTTTAGTCATTTTTTCAATCTCTGGAATAGGAAACTTATTTACATCAATAACATTATCCAGAAAATGAACGGCTGTTCTCACTGTTTCTAAAAGTTTATCAAAATCAATCTCAACGTTGCCATTTTCTTCTTTTACCATCTTTGATAAATTGATTGAACCAAGGTTACACGACTCGAAAGGTAGAAGAGGCTGTTCCCCACATGGATTCGTGGATTCAATCTCACCGAGTTGAGGAGTCACATTGTCTTCATTAATTTTGTCAATAAATATTACACCCGGGTCACCATTTTGCCATGCACGGTGAACAATTTCATTGAAAACTTCTTTCGCTTTTAGCGAGTCTGTTACCTCACCTGAATGAGGATTGATAAGTTTGTATTCCTGGTCATGTTCGAAAGCATTCCAGAAATCTTCTGTAATTGCTACAGATATATTAAAATTGTTAAGTTTATCATTTTCTTCTTTGCACCTGATAAATTCCAGTATATCGGGATGATCTACTCTGAGTATAGCCATGTTGGCGCCCCGTCGGGTTCCGCCTTGCTTGACAGTTTCTGTTGCAATGTCAAATACATGAAGAAAAGAAATCGGGCCAGAGGCAATTCCTTTTGTTGAATTAACGATGTCGTTTTTAGGCCGTATACGAGAAAAAGAAAATCCAGTTCCACCACCTGATTTGTGAATCAAAGCAGTGTTTTTAACAGTCTCAAAGATTGATTTCATAGAGTCCTCAATGGGAAGAACAAAGCAAGCTGAAAGTTGGCCCAGCTCGCGGCCGGCATTCATTAGAGTGGGAGAATTGGGCATAAATTCCAGACTGGCCATGATAGAAAAGAACTCTTCTTCGGTTTTCCGAGTATCAGCTGAAGGGTCGTAAAGTTTATCTGCCGAGGCGATAACTCGGGCTACCCGGCGGAACATTTGAGCAGGTGTTTCAACAACATTGCCACTGCTGTCCTTTTTAAGATACCGTTTTTTCAATACCTTCAATGCATTTTCTGTAAATGGAATCTTAAGTGATTCATCGTCTGGAGCAGGAGCAGATTTGGTATTATCTTTCTCATCCTCTATGTCCAGAGTTTCTTTGCCGGACAGAAGTGTGTCTATTTCGGGTTCATGACCATTGCCGTCGGGTTCGAAGAGATCCCTATGTTCATTTTTTGTAAGATTGGAAGAATTTTTCATGGCTTGTCTCTTTAGTTTGGAGTTTAAAAGGAAAGATTTAATACATTTTTAACATACAAAAGCTTTAAAAAAAAGTCAAGCGAAAAATGTCAATATGTAGTAAAAAATATACACAGAACACAAGTTATAGTACTATTTTCTTCTAAAAGAATAAAATGGTTTTCCAGCGATAATAAGAATTTTTGTAAAAGTTGATTTGATATGCCTAACATAATTTGTGAATTTGTATTCTTAACGCCAGGTAACAAACCCTTGACATTAAAGTCTGTTTCTGATATATTAAACCTAATGGTGAAGTTGATTTCAATCTCGCTCATCGGATTTCTTCTATCTTTGTGGAATGAAATTCCATAGTGAAAAATCCGAACTTTTTAGTAAAAGTCAAGTATTATTTTTTACTGTAGCTCAACTTTGTAGCAAAGCCCAAAAATAAAAAGAAACACTATATGAAAATTCGAGTTCTCTGTTTAGTTCTTGGTTTAATTGTACCTCGACTTCTATTTGGAACAGGTAATAAACCGATAATGGCAGCTTTTTATATTAGCTTTCCCATCAAGTTAGATGGAAATCTTGATGAGCCGGCATGGAAGTCAGCTCAACCAGCGACTAATTTTAAACAGCGGGAACCCAATAACGGTGCTCCAGCTACTGAGCGTACAGAAATCAGAATTCTTTATGATCAAAATAATTTATACATCGGTATTTTATGTTTTGATTCTCAGCCTGATAAAATTATTGCCAATTCACTTGTCAGGGACAGTGATCTTGAAGGAGACGATAAACTGACGATTGCAATTGACACGTATCTTGATCATAGAACAGGATTTGTATTTGCTACCAATCCGAATGGTGCCCGTTTAGATGCCTACCAGTATGCTCCGGAACGAAGACCAAACTCAAACTGGAATGGGGTGTGGGATGTCAGGGCAAAAATTACTCATAGAGGATGGCAGGCGGAGATTGTGATTCCATTTAAAACTCTCCGTTTTGCGAATTTATCTAAACAAAATTGGGGTATTAATTTTCAGCGTATAATCAGGAGAAAAAATGAAGAAGATCTCTGGTCAGGCTATGCTTATAATGAAGGGATTACTTATTTGTCATCTGCTGGTGAATTACACGGCCTCGTTAATATAAAAAGAGGTCATCAAATAGAATTTTTCCCATATGCAAAGTTCGGGGTAGAAAAAGAAGGCGCATCAAGTGTGCTTAAGAAAACAGGGTTTAATATAAAATATGGTGTTACTCCTACATTGACTGCAGATTTTACAGTGAACACAGATTTTGCACAGGTAGAGGCAGATCGTGCGAGAATCAATCTCACACGATTCAGTCTCTATTATCCTGAGAAAAGGGAGTTCTTTCTTGAGGGGGCGGATATTTTCAGATTTGGTGGGCGGTTTTCTCAAATTTTTTATAGCCGCCGCATTGGACTTTCAGAAGAAGGAGAGCAAATTCCAATTCTTGGTGGAGTGCGTTTCACTGGCCGTGTTGGTAAGTATTCCCTGGGGCTTCTTAATGTAGAGACAGATAAAAAAGGCGAAACACCGGGAACCAATTTTCTGGTAGCACGATTCCAGCGAGATATTTTTCATCAATCAAAAATTGGTATTATTGCCACTCAGAAATATGTTCCAAAAAGTGGATATGTTAACCGAACATTTGGTAGTGATTTTAATTTATATTTCAACAATTTCTTGGGTAACAAAAACTTTTCCCTTAGTGGTTTTTTTGTCGGAACACAAACTCCAGGCCTAAAAGGAAACAATCTTTCCTGGCGATTTTTTGTTGACTATCCGAATGATTTTATTGATACTTACTGGTATATTTCCGAGATACAGCCTAATTTTAACCCAGAAATTGGATTTGTTCGAGAAATGGAGTTGGTTCGGCGTAATGGAATCAGACAGGTCGGCTGCGCTTTTCGGATTATGCCAAGACCGGGCAAATGGGGTGTACGCAAACTGACTTTTAAACCGGTGGATTTAGATTACACCACTGATATAACTGGTCGAGTAGTATCGATTGATTATGAACTTCGTCCGTTGGGATTTATAACTCAAAGCGGAGAATTTTTTGAATTTAATCTGCAAAGAACATTTGAACGACTGTATGAAGATTTTAATATTTTCAGCGATTATGTTATCCCTACTGGGTCTTACTGGTTCAATCATACTGAAATTAAATTCGGGACAAACCAAAGCCGAACTGTTTCTGGTGGATTTTTTCTCAATTGTGGTAACTTCTACAATGGAAAACGCACGGTTTTTTCTATGAAGAGTCTTTTAAAGTTCAGTGCTCACTTTGCTGTGAGCCTTGATTTTACTAATAACAATATTAAGTTAAAGGATGGAAGTTTTCAAACCCAGGAGTGGGGAAGTCGAATTGGTTATGCGTTTTCAACACGTCTTGATGCTCGTGCCTTTTTGCAGTGGAATAACGAAGAACAGGAATTGAATCTTAATTTCAGACTTCACTGGATTCCCAGTCTGGGCAGCCATTTTTATTTGGTTTATAATCATCTGGTGAGTACTGAAAATCGCAGCTTTCAGACAGTAGACAAAGTGTTGATTCTAAAAATGAATTATCTATTTCGATGGTGATTTTTCCAGTATAGCTTGAATCTGTCCCAATATTTCCTTTGGTGAGTTTATACCTTTTACTCTGTAGTAGTTGGCTCCTAATTCGAGAGCTTTTTTAATTTTTTCGTGCTCTCCCATGATTGAAAAAACAATAACAGGTATATCCTTTGTTATTTTGTTTGTACGTATTTTTTCAAGAACTTCGTATCCGCTGAGACCCGGAAGTATTAGGTCCAGTAAAATTATATCCGGTTTTTTTTCAATAGCAAGTTCAAGACCTTTCTCGCCGCTCTGGGCTCCCAGAACTTCGTATCCCTCGTTTTCAAGCACTCCTCGATATATGAGTTGGAATCCTGCTTCATCCTCTATTATCAGAACTGTGCCTTTATGAGTTTTGTTCATCTTTGCCTCCTTTGTGGACCAATGGAATTTTGCAAACGAAAGTGGACCCCTTATTAACCTGTGAAGTAACAAAAATATCTCCTTTCTGTAATGTCATAAATTTTTTTGCAATGTACAACCCAAGTCCAGCTCCTCCCCGAGCAGTAGGAGGTCCCCTGAAAATTTGTTCTTTCTTGAGGAGTTTATTAAGAGTGTCTTCGGGAATCCCTACACCCGTATCGCTTATTTCAACAATACCAAATCTTTTGTTTTCCCCTATCGTTATTTTGATACTCCCCTTGTCGGTAAACTTCACTGCGTTATCAACAATATTGCTTATAGTTTCTACCATTTTGTCTTCGTCTGCCATTACAAGAATTTTTTTGTCTGGAATAATAACTTCCAATTCCAATCCTTTTTTGGCAATAAATTCTCTATATTCTTTTAATACAGCTTCTATAATGTCTTTTAAATCCACTTCCTTAATGTTAACAGAAATTATTCCTCGTTCAATCCTCGATACATTAAGTAGATCAGAAATTAAGCGGTAATTTCTTGTGCTAATTTCTTTCATTACTTCAAGATATTTTATCTGCTTTTTTGTTAATTTGCCTGTAAGGCCGTCCAGCATATTGTCTATACATCCAATAATTTCTACGGCCGGTGTTCTTAATTGATGAGAAACAAGCGAAACGAAATCGCTTTTCATCTGTTCAATCTTTTTCCGCTCAGTAATATCACGTACAATGATTGTGAAAAAGATTTTGTCTCTTATTATCCACGAAGCTAAGGAAAACTCCATTGGGAATTCAGTACCGTCTTTTCTTAAACCAGTAGATTCAGTGATTTTTGCTACCGGATTTGTTTCTTCGGTCAAGACCATACGATCGAGTTCAACCTGAAGCTCTTTGTGAAGTCTCTCTGGAACTATAAAAGTAAAAGGTTTTCCGATTGCCTCAGAAGCCGAGTATCCAAACATCATCTCTGCTGCTCTGTTCCAGAAAAAAATATTCATGTGGATATCAATGGTAATAATAGCCTCAATTGCAGTATCTACTACAGAGCGGTACTTTTCTTCTGACGCTTTGAGTTTTCGTTCCATTTCCTTTCTGTAGAGAGCCATTTCAATGATTGCTTTTAGCTCATTTTCCTGAAATGGTTTTATAATAAATCCAAATGGCTCTACATCTTTTACTTCTTTTATTATCTTTTCCCCTCCGTAGGCAGTTATAAAAATAACAGGAATGTCGAATTCTGTTTTAATTTTTTTAGCGGCTTTAATACCGTCTATTTCCCCATTTGGCATAACAATATCCATCAGCATTAAATCTGGTTTAAGATCCATAGCCAGATTTATTGCTTCTTCTCCAGATGAACCGATTCCTACCACCTTATATCCCATTGAGGTGAGCTGTTCCTCGAGTTGTGCTGTTATGAGCCGCTCATCATCTACTACTACAATTCTTGGTTTAGCCATTGGTCACTCGTTAATTTAATATTTCCCCAAGTGTCTTCTAAATGATACAATTAGCTATTAAGATTACTAATCTTTGAGAAAAACTGCAAGGATTTTTTTGGGAAAATAAAATTTTTTTGATCGCCCGGCATGTGTATGCTGGGTGTAGTATGAT
>CAYYPT010000018.1:9624-24436 GCA_964473625.1 uncultured bacterium | reverse complement strand
AGCAAAAACAAAAACAATTTCAATAGCCACGATAAGGACCTTTCCAAGAAAATTCTTGATTTTGTCATTGTATATATTTAAGTTCACTCGGATTAATCACAGAGGAGAAAAAGATATGAAAAGATTTAAATTGATGAAAAAAGGTAAAAAATATGTTCTGGATTTTGGTGTCTCATTAAAACAATTGCCCTTATGACAATCTGAAAGTAAAGAAACCCGGTTTGTCTTTTGGTAAAGTTGATGGAAAAGATATAGTAATCTTTTTTAATAAAGGACAGGTATCCGCAGTAGACGAAAAAAGGAAAATTCAAAGGGGAAAACTTAAAACCAATTCCATACTCCGTTGAGTTTTTTTGCATGGTTTGCTTTTTATCCAGATTCGCAACTTTACTAAAATCTCATTTCGGGAATCAAAGGATCGCTTTTCCCCTTCACCCCGAGCAAAATTTACCATCCTCGGGATGAGACATTTTTCTCTAAAACTCCATATCTCCCCCCTGTTGAGCGAAATCAAAGCTTTAATCCTTTGGTCCGCCCCGGATGGATCCTATCTAAGCCTGAAATGTTCGACAGGCTCAAGAAAACATTTGAGAAACAGGAAGTGCTTCTCTTACTACCTTCAAGTTTTGAGAAAATTTACCAAAACTCAGTTGCTATTTCTTTTTCTGTGCCTTTTCTATCTTTGCCCAGCTATCACGTAAGCTCACTGTCCTGTTGAAGACTAATTTATCCGAGGAGGAATCTGGATCTACACAAAAATAACCCTGTCTTTCAAATTGGTATATCTCTCCTGGTTTAGCCTTTGCCAGACCAGGTTCAACCCTGGAAGATGTCAGTACTTCCAGCGAATCTGGATTTAAATAACTTTTCCAATCAGAACCATCTTTTTCTTCACTGGGATCCGGAACTGTGAAAAGATGATTGTACAGACGCACTTCGGCTTTCAGTGCATGAGCTGCTGAAACCCAGTGTAACGTTCCTCTAACCTTGCGTCCATCAGGAGAATCACCTCCCCGCGTAGCAGGATCATAGGTACAGTGAAGTTCAACAATTTCGTCATTCTCGTTTTTTACAACATCAGTACAGGTAATAAAATAGGCATAGCGGAGACGTACTTCCCGACCAGGGGCCAAACGGAAAAATTTCGGTGGCGGATCCTCACGGAAGTCTTCACGCTCGATGTAAAGAACCCGTGAAAACGGCACCTTTCGTGTTCCCATAGTAGGATCTTCCGGATTATTTACAGCATCCAATTCTTCCACTTTATCTTCAGGGTAATTATCTATAATTACTTTAAGCGGACGCAGTACACCCATAACCCGCGGAGCTTTTTTATTTAAATCCTCACGAACACAATGTTCCAACAAAGCTATGTCGACCATACTGTCTCGTTTAGCAACACCAATACGTTCACAAAAATCCCTGATTGATTCAGGCGTATAGCCACGCCTTCGCAAACCCGAGATGGTAGGCATTCTTGGATCATCCCACCCGTTGACATATCCTTGGTTTACAAGTTCAAGAAGTTTTCGCTTACTCAGCACAGTATAGCTGAGGTTCAGGCGGGCAAATTCAATCTGCTGAGGATGATAAATTCCAAGCTGATCTAAAAACCAATCGTACAGAGGCCTGTGATCCTCAAATTCTAGCGTACAAATCGAATGTGTGATACCTTCTATGGAATCTTCAAGACCGTGAGCCCAGTCATACATTGGGTAGATACACCATTTATCTCCCGTCCTATGGTGTGTAGCCCGAAGGATACGATACATAACTGGGTCTCTCATATTCAAATTGGGAGACTTCATATCTATTTTAGCTCGAAGTACCCGTGAACCGTCAGGAAATTCACATGCACGCATTCGCTCAAATAGATCAAGATTTTCTTCCACAGAACGGTTTCTGTATGGACTTTCTCTGCCTGGTTTTGTTAAAGTACCGCGATATTCCCTGATTTCTTCGGGCCTGAGATCGCACACATAGGCCTTACCCTTTTTGATAAGCTGTACAGCATACTCATACATCTGTTCAAAATAATCTGATGCATAGAACAAGCGGTCACCCCAATCAAACCCGAGCCAGCGTACATCTTCTTTGATCGAATTGACATACTCACCTTCTTCTTTAGTAGGATTTGTATCATCAAATCGCAAATTACAAAGTCCCCCAAACTCAGCGGCAAGACCAAAATTAAGGCAAATAGATTTGGCATGTCCGATATGAAGATAACCATTAGGCTCTGGAGGAAATCGAGTATGAACCCGTCCATCGTTTTTGTTTTTCTTTAAATCTTCTTCAATTATATTGCGAATAAAATTAGGCGCGCGTTTGGAATTGGTATTATTCATATCGTTGGCTCATTTCTCTTTTTTAGTTTTTCCACTTAATTTCCAAAAATACAACATGCCACCAAAATAGTCAAGAGGAAAACTCCATTTTTTCACATAATACTTCTTAGCCGAATTTTCTCGCCAGCCAGCTCATTCTTTGCACTATAGCTCCCTCAGGACAGGATTCATTACAACATAGACAATTAATACAAACATTATAATCCATTACAGGTCTACCGTTTATCATCTTAATAGCATGCACAGGACAACTATTTGCACAAACTCCGCATCCTGTACATTTCTCAGGATCCGCTTCTGGGCGCACCCAGACAAATCGAGCCACCCATCTCATAAGAAATTCTGGTACCAATCTGATTAAACGGTTGGATGGAAGGGAAAAATCTGTAAGACGAACTTCATCCAATTTTTCGCCAAGAATCTCAATCTTTTCTATGGAATTCTCCCCTAACCCATCTTCCCCTGCCAGACGAATTGCATCGACTTCATTTTCTTTAAATCCCATAATTGAACTTGCAACAGCATCCAGCGCTACACCATCTTCGCTTGCCAGAAGTAACCCCACATTCCTCAAATCGCCTGTTGCCGGACCGTTTCCTTCCATTCCTAAAATTCCATCCATTAAGTTAAGCTTTGGTCGCACAGAGGAAAATACGTTTACAAGAACCCGACTAAAATTTTGAGGATGAGGATGCAACTTATGAAATGTAGCTTTTTGTAATCCCGGTAGTGTTCCATACAAATTCTTAATTGCTCCAGTATAAAGGGCAAATCCATGGGTTTTAAACTTTGGCAGATTAATCACAACATCTGCTTCGAAAACTGCCCTGGCAAAATGATACGTTTCTCCTTTCACTGTTCGGGCAACTGTTCCGTCGGCTTCAAAATTAACTAACCTGGCTCCGGTTTGATCCGCGACAATTTTGAAGCCAGTATTTTCCCAGTATCTTTTAACCCCCTTAACAGCACCGGAAGGACTATCACCGATCCAGGCCTCCCCACCGGCAGACTGCACTTCACGAACTACTGCTTCCAGAACAACAGGATGAGTGGTAATGCCTCGTTCTGGCTCTTTAGCAGAAAGCATATTCGGCTTTAGAAGTACTTTTTCGCCTGGTTTCACAAATTTTCTGATTCCGCCCAATTTCTCCAGTAAATTGTGAACAGCTTCAAAAACTTTTTCTTTGTTATAATTTTTACATTTTACAATTGCAACGCCCGCAGCCATTTTTACCGTCTCACAAACATCATTCCAGAAAGTTGCTTAACAAAATTTTTTAATTCCAGGGAAAGAAGCAAAGCCAGGGCTTCAGAAGTTTCCATCTTTGCATCGGATGCAATTTTATCAATGTGGAGAGGTTCCTCAGAAAGTACTCTCCAAAGCATTCGCTCCTTATCCGACAGAAGTTTTAAAAAATCACCTTGCTTTTCTTTCTTTTTTCTTTCCACTTTCAATTCAGGAATTTCATCAAGAATATCTTCCACATTTTCTACTAATTTAGCTCCTTCCTTAATAAGCTTGTGGGTTCCTCTACTTCTAAAATTTCTAATACTACCCGGAACAGCAAACACTTCTCTTCCCTGATCAAGAGCTATATAAGCCGTTATCAAAGCACCGCTTTTTTTGCCCGCTTCCACAACCACAGTTCCCAGACTTAAACCACTTATAATGCGATTTCGCCTGGGGAAATAGGCACCTACCGGCTCAGTTCCTATAGGAAATTCAGAGATGACCGCTCCATTCTCAGCAATCTGTTCGTACAACTTTTGATTTTCAGGCGGATAAACAATATCTACCCCACATCCCAAAACAGCAACAGTTTTCCCACCCCCTTTAATTGCTCCTCTATGTGCATAGGTATCAATCCCTCTTGCCATACCACTAATCACAGTAACCCCTACTCTGGCAAGATCTTCGCCAAAACGCTCGGCAACCCACTTCCCATACTGAGACGCTGTTCTTGTACCTACAACACCAATTCCATTATCATTCTCTTCCCAGAAAGAGCCTTTTATATAAAGAAGAATTGGTGGATCATAAATTTTTTTTAAAATAGCAGGATATCCCTTATCCCAGTACGTAATAACTTTAATTTTATGTTTTTCTATCAAAGAAAGTTGATTATCAGCAAAGGCACGATCTACCTTGTTCTTGATATTGTGTGTTATCCTATCATCAATGTTTTCCACCTGGGAAAGTTCATTTATCCTGGCATTAAGTACTGCCTGAGATGAACCAAAATGTCCTACAAGACTTCTTATCCTGTGGGGTCCCAGTCCTGGGATAGAGGTAAGCAATAGAATAGAGTAAAGATCATTCATTTCTTCGCCTCAGATAGTTTTTGGATGATACTGTCCAAAAGTAATTTGAGACCGTCCCCGGTAACAGCAGAAAATGGGCAACAAGATAAACCATCTAACGACGAAGGAAGATCTGTACGGTCATGTTCAGAAAGGAGGTCAGTTTTGGAGAAAGCAATAATTCTGGGTTTTTCTAAAAGAGAAGAATTAAACAACTCAAGTTCTCTCAAAAGAGTTTTATAGACAGAATAAATATTTTGGGAAACAGCTTCAATAACAAAAACCAACACACGGGTTCGCTCTATATGCTTAAGAAAATGATCACCGAGACCTTTTCCTGCGTGTGCATCGTCTATAAGACCGGGAATATCTGCCATAACAAAACTTTTAAAATCTCCATATTGAACAATTCCCAAATTGGGAGTTAAGGTAGTAAAAGGATAATCAGCAATTTTGGGCCGGGCAGCCGAGACAGAGGAGAGAAGAGTCGATTTACCAGCATTTGGTAATCCTACTAATCCTACATCGGCTAAAATTTTTAACTCCAGATGTAGATATCGGTTTTCTCCCTCAGTGCCCGATTCCGCAAAGTCGGGTGTTTGCCAGGTCGATGTGGCAAAATGTGCATTACCTCTTCCGCCCTTTCCACCTTTTGCCACTATAAGTTCTTGCCCCGGTGTTGTCAAATCCCCTAAAACTGCCCCGGTTTCTCTATCCTTAATTAGAGTACCCGGCGGAACTTCTATAATAATATCTTTTCCTTTTTTCCCGCTCATGCGTTTCCCTTTTCCTCCCTGCCCATTTCCTGCTCTGTATCGTCTTCGATGGCGGAGATCAATAAGTGTAGAAAAATTAGGATTCACACGAATAATAACACTTCCGCCGTCTCCCCCATCTCCACCATCCGGCCCACCCTTAGGAACATATTTTTCTCTTCTAAAACTTACACATCCATTCCCCCCCTTCCCACCATGCACCCAGAATGAGACTTCATCGATAAAATCCATTTAAGTCCACATGTAAAGTATACCAGCGGATTAAAAAAAGGCAGTGATATTACACCGCCCTTTTAAACTTGACTTTAATATTTACTAAAAAACTATTTGAGTTTGAAATCTACAGGCACCATTACCCATACCTTAACTGGTCTATCACGCTGCATTGCAGGCTTCCATTTTACAGCACGAATTGCATTAACAGCAGCCTCATCACATCCATTAGGACCTAACGATTTCATAACTTTTGTACGAACAACATTTCCCTTTTCATCAATTTGTGCATAAACCAGGACCCTTCCCTCTACACCAGCTTTCCGAGCAATTTCGGGATAAATCAACTTCTTTTGTATGGCTGCAAACCCACCGATAGGCTCAGGAGGCTCATCGTAAGGTACAAATACGATATTATCGCCCTGATCCTCTGGAGGAGGGGGAGGAGGAGGCAATTCTTCATTAAAATCTAATTCGGTTGTAGCTATTGTTTCATCCTCGGGAAGGCTCTCATCTTCAGAAGCAATTGGTACTGTAGGCCGACTTGGTGCAGGAGCCTGTTTTTGCTGCTGTGTCTGCGGGATTTCCTCCACCTGAAGGGCAGAAAGCTTAGCCGTCCTATTAGTAGCTCTAATTTTTACTCTTTTATATCCTTGCATAAGTAAGATATTTAGAAGCAAAGATATAATTAACCCCAATTCCAAATATTTTTTATATTGGAGTTTTAAATTTTTACTTGCATTCATTCTTTATCACCTCTTAATCACCAAATTTGGCACAGTAATTTACCTTTAGAGCACCTACTTCCCGCAGTTTCTGTTGAATGTCGGTAACGAGCCCCATGTTAACAGCTCTGTCAAATTTGAACGATGTTATAAGCATGGGATTCTCAGTCCTTTTCTTATACATAATCTTAGCTATATCTGCAACTCTGACAAGGTTATCATCAATAGAAATTTCACCTTGAGCATCGGCCCAGATATTTACTACATTTTTTTTAGCTTCCAGTTTTACAATCTTCTTAGCTACTGGCAGATCTATAGGAAGCCCTGTAGATTGCCGGAAAACTGTCGAGACCATAAAGAAAAGCAATAACATGAAAACTATATCCGGCATCGAGGCGGTCGGGATCTCTGTGCTCACCTTAGACTTTTTTTTGAATTCCATAATTCCCTTCTCCCAGAAATTTATGATTCAGGTTCAGCAAGAGAGATTCTGGGCGCCTCAGCCATCTGAACCTGATCTAGAACGCTGACAAAAACCTGGTATTTTGTGCTTTTATCAGTTTTAATAGAAACAATAAGTTTATCATTCTCGGCAAGGCGTTGTTTAATAACTTCTCTGATACTTGGGATATCAATTTCTTGCCCGTCTAACATAACTCCACCGGCAGCATTAATCAAAAGGCTGGCAATGTTTTTTTTAGGAATAGGCTTTGCCTGGCCCTGAGGGGGCAACGTCAACCCCAACCCTTTATCTAGATTAAGACTTGTTGTTACCAGAAAAAAAGTTAGCAGAAGAAAAGCAATATCCGCCATCGACGCTGTTGGGATTTCAGCTGTTCGGAGTTTCCGTTTTTCTAACAGCATGTTTTACACCTCCCTATACCTTCTCTCCCATTTCAACGAGATGGTCTACTAATTCGTTTGAGCTTTCCTCCATATCGATAACAAGACGATCGATTTTGGAAATAAAGTAGTTATAAAAAATTTGAAGCGTAATGGCAACAACAAGACCAAAAAGGGTCGTTAACAAAGCAACAGAGATACCGCTTGCCACAATAGACGGGGAAATATCATTGGCTCTTTTAATGTCATCAAAAGCCACAATCATTCCCTTTACTGTTCCAGTAAATCCAAGCATAGGAGCAATTGTAATAAAAGTAGAAAGCCAGATCAGCCCGCGCTCTAAAAATGCCATTTCAATTGAACCCGCATTGGTAATAGCTTTCTCTACATGCTCTATTCCTCTCCCGGCCCTGAGAAGCCCTGCATGAAATATTGCTGCCACCGGCCCCTTTGTTTTTTCACAAACTTCAATAGCGGCTTTCGTACCACCTTTATTCAGAGCAGCATCAACCTCGCTCAAGAATTTCCGCGTATTCACGCTTGCTAAGGTAAGAGAAATAAACCGCTCGATAATAATAGCAACTCCCCCAACCAGACAAAACAGAATCGGCCACATAAATATACCGCCCCTGGTAAAATACTCTATCATAGCCTTTTTACCTCCATGATTAAAATAAGTTCAAAATTTTAACAGCTCCAAAATAGACATTAATATTATAAGTAATTTAGTTTAAAAAGTCAACTTTTTTTTGTGCCAGTTGGAAATCTTTTAATACTTTTTTAATACTTTAATATAAGTATTAAGGTTCCCCATTTCCAGCATAACCATTAAATCTCACGCCCGGAACACAAAGATATCGAGAGATATCTGAACCGGGAACTTTCGAACCTTGAATTTGAACATCACATTTTGCGTTTACTCTCAGATCCTGACCTTAAAAATCCGCATATAAAATCAAAGACGCAACGCCACAGCCTCTGCTACCTCAATAGAACTGTTGCTACCTCCCATATCGTATGTCCGAACTTTTCCCTCTTTAATTACCCCGGCTACTGCGCTCTCTAAAGCCGAAGCCATTTCCTTTTCCCCAAGCCAGTCCAGCATAAGTTTAACCGAGAGAATCATTGCCATGGGATTTACCTTGTACTGACCTCCATATTTAGGAGCCGAACCATGCGTAGGTTCAAATACAGCATAATCATCTCCGATATTACCGCTGTAAGCAAAACCCAGACCACCAACAAGCTGGGCAGAGAGGTCAGAAATGATATCACCAAACATATTACTAGAGACTAAGACACCATAGTCCTGAGGATTTTTAACCAGCCACATACACATAGCGTCGACATTTGTTTCCCATAGTTCAATCCCGGGGTAACCCTCTGCTATTTTTCTGGCTTCTCGTACCATTAATCCAGAAGTTTCCCTGATCACATTTGGTTTTTCAACAACGGTAACGCTTTTGTATCCATGATCCCTGGCATACTCAAAAGCATCGCGAACAATATCTTGGCACGCCTGACGTGTAAAAATACGGCATGAAAGAGCAATGTCTTTCGTCGAAACTTTTTCAAATTTTCTTGCTTTGGGATGGAGTTTTTCCAGCATTTTTTTCAACTCGTATGGCACTGGATGAAATTCAACCCCGCTGTACAATCCTTCAGTATTTTCTCTAAAAACTACCAGGTCTATATCATCACGATAGTTCAGAGGATTGCCAGGATAGGCTTTACATGGTCTGAGATTGGTTCTGAGATTGAATTCCTGTCTCAATCTCACAATAGGGCTGAAATATGTAAATCCTTTTCCACGGAGTTCAGGAATAAGTTCTTTTTCTGCCTCTTCTTTTGGTTTAGAAGTAATTGCTCCAAAAAGACAACAATCTGTCTCTTTTAAAAGCTGAATTGTTCTTTCGGGTAGGGGATCTCCTTCATTTTTCCAGAATTCCCATCCGATGTCGCCGTATTTATATTCTGCGTCAAGATTGAGCTTATCCAGAACGATCCGGGCAGAATCCATTACATCTTTACCAATTCCATCTCCTGGAAGAAGAGCAATTTTATACTTTGCCATTTTTTATTTTCCTCCTGAAAATGTTACAATTCAACTCCCATAGAGAATCGGTGTATATCTTGCACACCTGAACGAAACGGCATATAACTATAATCTAATTTATACCTACCCCACACTACCCCCATACCTCCAGTGAAACCGCGGTTTGTGTACCCGGCTTGATAGCCACAACGCAGGAAAAATACACCTCGCCAGCCATATTCCAGACCTCCATGAATATGAAACGGAAAACTTCTTTCCTTAACACCATCTATTACAAAATTCCATTGAGCACCCAAAAATTCAATGGGAAGTGCTAAACCCAATCTTGCTGTAAGAGGAAGCTCAATATCCTGGTCTCTGAGTTTTTCGGTTTTACCCAGATTTTGAAGAACAGCTCCTAATCTAAGCCACCCACCGGGAAGTTCCCAGAGAAGACCAATATCTCCTCCCAATCCACGAGCCTCTTCAATAAATATTTTTTCGTAGAACATTTTTAAGGTAATCCCGATACTGATTTGTTTCTGAATTCGCCGTGCATAGGAAATTCCAGCAATAAATTCATGGGCAGAAAACACTGACAACGGTAGTGGTGAGGGACCGATTCGCTGCTGAATTCCTCCAACTTCTGTATAGAGCAGATGGATTCCCACCCCACTCTGCCTATCACCTCTGGCAAATCCAATAAATTCGTTTCTGAAATCTTTCAACCATTTATTGACAGAAAAAACAAAATCCGTTTTATTCAAAATTGTCAAGCTGGCTGGATTCCAGTATCCTACTGAACCTCTATCTGCCAGAGCAGTACAAGCCATGCCCATACCACCCACTCGTGCACTCCCCCCTAACTTGAGCGAAGAAAATCCTGAACCGAATACTTTCCCTGTTAATAAAACTATAATTGTGAAGCATAATAGAATCTTTCGCATAAATTTTACCTCAGAAGATAAAGGACCAGGTAAAAACGTGATTACCTCTTGGAGCAACAGGATCAGGAACAAAAGCATAATCATACTGGGTTATTTTCCCAAAGACTTTAAACTGGCAGCCCCCACCAAATGTTAGCTTTTTGTCTCTAAGTCCAGCTCTGAGAAAAAATCTTTTATACAACTCCATTTCGGTGCCTGCTGTATATACCAAAGGTTGATATTCTACTTTTTTAAGATCACACAAAAAGGTAACACAGCCAAATAATTTTTCAAGGACTATCCCTCCGCTCAGAACTCTTGGAAAAGTGTTAACTGTTTCTGTCCCCCTTTCCCAGAGTTTCTGGGTGTTCCAGGTATACTTAGCGCCAAGATCTCTAACACTTAACCCCAGCACAACATTCCTTAAAGGTTTTACAATTATCCCAAAATCAAATCCAAGACCATCAGCAGAAATTGATTCTTTTTTATCTGTAATAGCAGGAAATCTGTTGGAAACAAGTTTGCTGGTGAATCCCAATGAAAAAAGAGGGGAAATATTTAAAGCAAAAGAGAAGAAAAAACAATTCTCCCAGTTGGAAAGGGTACCCGTACTATTTCCATTGAAGTCTCTTGCATCTATCTGATCCACTCCTGTACATAGCCATCCAGCAGAAAAACCAGCTTTCATCAACCTCCCCCTTCCACCCATAGATTGAGAATAACCAACATAAAAAAGATGTCTATCAAGAGCCATAGAGTTAAGCGTAGTGGTAAAACGATGACCACTCAACAACGCTATCCCTGCAGGATTATAGTAACCTGCATATCCATCATCTATCAGAGCCGCTGACCCACCACCCATGGCCATTCCTCTTGCTCCAAGCCCCATACGAATAAAAGTACCAGCATAACCACCTCTACCCACCTCAGTGGAAAATCCTTCCCCAACCATACTTAATAAAAAAAACACAACTACTAATTTAATTTTTAAATCTGTTTTATGCATTTCTTTAAAATCCTAAACCAACTGCCCCTCTCTTACTCCCTACTCTTTACTTCTTACCTTTCAGTTCACCACCATTACCTTACCCCAGAAAGAATGTCCGCTCGAGAGCTCTATTTTATAGAAGTAAACCCCATTGGCAACAATGTCGCCAAGATCATTTCTTCCATCCCACACCTCGGTGTAATTACCGGGAAAAGGACGATCTTTATTATCAACTACTGTACGCACCAGATTCATCCCAAAATCATAAACCCGTACAGTCACTCTTGTAGCCTGTGTGGTTTTGTACTGGAAACGTACGTGACCGTCTCCCCCAATAAGGTTGTGGCGAAGAGGCGAAAATGGATTTGGATAAGCATAGGTCTCAGGAGTTCCATTTTTGCCGGGAACTTTGAAGGCCCGAAATATCTTCCACGTTAACCCATTGTCAATACTCCTTGCCAACCCGTCCATACTTCCAACCCAGAGAACGTGGTTGGGTGCTACGCCTACTGATGTTATTTCTTCAGCGTATATTCTCTCTCCTGTTTCATTATCTATAATCTGAGGAAAAACAGCCCATGTTTTCCCGGTATCAATGGATTTGAAAAGGCCATTATCTGTAGCCACATAAACCACTGAATCGTCAAAAGCAAAATTATGAGCAAAATTTCCTTTGAGAGTAATATTCCACGTGAATCCACCATCCTCTGTCAGAGAAACAGCCCGGTATTCTGATGAATCTACAGCCTCTACTGTTGCTGCCCAGACAAGTTCCCTTGTTGCCAGATGCTGAGCTTTGATTGCGACAACAAAATTCCCTGAAATTCCCTCAGCTTCATTTTGATGGTTAAAAGTCGTCCAGGTTTTGCCTCCGTCAGTAGATTTGTGAATTCCGCCTGCTGTTCCGACCCACAAAGCTTCTCCATCAAAAATAACTGAGAAAGCACGATGGGTAAGATGACCAAGCGCATCAAAAGGATAACCATCCACAGTAACAACTTCCCATGTCTTTCCCATGTCTGTAGATTTCCGCAATCCTCCACCAAAACTTGCAATCCAGACAGCAGAATCTGTTAAAGCAATATCGTAGGTAAGATTCTGTACGTTGGTTGTAGTAGGTTTGTAGCGAGTTTCATATTTTGAATCAACAGGTTGTGGAATCCAGTGCCATGTTTGACCACCATCAACAGAATAACTTAATCCACCTCCTGCATCAAGCCTTCCAGAGTTTGTCATTGTGTCAAAAGCTGTTGCCACCCAGATCGTATCGTTTTTTACTGCAATAGCAGAAACACTTCCTTTACCCAGTCCATCCTTTTGTGTATATGTTTTCCAGGTCTCCCCATTATCAGAAGTAAACATAAGCCCTTTTCCTGTACCTACCCAGACATTGTTTCCCGAAACTACAATATCATTAATTGAATTACTGGGAAGTTCAGGAGCTCCACTATTCCCCAATTGGAACCCCTTTTTCATAAGTATTTGACTGTCGCCTACGGCCACAAAAAGCAGCATTATTATTACAAGGATAATAGAAAAAAATAATCTTTTCATCCTTAGTCCACCACAGTAATAGTATGACTCAATGTATTACTTACTGCACTCCCCAGAATACCCACAGCCTTTTTAACCACGGGATCGCTCTTGAGTCCCTCTTTATCTACCGCCTGGAATCTAAAATAACATGTCCCGATACCCCAGGAATAGTCTTCTGCCATAAAATCAAAGCGATAGTTCCCTTTTGCATTTTGCGGAGTGATTATAATAATGAGAGAATAAATGCCATCCCCGGCTGTTTTATCTCCATGATTTGTTTCGTCGCCGTCATCATACATGAAAAAAGGATTTCCGTCAGCAGGTGTCCCATCAGGTTTAGTTACATTGAAGTAAACAGATTTAATATCACTTAACCCCTGAGGATCAGTAACATGAACTGAAAGAACAATTGTTTTGCCAGCAGATCTTGAGATAGTATCAGGTGCAGCAAGATTGGAAAGTACAGGGGGATCTTTCAACTTATCTTCTAAATTTATTCTGGCAGAAAAAATACTGTCTGAAGCTTCTAGATCTCCCCCTGTTCCATCATCGAAAAGCAGCCCTGTAAAATATGGAACAGGAGAAAGAGGAGGATAAACTTCAACCCAAACCGAATCGAGGTCTCCCAGACCCTGAGGATCCCTTGCCTGAACCGATAAAAAGACGTTTCCCATAAAACCGGTTTTTAAGGTATCAGGAACTATCGGATTCTGGATAGAAGGAGCTGTGTCCATTTTTTTCTTAACTGCAGGGACAAAAGCAAACAGTGTATCGCTGAGATGATGGGAAAAATCCTCAGCCACAATTCCCAATTTGTATATACCTGAATTGAGAGTTGAATCCGTTTGAAGAAACCCAGAAAAAAGACCATCGTGTGGAATAATGTCGCATCCTTTCCCATCGTCTTTAAGCGTATCCTCCCAGACAACGAGCATGTTATTTTGTAGGGAAAGAAATGCTTTTACAATTGAGATATCTTCCACTCCCTGGGGATCAGAAACCTTAACAGAAATAGGATATTTAATAGATGTCTTGAGGTAAAGCGTATCAGGTAAAGTAAGATTGGAAAGAACGGGGACAATTCTTTTGTTTACTACAGGATTCTTGACCGTACATCCTGTTAATATAACCAAAAGAATTCCAGTAGTAAAAAATAATTTAAAAAGAACTTTCCTATGAAACAATAAAATATTCCTTATAAAAAGAATCGGCATTACAATTCATTTGTCATCACAAATCTGGACATTATATTTTTTTTAACCCCCCACACCCGATTTTCTGAATTTCAAAATATTTTTATTAAAGTAACGTATTTGACTGAAAATGTCAAGGGGCGATGCATTCTCGGCAAACATTTTCATCGGGTTTTCCAATATTTTGCCTGGTGCACATTGTTATATTTTTGATTATCCTGCTCGGAACGGATTACCCTGTTACGTTCCATCATTATTTCCGTAACAATTTTAATTTCCAAAATACCGGTCATCATCCCATTTTTTCGGATTGTCAATGATATATTGACGGATACGGTTTAATTCAATTTCGTTGCGAATGATGTGTTCCCAATAATTGCGTTGCCAAACGGGCAATCCGGGTGTGTTACGGATTTGATTTATTTGTTTGGTTACCGCGGATTTGAAACCACGGACAATTGCACCAATTGTTTTGGATGGCGATTGAAATGGGGTGGAGGCATGGCGATTTTGTAGGGGCGTATGGCGATACGCCCCTACATTGTCATCATCCACAATTATAATAATCCCGTGAATATGATTTGGCATGATAACAAATACATCCAATTCAATATTTTTCCGGATTTCCCTGGTTTTCAACCATTCGGTTTTGACGATTCCCCCGGCATTATTCAATTTCATTTCCCCGTTTGCTACCCGGCCAAATAAATTCTGCCGATCATACGTCACAATCGTTACAAAATACCACCCCGAACGGGAATAATCATAACCTTTTAACCTGATGGAACGGCGGTGGTGTCTCTCAGGATTGTATTTCATTTTTTCGGATTGTGACGACCTTTTTCCCACAATCCAAGAACCAACCAAACGCTAATGCCGATTACTCCGGCATATCCGCCAATTAGAGGGTTAATATTATGGAAGAGCA
>CAYYPT010000018.1:0-9524 GCA_964473625.1 uncultured bacterium | reverse complement strand
CCAGTCCCAGAAAAGCCAATAACAGGACTGTTCGATATATGATAGTCATTATATTCTCCTTGGGATGTTTGTTTTTCTTGCTTATGCCAATTGCCAGCTAAACTAAGCTGCGGTGCTCATGAAATGGAAAAAACAAAAGAAGAGATAAAAAACCTGTTATATAATTTCCCATTCCTCTTATGGTTTCAAATTTCTTAGAATCAAATACATTATAATAAATACATTTTTAAATGTCAAGAATGGAAGTATTCAAAAATATCTATATTTTCTCCTTGACAATTGTTGGAATATTTTATACATTCTTTGAGTCTAATCTCGCTGTTTATATTCTAAAATAAAAATTTTATTTATTTTTAGCTGAATTAATTTTATCCCTGAACTTTGGCAAATTTGACAATTGAAACAATCAGACTGTCTCATTTATCAATTGGAGGAGCGATTTTCAAAAAATAAACAATCGATTCCTCTCTCTTCATAAGGGAGAGGTTAGGTGAGGATTCTATAAGGTTTGCATAGTCAATCTATTTGGGAGGTTAATATGGCAAAATTCTTTTTTGAAATGAAAACTATTGCCGGATTTGTTATTTTGATTTTTTTAGCAGTAACCCCTTTATTGTCTGCCGATTACCATGACGTTGTGATCAATGAAATCGCATGGATGGGAACAAAGGCCTCTACCAGCGACGAATGGATTGAGCTGTACAACAATACAGACCAGGACATCGATCTTACCGACTGGACTCTTATTTCAGTTGATGGAAGTCCTACCATTAATTTGTCTGGGATGATCCCCTCACAGGGATACTTTTTGATAGAACGCACAGATGACAATTCGGTTTCCAACATTACAGCCGACCAAATTTACACAGGCGCCCTGGGAAATAATGGGGAAAAACTTCAGCTTAAGGATGAAACAGGTTTGATAATCGATGAAGTTGATTGTTCGGAAGGATGGTTCGCCGGAATAAATTCAGACACTCTGAAAGCAACAATGGAGCGAATAGATCCCAAATCAGACGGTTCAACTTCTGAAAACTGGGATGTTAACAATCAGATAACGCGAAACGGAACTGATGCTGATAAGAATCCTATTAATGGAACACCAAAAGCCCGGAACAGTGTTTATAACATTTCTTCTCTCAATCGTTCTTCATTCACACCTGGTTCATGTAAACTTCTGGGCAACTATCCCAACCCATTCAATCCCTCTACAACAATTCAGTATACTCTCTCAGAGGGAAACATCTCTCATGTAATTTCTCTCAAGATTTATAATGTATTGGGCCAGGAGGTAATAACCTTGGTGAACAAAGCCCAGAGGCCGGGAGAATATTTTGTAAACTGGAATGGATTCGATTACAGAGGAAACAAAGTTCCAAGTGGTGTTTACTTTTATCAATTATGTATAGGGAAACGTATTATTGAAACTAAAAGGATGGTGAAAGTGAAGTAAGTTTTTGTGCATCTTTACAAAAAGGAGACCGCTATGCCAAAAATAAATATCATAGTATGGATTGGGATGGTAGTTTTGAGTATGGTAAGCACTGCTATTACTCAAACAATAACCACTACAGTTTTCCCTTTATATGTCGATGGGCGAGATATCGATAACGGAACTCCTTTTGCAGTTTATGTGGAAATATCGAATTGGACAGATGCAGCAAGTTCGGATGTAAATGTAATGGTGACTACTGAAAGCGGATCAAACTTTCTTATTTGGAATAATGTAACATGGAAGAATGCTTATCGATATTCTAATTGCCCGGTAGTAATAATTGATTCCAATGGTAATTGGTCAGGTTGGATATACTTAAGAGCTAAAAATGCTTCTACACCTTTTAAAGCGCGGGCAAGAAAAGTGGGAGAAACTACGGGTGCTATCAGTGAGAGTATTACCCATTCAATAACATACATGGACATGTCCACAAATGGTGCCTGGGTTTATGCCACTGCTGCTTCAACCACAGAAGGCAAGGCCATTCTGGTTTTTGACAACAGCAATAATATTATTGGAACTTACGCTATCGAGAATAATGAAATAAATGAAGGATATAGCTCAACAGCCGGCTATTTTAGAGTAGCAGTTCCTGCTAATACTGTTATTCCAAAACTACAATCGCGAAATAGTGACAATTCTATTTTTGATACCCAGACAAGTAACCAATGGTCATCCGGAAAAGCGGGGAGTGAGACAAACTTGGATCTTCAAGAAGATGTTTCCCTCCCTGTTACTCTCTCTTCCTTTTCCGCTACCTATTCAAACGGAACCATTGTTCTCCGCTGGTCAACAGAGAGTGAGGTAGAAATCCGAGGGTTTAATATCCTGCGCTCAGAAAAAAGGAAAGGACCTTTCGAGCAAATAACCACAGCATTAATACCAACTCAAGGAAATGGTTCAGTAGGCAAGGAGTATGAGTTTGTTGACAGAAATGTAGAGAGTGGTAAGGGCTACTGGTATAAAATCGAAGTGGTAAATATGAATGGGGAAAATCTTCTCATGGGGCCTATTTATGCAAAAGTAGAAAAAGAATCTATATTGCCTGAAGGATGTATACTTTTTCGTAATTATCCTAATCCGTTTAATCCAAAAACAACAATCCAGTACCATATATCACAGGAAGCTGCACTTAGGCCAATATCTCTAAAAATTTACAATTCGCTTGGGGAAGAGGTACTAACCCTTGTAAGGAGGACTCAAAACCCTGGGAATCATTCAGTAGATTGGAACGGAAGGAATAGTAATGGTATGGAAGTACCAAGCGGGATATATTTCTATCAGTTATCTTCAGGGGGTGAGGTTATCGGGACGAAAAGAATGTTGAAGGTGAAGTGAGTACATTTCCGGGGGGATTGTAATTCCCCAGATTTAGGTGGTCTCCACCTCAAAGGTGAAGACCACCTTTTTAATTCTCTACAAACTTCTCTGTTGTCTTACTGAAGAGGTACAGAAATCATTAGCCTGAGGATCCGGGGTGATATCAAATCTCTCTTTGTCTCTCATTGGTAAAAGTCAAGTCTCTTTATTTTGTCTGACACTTCTCCTCTGCCGAATCGGATAGCTTATTGTTCTGGAGAAAATGGCAAAAAATCAAGAAAATGTTCTACCGCTGAAACTTTTTATTGTACGCTGCGTACAATAAATGTTATGTTGGTCGAAAAACGTACAATATGATAATAAAAGTATAGGACGTATAGAATGGAACAGAACAGTAGAAGTCCGAAACAGCGGCAGATAGTTTCCACAGCCAGAGCACTTTTCTGGAAATTTGGTATTAGGCGAGTTTCTGTAGAAGAAATCTGTACTGAAGCCGGTGTTAGTAAAATGACCTTCTACAAATATTTCTCCAATAAGAATGAATTGGTCAAATTCATTCTTGAAGAGATTACAGCTGAAGCAATATCAAAATATCGCCGAATTATGAACCAGAAAGTTCCCTTTCCAGAAAAGGTCAAACAGTCCATTCAGCTAAAAATTGAACAAACTGAGGCTTTGAGTCAGGAATTTTTTGAAGATATTCACAAAAAGGCCGAACCAGAAATAAAGGAATTTTTCCATCAAAAGATTCAAGAAAGCCTCAGGCTCATACTCCATGATTATACTGCTGCTCAGAAAACGGGGGATATTAGATCGGATATTAAGCCAGAATTCATTGTCTATTTTTTAAATAAAATGATGGAAATGGTCAAGGATGAAGAGCTTTCCCGTTTATACAGTTCGCCCCAGGATATGATTCTTGAACTGACTCGTTTTTTCTTCTACGGAATTCTGCCGAGGAAAGATAAAAAGAGAACAAAGCATGTTTAGTAAAAGAACAATGTTTTTAGTGTCTATACATTTGTTATCATTATTATCGGTAGGAACCAGGGTTTTTCCTCAAGAAATAGTATTTCAAGGACAATTTTCCCCGTGGTTCACTCTTCCGGCTGGAAATATTTCCAAATCACAGACAGGGATACGTTATCTACCAGAGCTTTATCTGCGAAAGCAAATAACATCGGACTATACTTTTGATGCGAGTTTTTCCATAAATACACTGTATACAGCCACGTTTCGTGGCTCGGGCGGTGTTAAAACAGACGGCCAACTTAAACCCTACCGTATGTGGCTGCGTTGCTCGTCTTCTCAGTTTGAAGTACGTCTCGGCCTTCAGCAAATTAATTTTGGTTCTGCCACGCTTCTCCGTCCTCTTATGTGGTTTGACAGAATTGATCCAAGGGACCCCCTTATGCTCACTGATGGAGTGTATACACTTTTGCTCCGTTATTATTTTATAAATAATGCTAATCTCTGGATGTGGGGACTTTATGGCAATGGTGAGAAAAAAGGCTGGGAAGTTTTCTCTTCTGATAAAAAGAAGATAGAATATGGCGGACGGATTCAGGTTCCACTTTTGAATGGCGAGATGGCTTTTACCTATCACCACCGCCAAATAGACTTAACAAAGCAGGGTTTTGCAGCAGTGCTGCCGTCAGAAAATGGAGTTCCTGAGAATAGATATGGTCTCGATGGGAAATGGGACATTGGTGTTGGTATATGGTTTGAAGCTGTTTTGCTCCATCAGAATTTATCTATTTCCCCACTGCAATATCAGAAACTTTTTACTGCAGGATTGGATTATACATTCAGCTTTGGGAATGGTCTTCATGTTCTATGGGAACATTTTATCTTTGAGACTTCGGAGAGAATTTTTGGCAGTCAAGAAAAACGTTCTTTTTCAGCGTTATTATTTAATTATCCCTTATCGCTTCTGGATACAGTAACTGGGATGCTTTATCACGATCGGAAAAGTAGTGGTTGGTACCGGTTCATTAATTTTCAGCACACGCTTGATCAATGGAGCTTTTATTTGATTGGATTCTGGAATCCTGAAAAGTTTCAAATCTATCAGAATCTGACAGAAGGAAATCTTTTTGCCGGGAAAGGAATCCAATTCATGGCAGTTTTTAATTATTGACTGGTTAACATTGGAGGATAATCCAGTATGCAAAATTCTAAAATTATTTCGATCGAAGGACTTGTAAAGAGATTTCCTATTGGCCGGGGTGAATTTACGGCGCTCAGGGGAATTGATCTTAGTTTTGGTAAAGGAGAATTTGCAGGTATTGTGGGACCCAGCGGTTCGGGTAAAACCACTCTACTCAACATCATTGGTTCACTGGATACACCTTCCGAAGGAAAAACTGTTGTACTCGGGCATTCAGTCGGGGAGCTATCACATAAAAAAGCTGCCGATCTCAGGAACAAATACCTTGGATTTATCTTCCAGACGTATAATCTGCTACCAGTTTACACAGTTTTTGAGAATGTTGAATTCCCCTTGCTGCTTCTAAAAATGTCCTCTGCCCAGCGTAAGAGGGCGGTTCTTGATGCATTGGAATGGGTGGGACTTTCTGATAAAATTAAATATAAGCCCGCACAGCTTTCTGGTGGGGAATGCCAGAGAGTAGCTGTTGCAAGGGCCATGGTAAAAAAACCCGAGATCGTTTTAGCTGATGAGCCTACAGCAAATCTCGATGCAGCTAATTCCCACAACATTCTGCAGACAATGGAAAAACTTAACCAGAAACTAAAAACCACTTTTATTTTCGCCACACATGATGAGAAGGTCATTCAGTATCTTCGCAGAAAGATTTTACTGATAGATGGGAAGGTTGTTAAAGATGAAATAAGGGAAGGAGATAACCGGAGACAGGAGACAGGAGACTGGAGACCGAATAATGCTAATCTTGATGTCCAAACTGTATAGATTAATCGAAACGAGAAAAAAAGAGATTTTAAAACCGGTCGTCTCTCATTCCCGGTTTCCGTTTTTCGGCCTTTCCTTTACCAAACAGGAGAAAACATGATTACAGTAAAATTGGCTTATCGCAATCTTGTTGGTGCGGGTTTAAGGACGTGGTTGAATGTTGTAGTTTTGTCCTTATCATTTGTAGTCATTATCTGGACGCAAGGGTTGTTAGAAGGATGGAACAAACAGGCACGTCGGGATATGATTGAATGGGAGGTTGGAGGTGGACAGTACTGGCATAAATCATACGATCCCTACGATCCTTTTACCATCCAGGAGAGCCACGGAGTACCACCGCAACCATTGAAAACAGGGATAAAAACAGGTTTTCTTACTCCTATTCTCATTGCTCAAGCAACAATCTATCCAGAAGGTCGCATGAGGAGTGTATTACTCAAAGGAATAGACCCTGAGCAGAAAATATTGAAGATCCCTTCGCAATATTTGAGAACAAATATTGAGGAGATTCCAGCCGTTATTGGTACTCGTATGGCTAAAAGTACTCGCCTCAAAAAAGGGGATTTTGTCACTGTTCGCTGGAGGGAGGTGAGTGGAACTTTTGATGCTGCGGAAGCAAAAATTGTTTATATAATGAAGACCAATGTGGGAACTGTGGATAATGGACAGATGTGGGTTCCGTTAAAACGACTTCGCAAAATGATGCAAATGAAAGATGAAGCAACAATAATAGTTGCAGATAAAAATGCTGATGTTGTAGGCAATACTGATGGGTGGATGTTTAAGAATCAAGATTATTTGCTCCAGGAAGTTACAAAGCTTATTAAATCCAAAACAGCTGGTTCGTCGGTCCTGTATATATTGCTTCTTTTTTTGGCCATGCTGGCAATTTTCGATACACAGGTTTTCTCAATCTTCCGTCGGCGGAAAGAAATAGGAACACTTATTGCTCTGGGCATGACAAGGAGTCAGGTTATTCGACTTTTTACTCTTGAAGGTGCCATGCACGGGGTGCTGGCTGCTCTGGTTGCTGCGGTTTATGGTATTCCACTTCTCATATTTTTTGCTGTGAAAGGGTTTGCCATGCCCAAGGTTGCAGACAGTTACGGTTTGAACATTGCAAACAGAATCTTTCCGTCTTACAGTGCTGGGTTGATACTCGGGACTGTGGCGCTCGTTTTTATCACTGTAACCATTGTAAGCTTTATCCCGACGAGGAGAATATCAAAATTAAAACCTACTGATGCAATTAGAGGAAAAATTAACTATTAACTGGACTTTTACCGATGGTGGATAGAAAGAGATTTTAATACTATCTTAGTGAAGTTTAGTAAACCCCGAATTAACGGATAAGCAATGTTCCGTACGTAAACAACATTCTATTCAGATAACCGAAGACAGCTATAAATGGATTCCTTATCCGTTAATTCGGGTAAACCTTTTAATGTTGGAATGCCATTTTTTCAAGAGATGGTATCCCTGAGGAGAATGAATGATCAAGTTTTTAATGAAAGGTTTGCTACGAGATCGATCCAGAAGTTTGTTTCCAATCATGGTGGTTACAGCCGGTGTAATGCTAACAGTCTTTCTTCACGACTGGCTCGGTGGTGTTTTAAGTGATGTCATCCGGTCCAATGCGAATTTTATGACAGGACACGTCAAGATAATGACAAAAGCCTATGCCGAGAATGAAGATCAGATGCCCAACGATCTGGCAATACTTGGTGTTCACGCACTGCTGAATGATTTAAGAAAAGAATATCCTGATATAACATGGGTAAGTCGCATTCGATTTGGAGGGCTTCTTGATGCGCCAGACAAAGAAGGCGAGACCAGATCACAAGGGCCAGTTATGGGACTTGGTGTAGATCTACTTTCGCAAAACACACCCGAAATTGCAGTGCTAAATATCAAAAAAGCTATTGTCCGTGGTCATTTGCCGGACAAACCCGGCCAAATTCTAATCAGTGAGGATTTTGCTGCAAAGCTGGGCATCAAGCCTGGTGACAAAGTCACCTTGCTAAGTTCCACTATGTACGGGAGTATGGCTATACAAAATTTTATCCTTGCCGGAACAGTGGAGTTTGGTGTTGCCCCCATGGATCGAAGTGCAATGATACTTGATATTAAAGATGCCAGACTTGCTCTTGACATGAATGATGCTGCGGGTGAAATTCTGGGCTTTTTTAAGAACCATCTCTATAATGATGCAAAGGCCGCAGAAATCAAAAATAGTTTTCAGTCCCGCTTTTCTAATTCCAGTGATGAATTTGCACCTGTTATGTTCACACTCAGGGAGCAGAATGATCTGGGAGAATATCTTGATATGGTCGGAAGTTTTTCTGGCATACTTGTGTTCATTTTTGTGTTGGCTATGTCTATTGTTTTATGGAATGCTGGATTGATAGGTGGGCTCAGGCGTTACGGAGAGATAGGTGTCCGACTGGCCATTGGTGAAAGTAAAGGCCATGTTTACGCATCGATGATTCTGGAGTCAACGTTGATTGGGCTTGTCGGTTCTATTATCGGAACAGCTATTGGTCTTGGTTTTTCCTATTATGTCCAGATGAAAGGATTTGATGCTAGTTCGCTTATGAAGAATTCGACCATGATGCTCTCCAATGTAATGAGGACACAAATTACACCAGAAAGCTACTATATTGGATTTTTCCCAGGCCTTTTCTCCGTCATACTCGGGACTGCACTCTCAGGCGTTGGGATTTATAAGAGAAAAACTGCACAGCTTTTCAGAGAACTGGAAGCATAATTAAAGGTTGGTAAAAATGAAACGAATTATTCTCTCGATGATTTTAATATCGGCGACTTCTCTCGTTGCACAGATACCATCTGGTGAAGCAATTTTGGAAAAAGTAGATCAGAACATGACAGCGAGAACGCGCGTGGTCACCTCAAAGATGATAATACACGGCCGGCGCGGTAGTCGCACAATTAAATCAAAGTCCTGGACAGAAGGGGAGGAAAATGCTTTTACCGAGTATCTTGCCCCACCACGGGAGAAGGGAACAAAAATGTTAAAACTGGGGAAGAAACTCTGGATTTATTCTCCGTCTGCCGATCGAACTATTCAAATTGCCGGTCACATGCTGCATCAATCATTGATGGGTTCAGACCTGTCCTATGAAGACATGATGGAAGATCCAAAACTCACACATCATTATAATGCAACTGTAATTGGAACGGATACTGTGGATGAGCGTCCATGCTGGGTGCTGCAGCTCGTGGCAAAAACAGAAGGTGTGGCTTATCATTCCCGAAAAATGTGGATTGATCAAAAAAGATTAATCCCTCTGAAGGAAGAATTATTCGCCAAAAGCGGTAAGCTTCTCAAAAAGATGGAGCTTAAAAACATAGCTAAAATTCAGGGGAGATGGTACGCTAAGAGGATTTTTTTCAAGGACATGCTGAAGAAAGGTGGAGGAACAGAGTTTCTCATCGAAAATATTCAATTTAATATAGACATCCCGAAGTATATTTTTTCCAAAGCAGCTTTACGTAGATAAAAATCCTTGGATGCTGTTTTCAAACAAGGAGAATTCTTTGGTTCCCATCCTGAAAGTTATTACCCCATATCACTGGGGACAAAATATAAACGCCCTTGATGAGTTATTGTATGTGATAAGATATACGAGAATAAAGATTTGCTGGTATATTTGGGAATATATCAATAAAACAGGCAGGTACCAATTATTGTTGGGAACACCATGGGCAGGTTACAAAAGTTTAGATATTACCACGTCTACCTGCAAACGACTGTAG
>CAYYPT010000017.1:17600-24758 GCA_964473625.1 uncultured bacterium | reverse complement strand
TTTAAAAAAGTTCAATCCCTCTAAAGTTACTTTATTTTTGAGTCAATGCGATAGTAAAATTATTTACGACAGGGCATTATTTTGCTTGACTTTATTAACAGCTATTGTTTATATTTTACGAGATACGAATTGATAAAGTTACACATAGGAAAAAATGAATTTTAACAATACAGATAGAAATAAAATCAGAATTTCATACTTTTTTGTCTCTATATTTTTAATTCTATTGAATTCTCTTTTCAGCTCCTGCGGCGGATACTTAAACAGATCGACTCCTCCTAATTTCGAGAATCAAAAAAAAAGAGAACTCTGGCACTATGCTAAAACATTTCTTGGAACACCATACAGGTTTGGTGGATCAAACCGTTACGGCATGGACTGTTCAGGACTTGTCATGCGAGTCTACAATGATGTATACGGAATAAAACTCCCTCACAACACCTATCAACTTTACAAAAGAGCACATCCAATCCCTATCCAAAATCTCAAAATAGGTGACCTGGTATTTTTTGCAGAAAAACAAAGGAACAAGATTTCACACGTAGGCATTTATATGGGGAATGGTTATTTTATACACGCTTCAAGCTCCAGAGGAGTTGTCATGTCAAAATTAAACAGCAGATACTATAAAAAACGCTCGATCGGAGCAAAAAGAATTGTGAGGTAAGAATAAATATGGCATCAATATAATCTAAGGGAGGAAAAAACCATGCGTATTTTCCCGATTTTAAGTTCTATCGTTTTACTTATTACTCTGGGGATAGTTTCATCAAAATCCCAGGGGGCAACTCATCTGTTTTCTGTTCATGACATGCTGGCAATGGATCGGATTTCTGACCCACAGGTATCGCCGGACAATAAATGGATTGTTTTTGTGGTTAGAACAACTGATCTTGAGGCAAATCGGGGGAGAACTGATCTCTGGCTGGTAGATGTGGAGGGGAAAAATCTCCGCAGACTGACCACCAGTCCTGAAAATGATCTTAATCCCCGCTGGGCGCCTGATGGAAAATCAATATGGTTTCTATCCAGCAGGTCCGGATCTTCACAGGTCTGGCGCATAAAAGTAGACGGCGGAGAAGCAGAGCAGATTACCAAACAACCGCTTGATATTAACAATCTTATAGTTTCTCCCGATGGCAAACACATTGCTTTTACAATGAGAGTTTTCCCAGGCAGTTCTCCAGAAAAAACAAAACAGAAATTAGATGAAATCAAAAACCGAAAAGCAAGTGGAAAAATTTTCGACAGGTTATTTATACGGCACTGGGACACATGGGAAGATGGACGGCGTTCGCATCTCTTTGTTATGAAAGTAAGTGGAGGAGATCCTTTGGATCTTATGAAGAGAATGGATGCAGATACTCCTTCCAGGCCTTTCGGCGGTCCAGAAGAAATAACCTTTACACCCGACGGCAAAGGTCTAATTTTCACAACTCGAAATGCTGGACGCAAAGAAGCATGGTCTACAAATTTTGACCTTTATCTTGTCCCCATTGATGGTTCAAAAAAACCACAATGTCTGACAGAAAAAAACAAGGCATGGGATACTACCCCCGTTTTCTCACCCGATGGTAAAACACTTGCCTACTTAGCAATGAAGCGACCAGGTTATGAATCTGACCGCTATAGAATTGTTTTAAGAGACTGGCCTAATGGTAAAGAACGAATCCTCACAGAAAACTGGGACCGTTCCCCAATTTCTCTCTGTTGGTCAAAAAACAGCAAGACAATATATGTCACAGCAGAAAATTTAGGACAGCGTTCTTTGTTTTCAATAGATGTAAAAGCAGGGAAAGTTCACACTGTAGTAAAGGAAGGTTATGTGAGTTCTCCTGGTGTAGCAGGTGATAGAATAGTCTATGGCCTGGACAACTTCTGTTCACCGGTAGAACTCTACTCTGTTAAACCAGATGGTAAAGATGTCCGTCAGATTACAAAAATAAATGCCCAAAAAATTGCAGAGGCCCGGATGGGTGATTATGAACAGTTTTCCTTCAAGGGATGGAATAATGAAACAGTCTACGGCTATGTAGTGAAACCAGTGGATTTTGATCCGAAAAAGAAATACCCAGTAGCTTTTCTCATACATGGTGGACCTCAGGGTTCTTTTGGAAACCATTTCCACTACCGCTGGAATCCCCAAGCTTATGCAGGTGCGGGGTACGCTGCTGTTATGATAGATTTTCATGGTTCTACTGGTTATGGACAGGCCTTTACAGATGCCATTAGAGAAGATTGGGGCGGAAAGCCACTCGTGGATCTTCAGAAAGGTCTGGCAGCAGCATTAAAAAAATATCCATGGATGGATGGTAACAGAGTAGGAGCTCTGGGCGCCTCTTTCGGTGGTTACATGATAAACTGGATTGCAGGAAATTGGCCCGACCGCTTCCGCTGTCTTGTGAACCATGATGGGAACTTAGACGAACGAATGGCATACTTTGACACTGAAGAACTATGGTTCCCGGAGTGGGATCACGGCGGAACTCCATGGACTAGCCCAGAGAATTATGAAAAACAAAATCCTGTTAACTTTGTAAAAAACTGGAAAACTCCAATGCTTGTAATTCACGGTGCAAAAGATTTCCGGGTGGTAGACACCCAGGGCTTTTCTACCTTCACTGTTCTGCAGCGCCTTGGTATTCCAAGCAAGCTGTTATATTTCCCTGATGAAAGCCACTGGGTACTAAAACCACACAATTCTATTCTCTGGCATGATACTGTAATTGGATGGCTTAATAGATGGCTGAAGGAGAAATAAGTTTTCCTGTCTGCGTTGCAGCCAATGACTGTAAACAACCAGCGAGAAATAGAAATCCCAAAAAGGAGGTATACGTTTATGCTGACAAAAGAAAAAGTTGTAGAGACTTTAAAGAATTGCTATGACCCTGAAATACCCATCAATGTTGTCGATCTTGGGTTAATATACGATATTCAGATAGATGAGAACGATGTAAAAGTAAAAATGACCCTTACTGCCCGTGGATGTCCTATGGCACAGTTTTTAGCAGAAGATGTAAAAAGAAAACTGGAAGAAATAGAAGGTGTAGGAAAAGTTAATGTGGAAGTTGTCTGGGATCCACCCTGGACTCCCGAAAGATTAAGTCCAGAAGCAAAGAAAACACTTGGAATATGACACTCCTTCAAACAAAAGTAAAAGCAGTGGCTTTAATTTCTTCGGGGCTGGATAGTCTACTGGCAGCAAAAATTGTGAAGGATTTAGACATAGATGTTCAGGGAGTTCACTTCTTTTTCCAATTTGATTCTATAAATAAAGAAGATCGGGAAAGGGAAATAGAAAAAACTGCCGGCCCACTGAATATTCCAGTGTCCATTGTGGACATTTCTGAAGATTTTCTTGATATTCTTATTAATCCTGAACACGGTTATGGTTCTCAAATAAATCCTTGCATTGATTGCCGTCTCCATATGCTTCACAAAGCACAAAAAATGATGATGCAAATTGGTGCTCAGTTTATAGTTACTGGTGAGATTGTAGGACAGCGTCCTATGACACAGAACAAACCAACACTTTTTCACATTGACAAAGCTTCAGGATTAAAAGGTCGTATCCTCCGACCACTTTCGGCAAAACTTTTGCCACCTACCTTGCCAGAAGAAAAAGGATGGATAGATCGGAATAAGTTGTATGGACTCTCCGGCCGCTCCCGTAAACCGCAGCTCGCCATGGCAGAAGAACTCGGTATTTCCCATTATTCACAACCAGGGGTGGGCTGCATTCTTACAGATCCGGGGTATGCCAAACGTGTAAAAAGCCTTTTCTCACACAAACAGAAAAAGGAAATTACTGTAGAAGAATTAAAACTTTTGAGATTCGGTCGTCATTTCTGGCCGAAGGACAATCTTCAAGTTATTGTGGGAAGAGATGAAAAGGATAATCTATCTCTCGAAGCTTTTCAATCAGGACGATGGGTCTTTTATCCACTGGATCATCAGGGACCATTAGTTCTTGCTGTGGGGATAAAATATGAAAGTGAGATTAAACTTATTGCTGGGATCACAGCAAGGTACTCCAGTGGCAACAAGAGCTCTCCCCTCAGAATTAAATATAAAGGAAACGGAAAAGAAGGTACTATTTTAGGCACACCAATTCCTGATTCTGAACTGGAAAAGTGGAGAGTATAATCCTGATAAAATACCATTACAGAAATTACCACCAGTGATCTCTGTAATGACCAGTTGCTGGAACCACCCAAACCCAGCTCATGAGAAACTGAAAGCTATGAAGTTCTCTCCTTTTTCTGTTTCTTACCCGGCAACCCTTGCAGTGCAATCAGGACAAGACCTGCAATAATGACAAAAATAGGCCAGTAATTTCCCAACCACGAACTTAACAGGAGAAAAACAATACCCACTCCCAAAAGTATACCACCAGGGAGTAACAGTCCCTGATCTTTAGTCCCACCAAAATACATCGCAAAAAATCCTACTGCAGGAGCTATTATGAAAAGCGGCCAGAGAGTATCCATACGACGCCAGTCGGAAAAAGTACAATAGAAAAAAAGAATGCTGATAATTATCAAAATAGAACCCGGCATGAGAAGACCTGGATTATCTCTATCATAAAAATAGCCAACCCAGAAAGCCAGACCAACGGTAAGAGGAAAAATTGGCCATATTTTTTCCATACCTACACTGCTGAGAGTACCTATAAGAAAAATAATGCCTATAACAATTAAAAAACTCCCCCAAATGAGATTGGTCTTTTTTCGTTCCATTTCTCTATTCCTCTTTGTAAATATGTATGCTGCCATTCACCGTGCGAAGATTGATTAATCCACCCCCTCCATTGAGAGTAGCTTCCAAACGTTTGCTATTAAATTTTCCTGTAACTTCAAGCGGAAAATCTGTTGATATTCCACCATTTACACACGAAGCTTTAATATTTGCCCTGACAGTTTTGGGAAGATAAAGTTCAATTGCACCATTGACAGTCTTGAATGACATGTCATTTTCAGGATCGACTTTAGTAAGCCTGGTTTTAATTGTACCATTAACCGTATAGGCATTAACCGAACCCTCTATCCCTTCTGCTTTAATCTTACCATTTGTTGTTCTCAACCTGCACTTTCCCTTTACATCAGCCACATCCACACTTCCGTTCACAGACTTAAGATAAAGATTAGTTCGTGTGGGAATTTTTATAAAAAAATCAATTTTCACCTCAACCCTTCTACCAAAAATCCAGTCGAGTAATCCTCCTCCTTTTCTCTTGGGATAATCAGGTTCGATTATCAAGTGGTTGGCCTGGTTATCGATCACAATCTTAACCTTCTTCATAAACGCTTCTGCATCCTCGCGGTTTCTGGCCTTCACTTTGATCACTGCATAAATTTCGACAGAATCTACGTTCCATGATTCAGCAGCAATTTTACCATTAACGTTGCTGAGATCAACCTGTCCACCTTGTGGAAAGTGAAAACTCTGTCTGAATTCTTTGGAAAGAGTATCTGCATGGAGAAAACCAAACAATCCAAAAATCAGAACAGACATCAACACAAATTGATATTGTTTTTTTCTCACCAGAAATTCCTCCTTATTTTTTCTCAAAAAACATAATTAGATCCCTCTTCACGAACACTCCCTTCTATTGCTTTCCTAAAAAAATGTCTCCTTCATTTGTGTATGCTTTAAGCACTCCGCCATCATGACCAATCACTCCTTCCATCACTTCCCCATCATTCCTTTTTATGACTGGTAGATTAAAATCTGATTCGATATTTCCTTCTTCTGTTCGCATACGTACCCGAAGTGAAACATCCGGCGGGAGAAAAATTTCTATATCACCTTCATCGGTTCTCATACGATAAACACCGTTCTCTATTGGTTGAAAATCTACCCATATATCTCCTTCATCTGAACTCAACAAAAAATGGCTTGCTTTAATGTTTCTCAGTACAATATCACCTTCGTCAGCCCTGAGACTTAACTCTTCAAACATACCGTCTTCAACCAGAATTCTTCCCTCATCTGTATTCACACTACAAAATGTTTGACTTTTGTTATCATTACCATAAATCTTGACATCCCCCTCATCAACGTTAACTTGGATTTTTTCAGAACTAACTCTCTCCAGTTTCACATCTCCTTCATCGACATCTATGGTTAATTCTCCTGCTGCTTCCAATATTTCCACATCTCCTTCATCTGCTTTGAGCCTAAGTCGAACTTTACGGGGTACTGTAAGTTCATAATCAACCACTCCCCTTCTCCAGCCCTTCTCACGCCAGAAATTACCATCAAAAAGATCAAAGAAGTTAAAATGTTCGCCCCTTCCATGGTCTAACTCTTTGATTACTAAATGATCATCATCTTTATATATTTGGACCTGTATTTCGTTTAACAACCGTTCTGCTTCGTGCCTATTACGGCCCCAGGCTCTTTTTGTCATTTTTAGATAGACTTCGTCTTTCTCCCAGGTCTTTACCATAATACTTCCTTCGTCAGCCGTTAGTGAAACACTACCATTCGGAGAAAGTTTAAAAGTCTTTTCTTCCACTCTGCTGATTTCCATTGAGAGCGTTCTTCCTGAAAGACTCAATCCAAGGAGAAAAAATACTATTACAAAAATCTTCTCTTTTCTCATAGTTCTACTCCTTAATTTATTTTAGTTCTTTTCTTATTCACGTTCAATTGTAAGCTGACCCAACCCAGGCGTAATATAAAGGAAAAATTTCTTCTCCACGTTTTTATAAGAACCATTTTGTCCCAGAAGAATTGAAACAGGAAAAATTAAGAAAAAAAATCTCACGAAGAACTTTTCTTACAGTAACCTCCTTCTTGACCACAATATTTTATAACCACTAATTTGTTATTTTAATCTTTTTAAAGCTTTTTTTGCCTCTTCATAACTCACATCATACGACAAAGTTATCTGATATTCCTGCTTCGCGAGACTGAGTTTTCCTCCTTTCTCATAAATCATACCCAGTCTATAATGCGCCCAGGCAAATGAAGGATTGTTTTTCTCCGGCGGAGTTTGTAGATACTTTTTTAAGCATTCCGCTCCCCGACTCAAGTTCTTACCTGACAAAGCTGCTGTCCTTCCAATCTGGTAGTAAGCATTCATTTCCTCTGGGTCCATCTTTAGTATTGTTTCAAAAATCCTAAAGGCTTTATCATACTGTTTGGTCCGCT
>CAYYPT010000017.1:15823-17500 GCA_964473625.1 uncultured bacterium | reverse complement strand
ATCTTTAGTATTGTTTCAAAAATCCTAAAGGCTTTATCATACTGTTTGGTCCGCTGATACCAATATCCTATTTCATACTGCAAGATTAAATTTTCAGGATCAGCATCGATCATTGACAGATATTCTTTCTCTGCCAGATAATACTTTTTCTCTTTTTCGTAAATCAAAACAAAGGCGCGATGCCCTTGTTGAGGAGCTCGTTTTTTAATTTCTTCTGCCTGTTCTCTGGCTTTTTCCACACTCCCACCCATGAAACCCGGTGCATAGAGATAATACTGCATTAAAGAAAAGTGTGCATCCACATTATCAGGATCAAGTTCCAGAGCTCTTTCTATCTCTTTTTTCATTTTCTTTGCCAGACCCGCTTTCTTCAGAAACCCTGCTTTCTGTGCTTTCTGTCCATAGGCAATACCCAGCCAGTGATGATTCTCAGAACTGTTCCCATCCAGCACAGCGGCCTCTTTCAAATATTTAATACTTTTTTCCAGACTGTCTTCAACAAGATAAATTCGGCCTAAATAGAAAGCAGCTTCTGAATTATTCGGATCCTTTTTCAGAGAAGATTGAAAAATCTCCTTGGCCTTTGCAAAATGGGATTCTTTAAAAAGCTGCACAGCTTTCTGGATGGTTTCATCTTCTCCTCCAGAAACACTTATATAAAAACTACATAGAAATAGAACTAATAAACAAGTAATCTTTCTTATCACTATATTTTTCTCCTACTAAACTATTTACGAAAATAACAGAGGGAAAGTTACCAATTCGTTCCTCCTTAAAATGGTCGATTAATCCTAAACGAAAAAACAAACGGTTTTCTCGACGTATCTGTTCTCCTGGCTATCTGGAATCGCATACTTCCGCTTCTATTCGCCAGCGCAATTCCAACATCGCTTTTCATATTTGAAAAAGATAAACCATCAAATCCTTTAAAAAAACCATGTTCAATTCCCGCATTGCCAACCCAACCAACATCAGTAAAAAGAATCAAGTTAAAATAGTCCAAGATTCCCATATCAAGCTCCTCTGGTAAATCCTGATTCCCCATCCGATACTCTAATTGTGCCAGAACCATTCTATTCCCACCTGGATTCATGGGACCAGCCGGAAAAGCCTTGTAGGGAAATGCTCGGAGTGTACTGAGACCGCCGAGATGATAACTCCGCTGCCATGGTAACCGTCCATGAGATGTTCCTACACGAATTCTAAAATCTACACCTGCCTCAAATCCCAGCGGTTGATATCGCCGGATGTCCACCAACAAACGGTCAAAGTTAAAATCACCTTTTAATTCGTTCCCTGCGTGCTCCCCTTCAATCTGAATATACCATCCACTCGTCGTTTTTCTTGTACTGTTTCTGGAATCAACAACGAGCCTCACCACTCCACTTCTAATCACACCAGAAGGCATAGCAGGATTCTCACGAAAATATTTTTTGCCACCAAATAACGACCAATTGGTATTTTTTTTAAGAGAATCAAAAACATCATAGTAATATGCCATTGAAAGACTGAAGACACGAGTAAAACTCTGTACAATATAACCACTACTTCCTTCCCTGAGAAAAAAATCCTGAAAATCCTCCTTCAGTAAGAAAGCTGCAAGGGAATTTTCGTGATCGGGAATAATCCACCGATCAGGGGTATCTATCATCTTGTGTGTTTCTCCCCCAAAAGCCA
>CAYYPT010000017.1:4195-15723 GCA_964473625.1 uncultured bacterium | reverse complement strand
ATAATCCACCGATCAGGGGTATCTATCATCTTGTGTGTTTCTCCCCCAAAAGCCAGGCGATATTCACCAAACAAAAAACCCTTTTCAAAACCAGCTTGATACTGAAACTCCTTTGAGGCTAAACTATACCCGCCGAAACCATAAAGAAAAGGTTTTGAAGGATAACGCTTACGCCAGTATTCTTTTTTTATTTTAATGCCTGCATACAATCCTTCTACTCTGTTGTAGCGTATATCAAAAGAACTGCGTTTGCCTCTATCAAAATCTTCATCCCACCAATCCTGCGCTCTGACATTTGTAGGAATCACTATCTCCATAACCAGAAGGAAAAAGACAAAAAATAAAATATCTTTTAAAATTTTCCGTTTCATAGCATACTCCTTTGCTTTAAACCTGCCTTATTTATAATCAGTATTCATATCGAGTTTTCAACCTTTTGTAAATGCATAAATCTGGCTAAGATTTTTTGGTGTTGCCTGAAAATGAATCACTACCATTCCATCTTCGTATTCCTTACTGAGTACCTTGGCCATATTATAAATTGCTGCAATTGTCTTCGATTTTTCAAAAGGAATCCGCACTTCTCCTTCTACCTCTTCCTCTTCCAGAAACTTCACAATTGCATTACGAAGCGATTCCAAACCTATTCCCTTAACAGCCGATGTAAACACTGCAACCGGGAAACGCCGCTTCAAAAGAGAAACTATTCGCCGATCTTGAAGTAAATCTACTTTATTAAAAACAGTAATCATAGGCTTATCGAGAATTTTTAAATCCGCAAGCACCCCCTGCACCGAATCAATTTGCTCTTCAAATCCGGGATGGCTTATATCAACAATATGGAGCAAAAGATCAGCCTCAATAGTTTCTTCTAAGGTACTCCGAAATGATGCTGCTAAATGGGGGGGGAGCTTCCTAATAAATCCAACAGTATCAATAAGAAGAACTTTTCTATGATTCTCCAGCACCATTGCGCGAATCGTAGCATCCAAAGTAGCAAAAAGCCGATTCTCCACAAAAACCTCTGTATCGGCCAATACATTAAGTAAACTGGATTTACCTACGTTAGTATAACCGACAAGAGCAACTTTTTTAAAACTCCTTCGTTTTCTTCTCCGTACGCTCCGCTGGAGTTCGATTTTTTTAAGTTCTTCTTTCAGATGCTTTATTCGCCTCCTTATTACTCTACGATCTACTTCAAGCTGGGTTTCACCAGGTCCTCTTGTTCCTATTCCGCCTTCCTGACGAGAAAGATGAGTCCATTTACGAGTAAGCCTGGGAAGAAGGTATTGAAGCTGAGCCAATTCCACCTGGATTTGAGATTCTCTGCTTCTTGCCCTCTGGGCAAAAATATCAAGAATTAATCCACTTCGATCTACAACTTTTCGGTTGATTTCTCGCTCAAGATTTTTCATCTGGACTGGGGTTAAATCTACATCAAATATAACAACCCTGGCTCCCGTATCAATAACCATTTTAGAAATTTCATGCACCTTGCCTGCACCAATAAGCGTAGCAGAATCTATCACATGCCGATCCTGCATGATCCGGGCTACTACCTCGGCTCCGGCTGTATCGGCCAAGGAAGCCAGTTCATCCAAACTTTCCTTTTCCTGTCTTTGAACCATACCTGGTAAAACCACACCTACCAGTATGGCTTTTTCTTTTTTTGGTTGTGACATTATCAGCTTAATCATAAATTTGACTCAATAAATTCCTTTCACCACAATTGCTATTTAATACAGCGAAGTAACAGACAAATTAAGGATTTAAATAAGCCCAAGCCTTTGCCGCACACGAACAATGTATTTATGCTGTTTTTTATGGGGCGGCTGTTTTTCATCGTTGCGTTCGAACTGATCAAGCAGTGCAATTACCATCTCTCGCCCATCAGGGTCTTTAACCGCTTCTATCGGAGTTTGGCCTCCGAGTGCCGGAAGTTTTTCATAAATCCAATGATTCCAGTGCTTGCTCAAGTTTGCATCTATGATTTCTTGATATTCTGCCTGACTTTCTAAAAACTTTTGTTTTTCTCGATATATTTCTCCTGTGCCTTCTTCCACTTTATTCATCAGAGATGTAATAGACTGTACTTTGGTTGTTCTATATTTTACATGTTCTTTTAACAGAGATTCGACCTTTCTTTTAATTATTTTCGCTCTTTCCTTCGAATTTACAGAAACTGTTAATCGATTTCCATCAATCACAACATGCCCAAGAACCGTATTGTCCCAGCTTTTTACAGCTTTGTTCCCCCGCTTTAGCCATGAGAATTCAATACTCCTTATATTGCCTTTTTCATCAAACTTTGCTTCCTTTAGAAGTTCCTTTTCATCTACAATTAGAGCCAGACTCTTCAATTTATCAAAAGCAATCCGGGGAGAATCAATATCAAAATAGAGTTCGTGAAAACAAATAGAATCACCATCAGTGTTGACCAACTGGGGAGGAGTTATCAGTGCTGTGTACAGCTCAAAATATAGTTGCCTAATTTCTTCCTCCCAGTCAAACAAATCAGAAAGTTCAATAGTGCCAGTCTGAGAACGGATATCTCTTCTCAGTAAAATAATATCGGTTTTATATCCCGGTGGAAAAAACATACTACCGGAGCCAACAATCATACCAACATGATCAATCTGGATCACCCTGGCGTAGAGAATATCTCCCTTCCGAGCATTTTGCGATCCCTTTCGTTCCGTTACATATACTTCTCTTCTTAAAAAAATGTCTCTGAGCTTAAATCCCCTGCCCTGTTCACATTCCAATATTTCATAAAAACTGTACGGGTGATTGACCACAGCCTCAATAAATTTAATCTCCAAATCAGACAACTCAGACTCATGTACGGCAAGATACGATTCGGCAATAGTAAAATCTTCATAATTTTCCAGGTCTTTCCCTTCTACAAGTAAATCTTCTTCATCAGGTAAATAACTATAAAACAGCCACGGTAAGAAAGCCTGCTCGTGAGAAATCTCAGGATCAGGATCCTCTACTTCATTTAACATAAATTCTGACCAGGCTTCAATGATAATATTATCCTGATAGAAAGTGTATAAATGGTCCCACAACCTGTTCACCAGCTTATCATTGATTTCCCTGAGATTGCGCCAGAGAGAATCAGTAGCAACATCTTTCTTCATACAACAGTTTTTATATTTTTTGCCACTCCCGCAGGGGCATGGATCATTTCTTCCTATCTTTTTCATGATTTCCTCCACTCCTTTGCAATCACCATTTCAAGCACCAGAACAATCAAGCTTAAAAGAAGCGCCTCACGCCACAGTTCCCTTCCCCATCTTGCCCGAGAAACAATAGATTTCAATGATTCGTTTTCTTCAACTACCTTTACATGATTTTTTGAGAAGTTTTTTTCTATTTCTCTTTTTGTGATAAAACGGAAATCAGATTCCCCCGGATCTATGTTAGCTGCTCGTATTCCTATAAGAACCTTACCGGAATAGAATCGGTAAATTCCGGGTATTTCTGCTCTGGGTAAAATCAGTTTCACTTTCTCTTCTTTTACTTCGGGAAGTATAAAAATATTTTCGCCTGTGGGTTTTTCTACATGGTATTTTGCACTTAAATTTCCAACATTTCTTGACAGAATGATTTTATCCCCAACAGTCACATTCTTGGTATTCATGGGTAAAGAACTTGAAAGATAAATGATACTGCGCGTAATAATTGGAACAAAAATGGTAGAAAATGCCAAATCAGACCATCTTTCTTCAATTCCGCTTGTCGATAAAAATACTTTCCCTTTGCCAGTACTCTTCTCCACAAGAAAGGGTTTCCCATTCCTCAGCGATATTATTTGATGGGGAATTTTCCCGGCTATTTCCACTATCTTAAAGAAATGAGGGGACCTGATATTTTTTTTACCTTTCTCAAACACTCCCTCAAAAATAGGATGATTAAAATTAACTGATCCAAAAGTAAGATAAGCATTTTTTTCTATCTCCGAAGAGACAATATTACCAAGTGATACTCCCAACAGGGGGTTACAAAAATATTCATTAACATTACGTAAATCTACATCATTACCCATTAAAAAAAAGACTCCACCTCCATCCACAACAAACTGTTTTAACCTATCGGCCTCTTCAGGTGTAAAAAATGGGTAATTTGAAAAACAAATTACATCTGCTTTATTAATCTGCTTGATCCACTTGCTACCATAAAACATTTGCTTAATATCGTAAATCTTTTCACTGCCATTCTGAGAATTTAAAGCCAACTGAATAGGCTGAACATCGCTTTTGTTTTTTCCTAATAAAAGAACTTTGATTTGTTCAGGGACATAGTATGTAAAAAACCATTTGTTATCCTGGTAAAAATTATCTATTTCAAACTGAATAGAGCCCCATACCCATCCTCTTCTATGCGGTACTACAAGGAACGATACACGCTGTGTTTGATGCGGGTCAATATTAATTATTTTCTGAGCCACCGCCTGATTTTCTAAAAAAAGCCGGACCAGAAGATCGGTTACTTTTTCTTCCCCATAATTTTTTACATCCGCAAAAATACTAAGCGAGGTACCGGGCTGAAAAACACGATTCCCTACACCGCCTGCTGAGAGGGCTACATTATCTATTTTTTTTGTAACCGGCAAAATAAAAACTTTACCGTCCCATTTTTTAAAGAAATCACTTTTAAATAGATCGGAAAAATTTGTAGCCTGAAAATCTGAAATTATATAAAGTTCGCGATTTATGTTGTGCGAAGAAGACAATAACGTTATGGCTTCTCTGACACTTCTCAAAGGATCACCTTTTTCCCAGGAAACTTTTTCCTTCAAAAGCTTCTGCTTCAAGGCATCGTCGTAATAGGTAAACGAAGGCTTTTTCCCCTCCTCTGAAACTGTCCATATCAGGGAAACCTGATCTTCAGAATGGAGAAAATTCAAGACAGACTCTGCTCTTTGCTTAGCTTTCTGAAAAAGTTGATCCCTTGCCATGCTCATTGATCGGTCAATTACAAGAACCACAGAGCTTCTAGCTCGACCTTTTCCCAGTACACCTGTTGTACGGATAGTAGGTCTGGCAAAAGCCATAACAAGAAGAAAAATTGCCAGAATCCTCAGGAATAGAAGAAGAAATTGCCTGATTCTTATTCTACACATCTGCTGGCTCTGGATCTGTTTGAGAAATTTTACACTGCTGAAAAGAATCCGCTCTACCTTACGCCGGGCAAAAAGGTGGATAAGTAGAGGAAGCCCCACACCTACAAGTCCAAAAAGAACAGCTGTATTGAGAAAACTTATCATAGTAAGAAGAAACTTATTTAATCTTTTTCAAAAAAGAATCTTTCAACAAACTCACAAATGATATGACCAACCAGTATATGAGCTTCCTGTATTCTCGGCGTTTCTTTAGAAGGAATAGAAATAACAACATCGGCAATGTCTTTCATAGCTTCGCTTTTTTCACCAATAAGCCCAACGGTTATCATTCCTTTTTCTTTTGCCGCCCGCATGGCAAGTATAACGTTTTTAGAACTTCCGCTTGTGGTAATTCCGATTAATACATCTCCTTTCTTTCCCAGAGCTTCTACCTGACGACGAAAAACATCGTGGTACCCGTAATCATTTCCTACTGAGGTAAGAATTGAACTGTCTGTGGTAAGAGCAACAGCAGCCAATGGATTTCTATCTAACTTAAATCTTCCTACTAATTCTGCCGCAATGTGCTGGCTGTCTGCTGCGCTCCCACCATTCCCACAGAGAAGCACTTTACCTCCTAACCGAAGTGCCTGGACAATATATTCAGCAGCTCTTTTAATGGCTTCTACCACTTCTGATTCAGCCATTTTTAATTTTATCCGAGCACTCGCATCGATTCTCTTTTTTACAAAAGAAGATTGCATGTTCACGTTCTGTCAACTCCTGAAAATTTTTAATCTCGAAAACCTTTTTCTCCTCCGATTCTCATGAATGGGAATCGGAGGAGATGGAGAAATTTCCTCTCCAATTACAGCTTTGTAAGGATTAACTATAAATAATTCCTCTGCTGTTTTTTCTCCATAATGGCGAGTTATAATTTTGTAAGCTCGACTAAGTATCATGGGACGCCGGTGCGGACTGTGACAATCTGAGGCTATAAAATGAATCATCCGGTGATCCAGCATTTCTAAAACAGTATGCTTGACACGCTTACCAAACTGACCTGTTAAACTTCCAGCATTACTTTGCAAAAGAACATCTTTCTCAATAAAATTGTAAGCGATTTCAAGTTTCTCAGCAATAACGCTATTTCTTTCGGGATGTGCGAGTATGGTTGTTATTCCTTCTACCGAAAGCCGAAAAAATATATCTTCCACATCATTAGGAATTCCGACCAGAGGCAACTCCAAAAGAGCATATTTCCCATTACCATTTAACGTGGCTATTTTTGATTTAGGATTAAACTCAGCATTACAATGAATTTCAGAACCGAGCCACAATGAAATTCTTAAATCTTCTTCCTTAACTCTTTTTTTTAACTCTTCAAACTTACCAACAAACTCCCTCTCAAGTTCCTCATCCAATCGATTAAGTACATGAGAAGTGCAGACCACTCCTTTGATTCCATCCTCTATCCCTCTTCGGAGAATAGCTAGTGATTTTTCCCAACTATCGGGGCCATCATCCACCTGTGGAAGAAGATGTGCATGAATATCAATCATTTATCCGTTCCTGAAATCCTCTTTAAAGGTCTATTATGTTCCTTAGTGATTCTGGCAGTAAATTTTGTAAATGCGGATATGCTTCAATTAGACGAAATATATCCGCTAAGTCTTTTTGACGTTTACTCTTCCATCTTTGTTCATCGGAGTACGCCCATATTTTGCCTTTTAAAACATCCTCTACAGTTGTAATTGGAAGCGTAAATCAGATTTTGTGCTGCTGAGATTCAAACTATGAGGGAATTTTTTTACAGTAAAAATCTTTTCTGCTGCTTCGAGCAAAGCCTCTATTTTTTTCTGCGACAACAACTAAATCTAAATCAAGGTTAACTACAGGTTCAACATATGCATTAACAGCAAGATTTCCAATTACACAATAGTCAATTTGTTGTCCATTAGTTACAGAATTCATAAATTCTTTTTTTATCATAATTGACTTTCTTTACCTCTTTTTCACATGGACAGCCTGTACAAAGGATTTGGCAAAAGAGGCTTCTTTTTTTTCTTCCAGAATGTTCCCTGTAACAATAAAAGAAGCTCCTGCTTCAACCTTTTCCCTGGCTGCTTCGGCTTTCCGGATTCCTCCCCCGACAATTATTGGGATAGAAACGGCCTGACTTACTGCATGAATGATTTCTTTTGGAACAGACAGCTCGGCACCACTTCCTCCTTCCAAATAGATCATTTTCATTCCAAGATACTCAGCAGCAAGAGCATGGGCAACTGCAATCTCAGGTTTATCACGGGGAAGAGGCCTAGTACTGCTCATAAATTCTACAGTAGTCATTTTGCCTGATTCTATCAACATGTATCCGGTAGAGATTGGTTCCAATCCCAGTTCACGCACAATTGGAGCTGAAAGAACCTGTTCACCAATAAGATAATGAGGATTCCGTCCACTTATAAGACTCATAAAAAGAACAGCATCTGCATATCTTGAAAGTTGAGAGCCACTGCCAGGGAAAAGAATCACAGGGATATTAACACTCTCTTTTACAGACTTTACCATCTCATCAAATTCAGTAGTAAAAAGGATACTCCCCCCAATCAAAATGGCGTCTACTCCGCTTTCTTCGTAAAGTTTAACCGACTGAATCACCCCTTCAATAGAACGCTTATCAGGATCAAGAAGAACAAAGTATCCAGCTCCATTCTTTTCTTTAGCCATCAAAAGTTTTTCATAAACGGTCATTGGTAATCCTGCTTAGGAATATGTGTTATAAATTCAGTGTCTAAAATTTAAAACAATCGGGGCAACGCACCATATTTAACTTTACGCATCTTAGCTCACTTTAAAAAACCTCTTACAATTTCCGGAACATGGCTCAAAGCCTCGCTTAGCTTACCGACATTTTTCCCGCCTGCTAGAGCTAAGTGAGGTTTTCCACCTCCACTTCCATCGACAATCTTTGCAACTTCCTTTACAATGTCTCCTGCTTTAAGACTTTTATTCCTAATCAAATCATCTGTAACCACACAAAGAAAATTAACTTTATTATCCATTACTGTACCAAGAACACCAACACCTGACTTTAACTGCTTTCTAAGACTATCACCAAAAGTCCGCAATTCATCAATACTCGTTGCTTGGACAGGCGAAAAAACAACGTTTATACCATTAATTTCCTCTACTTTTTTAAGTAGAGATTCTATTTCGGAAAGAGCCGAAGTCTTTTTAAAATTCTTGATTTTCTTTTCCAGATTCTTTCGCTCTTCCAGTAAAGCAATAACCCTCCCGAGAATTTCTTCTTGTCTGCAGTGGAAAAGTTCCTCCAGCTTTTTAAGAATATGTTTTTCATTCCTGAGATATTCATCAGCAACTTCACCAGTAATAGCCTCGATCCGCCGGACACCTGCTGCTACTCCTTCCTCATTCAGTATTCGGAAATAACCTATCTCACCAGTACTATCCAGATGAGTACCGCCACAAAGTTCTATTGAGTAACTGCCTATTTTAACTACTCGGACTTTTTCTCCGTACTTCTCCCCAAAAAGAGCTGTAGCTCCACTATCTTTAGCTTCCTCCAGTGTAGTAACAAACTTTTCAACAGGAAGATTCTCCCTAATATGGAAATTCACTATTTGTTCAATCTCATCTATCTGTTGAGAAGTCACAGGTTCAAAATGTGTAAAATCGAAACGAAATCGCTCAGGAGCCACCAGTGAGCCTGCCTGGTTTACATGCTCACCCAGAACTTCTTTCAAAGCTTTATGGAGAAGATGAGTTGCTGTGTGGTTTCTTGCAATAGAAAGCCTTCGACCACGTTCAACACGAGCTTCCACAAAAGGATTTTTGATCTCGGCCCCCTCCGCGAAAACACCAATATGAATGATTTTATCACCCTGTCGCTGTGTATCCTCTATTTTTATTTTGAAACCATCCCCTACAATTTCTCCTGTATCCCCTACCTGACCGCCAGCCTCTCCGTAAAAAGGTGTTTTGCTGAGAACAAGTGAGACCCGATCCCCAGACTGAAGAATTTGACGAATCTCCGCTTTGGCTGTGGTAGTAGTATAACCGACAAATTCTGAATCAGAACCAGAAGAAATTTCTTTCCATTCTTCTTCCACTATGGAGAACTTTTTTGCTTCCCTTGCTCTTTTTTTCTGCCTTTCTAACGACTTTTCAAAACCCTTTTCATCAAGCTTTAAACCTTTTTCTCTTGCCATGAGTTGAGTCAAATCGAGAGGGAAACCATACGTATCGTATAGTCGAAAAACATCTTCACCCGATATAATTTTTTGATTTCTTTTTTGCGTTTCTTCAGCAATTTTTTCAAAAATTTCAATCCCCCTATCCAGCACTTCGTTAAAACGTTCTTCCTCTGCTTTTATAACCAGTGTAGTATGCTGTGCCCTCTGTTTAAGCTCAGGATAAGCTTCCTCCATAATATCGACAACCGTTGAAACTAATCTATAGATAAATGGTTCGTGCATACCTAGTTTACGGCCATATCTGGCGGCTCTCCGAAGAATCCTTCGGATGACATAGCCTCTTCCTTCATTGGAAGGTATCACACCATCAGTAACAGCAAAGGTTAACGTCCGGATATGATCTGCAATGACTCTAAAAGCTGGAAGTTTTTTCTCATCATCCCAGGATTGGTTTGTAATTTCTGAAATTTGATTCAGAATAGGGATAAAAAGGTCTGTCTGATAATTCGATCCTTTCCCTTGTAAAACAGCAGCAGCTCTTTCCAATCCCATCCCAGTATCCACATATCTGGCCTTGAGAGGTTCAAGCTTACCAGAAACATTTCTGTTGTACTGGATAAAAACAAGATTCCAGAGCTCCACGAATCTTGCACAATCTCCATTTACTTTACAGACATGTCCAGGAATTTGCTTCTTATCACAATATTCTTCGCCAAGATCAATATGAATTTCAGAGCATGGACCGCACGGACCCGTTTCTCCCATTTCCCAGAAATTCTCTTTTTCACCAAAAGAAAGCACATGGGAAGGATTTATATCCGTGACTTTTTTCCATAATGCTTCAGCTTCATCGTCCTCACGGAAAACAGTAACCCAAAGTCGGCTTTTCGGAAGTTTCCACACTTCTGTAAGCAGTTCCCATGCCCATTGAATGGCTTCCTCTTTATAATAATCGCCAAAAGACCAGTTCCCAAGCATCTCGAAAAAGGTATGATGGTAGGTATCGTGGCCAACCTCTTCGAGGTCATTGTGTTTTCCACTAACACGTATACACTTCTGAAAATCAACAGCGCGTTTATAGGAGCGAGTTCCGGTTCCGAGAAATACATCTTTGAACTGATTCATCCCGGCATTAGTAAAAAGAAGAGTCGGATCATCCTGAGGGACAACAGGTGCACTTGGAACAATCTTGTGGTCACGCCCCTTAAAAAAATCTAAGAATGACTGTCTGACTTCTGATGCCTTCATTAATATTCCTCAAACTGTAAGCACTTTAGGGATACAGTACTCTTGGACTACGATGCTTTTATTTCTTGCTTTTATCAGCTCCCATACCCCCTTTCCCAAAAGGCAGCTTTGTTTACCTTTCCCCCCAATAATACATTCTCAACGCTTATGTCTCCATCAAGATCAGACCAATGAATGCCTTCTCTTTTACCAATTAAACACCAGTTATTACGCTGCTCAGACGTACCATGCAGAAGCTGTAAAGTATTCATCCCATTTATCGTATACCACCATAATATACTATGTTATATTCTTCTAAAGAATCCAAAAATAATTTCAAATTCCTAGCTGCTTCCTAATTAATTTACAAAGGCTATCTTTTATCTCATTATGCCGAGGCACAGGAGCTTGCTTCCCATTTTTAACATTTGCATATAGATCATGCTTATTCCCATGTCGCTTCAAATAGCAACCAGCTTTTACCAATTCCTTTATAAAATCTTTTCTTTTCACCCGAGTTCTAGTGATATTTGCTTAATTTGTGTCCCCTTATGAGGTTTAACCGTTTGATTCTCCATCATGAGTTGGTAAGCATCTCTGATATTCTCTTCTAACTCTTCAAGCGTAGCTCCTTGACTAAAAATACCAGGAATTTCTAAAAGTCTACCAACGTACCATCCCTCATCGATCCAATACTCAAGTGTAAAATTTCGCAACATTTTTATATGCTCCTATAGATCAATTGCCAAGAATACAAAGTTTGTTATTCTTCTAAAGGGGAGTTTTGTTTACGTTTTAATAATAACGATTACCTTTTCCCTTACTCCCTACTTTCCATTATTCACTGTTCCCCAACGCCTGCCCCAGATCCTCCTTTAAATCTTCAACATCCTCAATTCCTACGGAAAGTCTGATCAAACCGTCTGTAATACCATACTTCTCCCTATATTCTAAACTCATCATACTGTGAGATGAAG
>CAYYPT010000017.1:0-4095 GCA_964473625.1 uncultured bacterium | reverse complement strand
TCTGTAATACCATACTTCTCCCTATATTCTAAACTCATCATACTGTGAGATGAAGAAGCAGGATGTGAAGCAACTGTATCCACCTCGCCAAGACTTACAGTTGAAGTAATTATTTTAAACCTGTCGGAGACCTTTTTAACAGTATCCAGACCACCCTTCACCTCAAAAGAAACCATACACCCAAAATCTCCGAAAAGTCTCTTGGCCAGATTGTGCTGCGGATGGCTCTCAAGACCGGGATAATTAACTTTCAGGACTTTTGGATGGTTTTCCAAAAAAAGAGCAAGTTCCAGGGCATTTTTTGACGATTTTTCAAGTCGAATTCCCAGAGTTCTAAGTCCCCTGAGAGTAATCCACGCATTAAAAGGACTCATTACTCCACCGTATACCCTTCCAATTTCTTTGACCTTTTCTATAAACCCTTGAGAACCAACAACAATACCCCCTATTGTATCACCATGTCCACCAATAAATTTCGTTGTGCTGTGGAGAACACCATCAGCACCATTACTCAACGGAGAGAACAAATAGGGAGGAGTAAACGTGTTATCTACAAGAACAAAAGCACCCTTCTCTTTAGCTATTTCTGAAAGATACGGCAGCTCAGCTATTTGAAGTGTGGGATTCATCATTGGTTCAACATAGAGCACTTTAGTATTTCCCCTGAAGTTTTTTCCTACCGCATCATGATCCCAGACATCCACAAAAGAAACATCAACCCCATGCTTAGGGAAAAAGTTTGTAAGCAAATTATACGTACCACCGTAAATGACAGAGGATGCCAAGATGTGATCACCGGGGTCGGTTAAAGCGATCAATGCTGCACTAATAGCTGCCATACCAGAAGCAAATGAAAATGCTTCTTCACCTTGTTCCAATACAGCCACAGCCTCATTGAGCGCATCAATAGTTGGATTGCCGTAGCGAGTATATATATATCCGGGCTCTTCTTCACTGCTAATTCGAAGTTTCTGATCAAAATTTTCGTATTCAAAATTTACAGTCTGGTAGATCGGAATTACATGAGAATGCACAGGTTGTTTCTTTCCTTTCCCACTATGAACCGCAAGAGTTGAAAATCCCAGTTTTTTAAATTTTCCATCCTTCATTTTTCCTCCTGGAGAACAGTATTAATAACATCCCAGTCAAATCCTCTCCGTCTTAAAAAATCAGAAAGTTTTTTCTTCAATTTTACACCATCATCTCTGTATCTTTTTGCTCTTCTGTGAACCAAATCTCTTGCAACATCAACTTCTGAACGTTCACTGTATACCTCATCAATTGCTCTCTCAGCAGTTTCTTCATCGATTCCCTTAGAAAAAAGTTCCTCCCGCAACATCCGTTTTCCCATGGGCTTTTGTATCATCTTTGAATGAACGTAATCAGAAACAAATTTTCTGTCATCAAGAAGTCCTACTCTAATAAAATCCTCAATGACCTTTTTAACTGTTCTCTCAGAAAACCCTTTTTCTTTTAATCTTTCCTTTAATTCCTTTATACTTCTTGGTCTATATGAAAGCAAAAAGAGCGCCTTTTCCTTTGCCCTGGCTCTTTCTTCAGCAAGCAGGACTTCATCAATAACTCTCTCTTCAATCTCATCCCCTGGATGGAGATTATGCTTTAAGACCACTTCTTGATTTAAACCAAATGCAAAATCACCATCCAGATATATATTCATTCGATCCTTGCGATTTTTCTGCGGTTCAATAGCAGTGATAAGATGAACAGAATCGGACATGATTAAAATCTTTCAGTTCAGGAACTTGATTTTTGCTTTTGTTCCTCTGGTTTACTAAGACCTAACTTTTCTTTTACTGCTTTTTCAATCCTCTCAAAAAGCTCTTTGTTTTCGGGCTGCGAGAGAAAACTTTTTACATTTTCTCGCCCCTGTCCTATTCTTTCTTCTCCAAATGAATACCATGTACCACTTTTTTCTATAACTCCTGATTGAACCCCGAGATCAAGAACATCTCCAACCTTGGAAATACCTGTACCGTACATAATATCAAACTCTGCTTCTCTGAAAGGAGGAGCAATTTTGTTTTTCACAACCTTTACTTTAGTTCTATTTCCAATAACTTCAGCTCCATCCTTAATGGCTCCAATCCGGCGAATATCGAGACGAACACTGGCATAAAACTTTAAAGCCTTCCCGCCAGTTGTCGTCTCGGGGCTGCCAAATATAACACCAATCTTCATACGAATTTGATTGATAAAAATAACACAGGTATGAGACTTGCTGATTGCTCCTGTAAGTTTCCGGAGTGCCTGAGACATAAGCCGGGCTTGGAGTCCCATCTGGGCATCACCCATCTCACCTTCGATCTCTGCCCTTGGAACTAAAGCAGCCACAGAGTCAATCACAATTACATCCAGAGCCCCACTGCGGACAAGTGTCTCAGTAATCTCGAGAGCCTGTTCTCCAGTATCGGGTTGAGAGACAAGAAGGTCATCAGTATTCACACCAAGAGCCCTGGCATACTTCGCATCCATGGCGTGTTCCGCGTCAATGAAAGCAGCAATTCCCCCTTTCTTCTGTGCTTCGGCAATAATGTGAAGGGCAAGTGTTGTTTTACCGGAAGATTCTGGCCCAAAAATCTCCACAACACGCCCCCGGGGAACACCTCCCACTCCCAGTGCTAAATCTAAGGAAAGAGAACCTGTTGATATGGCAGGGATGGATATTGCACTTTTTGTCTCTCCCAGCCTCATAATTGACCCTTTCCCAAATTGTCTATCAATCTGACTGATAGCCAGATCCAATGCTTTCAGTTTCTCATTGTTTTTCTCTTCCATATTAATTATCCTTGTAGCTTAATTTTTTTGAGTACAGTGTAAACAGCACCTGTGGGTTTAAGATCACTCTTCATAATAAGCACTTCTGAGGCTTCAAAGAATCCCCCCTCAAATTTCATGGAATTCATTGCCTCCACAACTGAACCAATGTTTTTGGAAGATCGCACTCTTCCTAACGTAAGATGAGCTGAATACTTTCTTTTTCCTTTTTCAAATCCAAGTTGAGCACATTCATTTTCTATTCTGTCGGCTAACTCTGAGAGAGCATTACCACCTTTCTTAACTCCGACCCACAGCACTCTTGGCTTTCGGTCATTAGGAAATCTTCCTGCACCACCGACAAAAGCAGTAAAAGGTTGAAAACCCTTTACTGCTCTCTCAATAGCCTCCCCTATTTCATCAATCCTTTCCTCCTCCACATCTCCTAAGAACTTCAATGTAATATGTATAGTCTGAGGGCGAACCCACTTGACATTGGCTTTCTTTTCCTTGAGTTTTGCCTGAAGTCTGGCTATCTTCTCCCGAATAGAATCCGGAATGTCAACAGCAATAAATGTGCGAATTTTTCGTGCCAAAACCTATACTGATACCTCTCTCATCAGCAGAAAAACATCATGCTTAATTACAAATGCGTTCACTCTAAAAAGCACTAAAAGAACTTCGAAAAAATGATTGTTTCCTCTTTCTCCCTGATATGGATGTTGGGGCTACCCCCTTGTTTTGTTCTTAATTAGCAAACAACCAATATTAATCGGGACTTTAGCCCCTTTTTTAGATAGTGTAAGTTCATAAATATTTTCTAATTATCTTTTTTAATAGATTAGTTTCAATATAACCCTTAACTTCTACACTACCATCAGAATGATATATTGTATCAATAACTCTAAAGGATTTTATACATGTTTCAATTTCAATTTTCATAGCTTGATTTTCTGAACAAGAAAATAAATCTATCAATCTCTTATTACGCTCTATCGGAAGATTAAACGTTAAATCATGTAAATTCTTATACAGATCAAGTTTGGCTGCTCGAAGTGCTGATGCTCTTTGACCTGCAGGTGGTAAATCAAGATTAGGATACCCTAATCCTTGAGAAATTATTGCTGGAGGCCAACTTTGCATATAATATTCATACCCAAATGGATATACGGATTTATCTTTTATACATGAAAGAGATAAAAATAAAATAATTGGAATTATCAACCTATATAAGTTTTTTATTTCCATTATCGAATGATCCACATTAATTAGTGCTGTGTTCCCTTCGTTGTTATAAAAGGAAAAGGCAGAACAACAATA
>CAYYPT010000016.1:11143-24821 GCA_964473625.1 uncultured bacterium | reverse complement strand
ATATCTACCCTGCCAAAAAGATCCATTGTTTCCTCTATTAGCCAGTCAATTTGGTCGCTTTCAGTAAGATCTACTGATAGGGGGAAAACAGAAACGCCTGTCTCCAGAAAAATGTCATCCGCTGTTTTTTCTAATGTGTCTTTATTTCTGGCACAGATTACCAGTTTGGTTCCCTCGCGAGCCAAACCGTATGCTACTGCTTTTCCCAATCCCTTGCTCGAAGCTGCAACTAAGGCGACTTTATTTTTTAATCCGAGTTCCATGTTTAAATCTCCCAGAAAATAACATTACGCCAGACTTTCCTTTTCTCCAAATGAACGGCCGTATGATAGTTCTTCCATTGAGATAGGCCATCTCCCTTCTGTCATGTACTGTGCCATAAATTTTCCCAGAGCAGGTCCAAGCATAAAACCGTGGCCGCTCATTCCTACGGAACAGTAAAATCCCGCTACTTCTGTTTTATCAACTATAGGATTCCCATCAGGTGTCATTGAATAGGAACCTGCCCACTGTCTTAAGACGGCCACATTTTTAAGTGCTGGTACCAACCTGTACATCCTTCTGCTCATCTCCACTAAGAACTCAAGAGTAGATTTTGTCCCCCGGCCAGGATCTCTTTTCTCAGGAGTAAAACAGCCGATGAACTGACCTGTTACTCGCTGAACAAAATAGCCACCGTCTGGTCTGTAATCCACAAGCATTGGTACACCAATGTATTGAACTCCCTCAGTAATCAAGGCTTCGTGCCTTTCAGGCTCTACAGGAATATCAATTCCCACCATTTTCCCAACATCCTTTGCCCATGGACCGGCAGCATTTAGTATCTTTGAAGTTGTGTAAGTGTCTCCGGAAGAAGTGGTAACAGATTGAACCCGGCCCTTTTCCACAGTGATTTTAACTGCTTCTGTCCCTGTTTCTATTTTTCCTCCATTCCTGCGTATACCGTCTGCATATCCCTTGACCACCAGGAACGGATTTGCCTGACCGTCAGAAGGACACCATGCGCCGCCAAGAAGCTCTTCTGTTTCCATAAGGGGGACAATTCCTTTGCACTCTTCTTTTGAAATTAGTTTAACATCCAAACCAAATTTGGTCTGGATGGCAATATTCCTCTTGAACATTTCAAGTGTCTCTCTGGAATGTGCCAGGAAAAGATATCCTGAATTCTTCCATTCGACATCCAGACCCAATTCTTCTTTCATAGAACGGAACAATCGGACTGATTCCATTGCTATCTGGATTGTAGCAGGTGTAGAAAACTGCTGACGAATACCTGTTATACATCTTCCTGTAGAACCAGAAGTCAAAAAATTTTTTTCTAAGAGAAGTACCCGGAGTCCTTTCTTAGAAAGATAATATCCTGTTGCTGTACCAGTAATTCCTCCGCCAATAATGATTACATCAAAGGTTTTACTCATCCTCTTCCCCCAAAAATTTACTAATAGGTATAGAAACTAAAGGCGGTCTATGCGTAGTGCTTTTAATGCTGGATATCGGCTTTCCAGTTTTTTTAGCAAGAATCTGGGAAATCAGGCGACCACATGTACGCCCCTGACAGGGGCCCATTCCCACATGCAAAAACCGTTTCAGTTCTTCAGGGTCAGTTATTCCTTCGTCAATAGCAGCTTCAATTTCCTCTAACGTAACGTCTTCACAGCGGCACACAATAGTTTTTTCTATGCCCTTTTTATTTTCCATTCCCCTTTCTCCTGAAAAACCGCACTGTCATTGCCAGCTTTCTGTCAACAGCTATAAACACAATTGCTGTTCTATCTTGAAACTTTGCATTTTGTATCTTTTCTACAATGCCTTCTCCGCAGGCTTGGCCAGCTCTATTCAGTACAATGACTTCTTCTCCTTTTTCAGGCAGAGGTACAAATTCGTATGGAATGCCGATTAAAGCTTTTTCATCACTGTAAGATTTGTCCACAAGAAAAATAGCAAGCCCCGGACAGTTAGCAACACAGATACCGCAGCCATTGCAAAGATCAAAATCGATTTTCGGAATATTGTTAATCGAGCCTTCTATTGTAATGGCTCCACGCGGGCAGCTGTCAGAGCATGGATTACACGGTATCTCCTGAACGCACTCTATAATAGCCACTCTTCCCTTCCGAAATCTTTCTTCGGTGGGCACCTTAATTTCTTCAATGCTGACAATGCCGTCTTCCAGATAGCTCATTTTTTGTGGATCTCCTGAAATAGCTTCTTTTCTCCAATTCTGATCTTTTCGCCAAAAGGTCCGCTTCTTAACTCTTCCAGACTTTTTCTTACACTCTCTTTCAATTTGGTGATCTCATCAGAACTCCCTCTCAGTTTTTCTACCGCATCTAATCCTGCAAGACGGCCTTCCATCATGGCAGAGCTTGCTTCTTCAATACCAGAGGCGTCGCCTGCCACGTAAATACCTTCTACAGAGGTCTCCATATTCTCATTACGGAGAGGAACCTCACCACCCAATTCCGGGATATTAATCATTTGGCATCCTGCAAGAGAGAAGAGTTCTGTGGTTGGTCTGAGACCTACGGATAGGCAGATAGTGTCCACTTCAATATCTCTTTCTGTTCCTTCGATTTCCTCCCAGTTCACATCCAATTTAACTATGGTGGCACCTTCAACATATTCTTCTCCTATCGCACGTTTAATAGTGTGTCTGGTAAGAATTGGCACCCCACACCTTCGGAGTTTAGATGCATGCACTTGATAGGCACCTATTTTGGGTAAAGCTTCAACTACTGCTACAACTTCCACGCCGGCCTGAAGAAGTTGGTATGAAACGATGACTCCAATGTTACCAGCACCTACCATAAGTACCCTGCGGCCGGGCAGTATTCCGTATACATTCATAAGAGTCTGGACAGCCCCGGCTCCGTAAACTCCGGGAAGATCATTGTTAGGAAAAACGAGCATGTTTTCGGATGCACCTGTAGCTACAATGATTTTTTTTGCAAGAACTCTGTGGATCTTGTTGTTCCTGATTACAGCCAACTGATATGGATGATAGTACCCGATGACAGGTGTCTCCGTAAAAACCTTAACATGTTCTCCTAATTCTTTAATAAGTTTGTCGCCAATGTCTATTCCCCTGACTTTGGCATAATGTTCTTTCGAGCCAAAAAACATGTGGGTCTGTTTAATTAGTTGACCCCCCACTCGGTTGTTTTCATCAAAAATCATAACCTCAGCCCCAAACTGAGAGGCATAGATAGCAGCAGACAACCCTGCGGGGCCTCCCCCAACCACAGCTATCTCTGTCTCAAGTGTGGGAATAGGCGTTCGGGAATAATTATGATTTTCTTCTATTTCATGGAGTCTGCCCCACCCCTGTTGCGATCTTACGTCCATTCCTTCTTCGGCTAATCGCAAACACGTTTTTACATTTGGTACACCATTTACTTCCATCATACAGGAAGCACACTTTCCAATAGCGCAGAAGAATCCTCTGGGACGATGAAATTTCAAACTGTGGCTTAGTACTTTTATGCCTGCTGCATGAAGAGCGGCAGCAATGGTTTCTCCTTGATACGCTTCAATAGGTTTTCCATCGAAGTTAAATGTAATCCGTTTGGCTCGCTTAAAATTCAGGATAGGATGTTGTTCTATTCGCATTGGTTTACCCCTGGAGAGCTATAAACCGCTGGATTGATCTGTCGTAGGTTCGCTCAACATCATCAGGGAAAAAACAAGCGGGTAGTTCTCCCATTTGTTTGTGATAGGCAATACATTCGCAGCAGACACCCTTTCGTGGACATGGTTCGTAAGTACAGTTACACTTTGCAAGATTAGATTGGTAGTTTTTACACTTTTCCACTTTGCAACTCTCTCCGAATTTTAATTAATTTACTGGACTATAACAAATGAAGTTTTTATTTTAAGAAAAATCATTAACTAAATCAAGTGAAATTTTTGGATTTATTTCGGAGTGTATCAGAACTTCTGAAATCTTTCAAGTGGGGGGGACAATTTTGCTTTATTGATTGTGGCTGGTTCGAAATAAACAGCCATACCACCACCGCCAGCCAAAACAGCAGGAATAGTATCTTTATAAGTCACTCGGTAGTTATTGATGTCAATCTGTACGGGTCGTGTGACCCAATCGGTTTTTAAGTTGTCTGAATAGATATGAGCAATGTAAATTTGGTCAGATGCTAAAAACGAGAGTGGTATGTTCAACAACCGGGGGTGTTCATCTGTAATGCTCCCTAAGAACCAATTGTTGCCGTTCCGGCGCACAATGGTTACGTAATCTCCGATTCTGGAATCGAGCACGCGGGTTTCATCCCAATTGGTTGGCACTGTTTCAATAAATTGAAATGCCGGCTGATTTTCGTAGTTTTCTACTAAATCGGCTGCCATCTGGAGCGGAGTATACAAAATCACATACAAGGCCAATTGTTTGGCCAGTGTTGTGTGTACGCGGTGTTTGCCAGTTTTGTCGAATAGAATATTGAAGATTCCAGGTGTGTAGTCCAGAGGGCCAGCCAACATACGAGTGAAGGGCAAAATTGTCGTGTGTTCAGGAGGGTTCCCCTCGCTCCAGGCATTGTATTCCATTCCCCGTACACCTTCCCGTGTCAAAAAATTGGGGTAGGTCCGTCGAATCCCCGTAGGTTTAATTGGCTCGTGAGCATCAATCATAATATGGTATTTTGCAGCTGTCTGAATAACTTTACGGTAGTGGCGAACTATCCATTGACCATGATGGTGCTGACCTCGAGGAATAATAACTCCAGCGTAACCCGTTTTTACTGCAGGAATTCCTAACTTTTGGCATAAGGCAAAAGCTGCGTTCATCTGGCGTTCGTAATCTGGCACATTTCCAGCCGTTTCGTGATGCCCAATAATAAAAACATTGTTTTTCTTCCCATAAGAAACTACTTCCTTTAAATCGTAATCCGGGTAGGGTTCTGTGAAACTAAATTTAGGTTCTTCTGCACCCCAGGTTTTCCAACCTCTGTTCCATCCTTCTACTAAAAGAGCAGGGATGTGATGGCTGCTGGCAAAGTCGATATATCGTTTGGCATTTTCTGTAGTGGCTCCGTGTTTGTGTCCCTCGTACCATGTCCACTTACGGATATGCATTCCCCACCAGATACCTATGTATTTCATGGGATGGATCCATGACACATCCTTCAATGCGCATGGCTCGTTCAAATTTAAAATGAGATGAGATTCGATAAGATCTCCGGGGCGAGCGGCAATCTGAATTGTACGCCAGGGAGTTTTGAGAGGTGTCCGGCCTTTCACCTTAACACCGTCCGGCCATGGAACCAGGTTGCACTCGAAATGGGTCTGGGTGTTTTTCACCCGAACCAATGTCATTCCAGGATAGTCTGTAAGATTGGCCTCGTGGATGCTCAGATATATGCCATCAGGCGTTTTTAGTGTCATGGGAGTGTTCACAGCTTTGATGCCACTAAGCAAGGTTTTGCGGTAAAGTTTCTCGTAACTGTCATAGTCAGCAGGAATCCACCATGCTGTGTCATTTTGAGCAAAATTGAACTCTGTTAGTTCATCGGCTATTTGAATTTCCTTGAGATTGGGCTGTTCTGGTAAAATATATCTGAAACCTACACCACTATCGAAGGCACGAAAAATCAGTTTCATTCGTCTTCTCTGGCGCGATTTTTCCTTCAGAATTACAGATAGTTCATTGTAATGATTGCGGATGTGTTTATCTTCACCCCAAACAGGATCCCAGGTCTTGTCAAACGAGCATGTCTTAGTACTAATCAGCTCAAAATCCTTTTCCATCGGATTACCATTTTTGAACCTGAATCCCAGCTGTGAAGGCAGGATTAAGATTTTGTCTTTGAAAGAGACCTGGTAAAATGGATGGCCCTTTTTTAAGAGGAACACAATTTCTACTGTATGATTAGGAGAAGTAATTCTTTTTTTGAGCAGTGTGGTTCCTTGAACAGCTGCAGCAGAAACAAGCATAATCAAGAAAAAAATATCTGTAAGTTTTAAGCACCTCTTCATTGTTTGACTCCTTTCCAAGAGTAAAAAATACTAAAAATCTGTTCTCCGGCATTATTAAACCAAAATAATCAGGTTCATTCAGGATACCACACTGAGCAAACAACCTTTGTTCCGTCAGGATTCCATGGATAAAATGATTCTTCAAAAATTGTTTGCTTCCCAGTCCCATCAACATTGATTATATAGAGTCCTTTCCTTATAATGTTCCAGACAATCTTGGAACCGTCTCCATTCCTGGATGGATCAGCCTCTAATACAGAATCAGGAGGTGAAATTCTCACATATTCTTGGGTGTGGCATGGAAGTGAGGGGAAAAATAGAGTGATGGAGAGAGCTAATATAAACACATGCAAAATTATTTTTTGTTTTGCCATTAAGTTGTTCCCCTCATTTTAAAAAGTGGCATCCTCAATCCGAGACAATTTAGCCAATTTGTTTTAGTTTGTCAAGCATTTCAAAATTAGAGCAGAATGATTCCGGAATAGAGAATTAACTTTCTCCATTCTTTGGTACGGTTCACCAGTATTCTATTCAACAAAAAATTTTTTCGTGCCGAGCACTATTGATCTGAGGAAACATCATGTTTATTTCATTCCCAAATATTTTAAGAATTTCCTTGCAATTTTGGGTGATGATTTATAAATTGCTTGAAGATTAATCAAGATGTATTTCTACAAAAGGATTTGTAGAAATGTTCTCAAGATAATTATCAGGATCAATTGGTGAAAGGAGGGGGTTATGGGAAAACAAAAGAAGATTTTTTATTCGTTCGGAATAGCAATAATCTTGCTGGGAATGGTGTTTTTTGCCACATGCACATTCAAGTCGCCCAATACGCCGATATGGAGTGTTCAATTTGTTGTACCAGTTGTGGACAAGACCTACACAATGGGAGATCTTTCTGACGAGACAAGCAATATTGATACTCTCAACGGAGAAGTTCTATTTAAGATCGATAAAAAAATCAAAACATTCGAGGTCGGAGACTTTCTCAATGTTGAAGGAATTGCCAACAGAGTAATCCCTATTCCTTTCGGGAGTATCAATGATTTTGTAGAACTGCCTCTTGATTCAGTTGCAGTGGACAGTGCAGAAATAAAGACCGGTGAAGCCACACTGAGAATTGATAATCCATACAACTATCAGGTTCATATAAAATTCCAGATGGATGATCTTCTTGACCCAGATGGATTGCCATATACAATCGAGGGCGATATCCCGGAGTATGGTTCCCGCACTTTTAGTAATTCTCTGGAGAATTATATTTTCAAGCCGGTAGTAGTAGGAGGGCGCAACCGAATTAGATACAGCGGGAGTTTGACCCGACCACAGGGAAGCGGATCTCCTAACGATCAGGTTAATCTCACCTTGGATATTTCAAAACTTGTTTTTTCTTCAGTGACCGGGGTCTTAACCAATGTAACAGTTTCTATTGATAGCGAAGAGACAGATGTTGATATTCCTGAGGAATTTGAAGGGTTTCAAATAGGTTCCGCTGAGCTGAAGCTTGCACTTAACATGGGTGTTTTATTCCCGCTGCGTCTCAATCTTTCTGTTCAGGCTCTGGAGTGCAGGGGAAATCTACCATCACCGATTGTTATAGATACATTGATTACACCAACTGGGACAACGTCTGATACAATTTATATTCCCGATGTAGCTGCTTTTATTAACAGTTTACCCACTAAGATTCTGGTAAGTGGGTCTGTGGAAATAGGAGATGGCGTTACACACGCAACCATTTCGGATACAAACACTGTTAATGGAAAGGCAATTTTTCAGGCCCCTTTAACTTTTTCCTTTCCTTCCAGGACAAACGAGAGTGATGTGGAAAATATAGAGCAGGATGAGGATGCAAGGAAAACCATCAAAGATATTCGGAAAAGGTTTGTGAGCGGAGAAATGGTAGCAACAGTTATAAACCATCTTCCTTTAGGTGTAGATAGCGTCTTAATCTGTTTTGCAAAAGACAGCGCTTCTGTTTTTAATAATCCCGATCTGAAAATTGGATTGTCCATGAAAAGCGGTACGGTGAGTGGGACTCCAGGAGTGGTAATAGAGCCGGCAACGAGCGAGAATGAAATGATGGTAACAAACGAAGATCTAAAACTTTTTGAAGAAAATGAAGTGGTTTACTATGGTACGAAGTTTGAGTTCCCGGGAACCCAGGGGATGGTTAAAGTATGCCCTTCAGATTATATCAGAATTCAGGCTGTTATAAAAGCTAAGGTTCGTGCCGACTTTTCTAGCGATGATGAAGATGAGGAAGGAGGTGGATCATGAAAGGCTACAAATTCTCCATTTTAGATAGAGTTATAGTATTCTTTTTCCTTTTGTGTTTAATCCCGTCAGGGCTTTTAAGCCAGATGACAGCCCGTGGTTTGGGTATGGGAGGGGCGTATACAGCTTTAGCCAGAGGTGTTCATGCCCCGATCTGGAATCCGGCTAACTTAGGACTGCCTGACAATCCGAAATTTTCCATGACTTTTTTCTCTATAGAAACAGGGGTCTGGAACAACAGTTTAAATAAGGGAATGTATGACAAATATTTTGTTAATGGGACCAAAGATCAGGATGGTAATATTGTCTGGGAACAACAGGATGTAGAGGATATATTGAATCACATTCCCGATGACGGACTTGGTTTGAATGCAGAAGTATTTGTGAGAACTCTTTGTTTTTCTGCAGGACGATTTGCGCTTTCTTTCGGGGCAAATGTGGGGAGTTTTGTTCAGCTGGATAAGACGCTTTTTGAGCTTCCCCTGGCGGGAAACGAGCTTAATAAAAAATATACCCTGAATAATATGGACGGTGAAGCACTGGGCATTGGTACGATTAGTTTTTCTTTGGGAGAGCCTGTTAAGGTCTCTTTTGCAGATGTTTTTGCTGTGGGGGGGACGTTTCATTTGTTCTACGGGGGTGGCTACGCAAAAGTCGACAGTGCAGATTTCTCTTTTACTACAGCGAGTTATGGGTTTGACATAGATGGAAGTTACAAAGCTACCCGTGCTCTGGGTGGTCTTGGTTGGGGTGTTGATATGGGAGCTGCTGCTCAGATAGGGGAAAAATTGATACTAAGCTTTGAACTCGCCAATGTTTTGGGTTCTATCCCGTGGTCAAATGAGATTAAGAGTGAGGTTGGCTATATTAGAGGCGATTCTTTAACAGTACTCAATGCCGATGAAAACAACAACGATGAAGATGTTGTCGACGATTCCTCATGGACTGTTGAAGGTGAAAAATTTTCAACTAAACTTCCTGCTGCAGTTAGGCTTGGATGCCTCTATAGAGAAGGGGCGGTTGTCTTAACAGCGGATTACTATCAGAGTTTTAAGAACGGAGCTTGGAGTAGTTCTAAGCCGCGATTTGCTGTGGGTACAGAATGGCAGAAGATCCCATGGTTGCCACTTCGGGCAGGTGTAGTGTTGGGTGGTAGAATTGGTTTTGGAACATCCTTTGGATTTGGTATTCGGCCTGGGAAATTTGTGCTCGACCTCGGTATTATGAATCGTGGTTTTATTTTCCCCAAAAACAGCAAGGGTTTAATAATAGCACTAGACATGGGAGTGGGTTTTTAAAAACTTGGTGTTGTTCCAAAAGTTGTAAAGAATAACTAAGCTTTGGCAGGTTTAAGGGAAAATTTGGTGTGTAGTTTATATTCCTTGACTTTAATAAGGGACGCAGAAAAATATAAGATTGTCAGAGTTTAGATTATTAATGTTTGAGAGATGGGGATAAGCTCTTCAGAAATTTGTAGGCATTGAAGAGCTTTTCGACTATTTATGTGCTAAACCTTGCCAAAATGCGAATTTACAGGAGTCCATTTATATAAAAAGTGAACCAATCATATTTTACAGGAGGTATGGAATGGTTGAAACAAGCAAGACAAATGTAAAGGGTACGTTGGGTATTTTAGTGGGAGGGGGGCCTGCACCAGGATTAAACGGAGTAATCTCAGCCGTTACAATAGAAGCACGGAGGCGAGGATTAAAGATATATGGGATCTACGATGGTTATAAATGGCTTGTAAAAGGAGATAAGAAAGAGTTGATGAACCACGTAAGAGAACTTCGGATAAGAGATGTTTCTCGGATTCACTTTGACGGTGGTTCAATATTGCGTCTCTCGCGAACCAATCCATTAAAAGTAGAAAATGGTGTAGAGAACGCTGTCAAAATGCTGTTGAAACTGGGTATTCAATACATGGTTACAGTGGGTGGAGACGATACTGCCTACGGTGCCTATGAAATAGCAAATGCTGCTAAAGGGAAAATCAAATTTGCCCATGTCCCAAAGACAATAGATAATGATCTTCCTTTGCCGGACAATCTTACAACATTTGGTTTTCAAACAGCACGTGATCTTGGAGCAGTACTGGTGAAAAACTTAATGGAGGATTCGCGTACTACAAACCGCTGGTATATAGTGGTTACTATGGGGCGTTATACAGGTCATTTAGCACTGGGGATTGCCAAATCAGCAGCTGCCACACTGGCAATTATACCTGAGGAGTTCGAGACAGGTGAACATATTTCTATCCATCATGTTTGCGACATATTGGAAACCTCCATTCTTAAGCGTCGAGCAATGGGGCATCGTTATGGAGTTTTAGTTATTGCTGAAGGCATTGCAGAGCGATTAAGCGAGGAGGAACTGCAAAAAATTCCTGGAGTTAGTATAGAGTATGATTCTTACGGTCATTTAAAATTATCAGAAATAGAACTTGGTAAAGTGATTAAAGAGGAAATTGAGAACCGTTTTGCTAAACGTGGAGATAAAGCCGAGCTTGTAGAACTTAATATAGGATATGTTCTCCGATGTGCAGATCCTATTCCTTTTGACCAGGAATATACTCGTGATCTTGGATATAACGCTGTAGAGTACTTACTCAGTGATGATCCACAATATCAATCTAACGCCATGATTGTTGTGGACAATGGAAAGCTCCGTCCTTTGCCGTTTGATAAATTGATTGACCCACGAACAAAAAAGACAGCCGTGCGTTTTGTTGATATTAAAAGTGAATCGTATAAAGTTGCCAGAAGTTACATGGTGCGTCTTGAAAAGAGAGATTTTGAAGATCGCGATCTTCTCCATAAGATGGCTGAAGCAGCTAAAATGACAGAAAAAGAATTTGTTGATAGATACGGTTATTTGGTCTGAGTATTCTACCCTGTTTTCAAATTGAGTATAGAATTTGGAAAAAGCTTTTTTCAAAACGATTTCTGATATCTTTCTCGATTTTGTGTACCCTGCTACCTGTATGTACTGCGGAGCAAAACTGGGTGGTGGAAAACAGATTTGCTCTGATTGTTGGGATGAACTTTTTAGTTCGATGAAATTAACGTTCCAGAAGAACAGGGCTGATTTTCATCATCTGATAGGAGAAATTTTCTTCGATGAGGTAGTTACGTGTTGGTCATATACGCCGGAGATCGGAAAGTTGGTTCATAGAATAAAGTATCAGCGTGGGAAAAAGTTGGCTGTCTTGATTGGAAATATGGTGGGAGAAGCACTAAAAGATTATTCTGAGGAATGGCGAGATGGCATTATAGTCCCTGTTCCTCTTCACAAAGTTCGTTATCGGGAAAGAGGTTATAATCAGAGTAATCTTCTCTCCGCGGCCATAGCCAGTAAACTTTTTCTTCAAACTCTACCTGATTTTCTTGTCAGATATCGTAATACTTCGACCCAGACTAAACTCTCTGCTGAAGAAAGACAAAAGAATGTGGAAGGTGCTTTTGGCCTCCGAGAAATAAATCTTGTCGCTGGCAAGCAAGTCGTGCTGGTGGATGATGTTATAACCACAGGGGCGACAATGAATAGTTGTGCTTCGGTTTTAAAAGAGGCAGGGGCAAAAAAAATAGTTGGGATAGCTTTAGCGCGTCCTACATTATAAAGTTTAGATTCTCTAAAGTTATTTTATTTTTGTGGGATGCAATTTTTTATTTAATTTTTCTTGACATTTGGAATAAAAATTTTTATAATTTAACTTACCTTATTTATTAGAACACTGATAGATTTTTGTTGTAGTTTTATTATTAAGTAAAGGAGGAAAACATGGCAGTAAAATTAGGAATTAATGGGTTTGGGAGGATAGGTCGACAGGTTTTTAGAATAGCTGAGAAAAGAGATGACATTGATGTTGTAGTAATTAATGATATTACAGACCCCGAGACACTTGCTCATCTTTTAAAATATGATTCTTCTTATGGTATTTTTGATGGAGAGATTGAGGTGGTGGACGATGGGATGGTGGTCAATGGAAAGAAGGTCAAAGTTACAGCTATACGAGATCCCGAACAACTTCCATGGAAAGACCTTGGAGTTGATATTGTAATTGAGTCTACAGGGGTTTTTCGTAAACGTGCAGACATTGAGAAACATTTCAAAGCTGGCGCACGAAAAGTGTTGCTTTCAGCTCCAGCAAAGGATCCGATCGACGCTACAATTGTGTTGGGTGTGAATGACGGAGAACTTAAACCAGAACACAGGATTGTTTCTAATGCCTCCTGTACAACGAATTGTTTTGCTCCTCTTGTTAAAGCGCTTGACGACTCTTTTGGAGTTGTGCGTGGTTTAATGACCACAGTACACGGTTATACTGCTGACCAGCGACTTCAGGATGCACCCCATAGCGATCTTCGCCGAGCCCGTGCCGCTGCGGTTAATATCGTCCCTACAACTACAGGTGCTGCTAAGGCTGTGGGCATGGTAATTCCAAAACTAAATGGTAAATTAGACGCAATGGCCATTCGAGTTCCTGTGCCAGTAGGTTCTCTTGTAGACTTTACTGCTGAATTGGAAAAGAACGTTACGAGGGATGAAGTTAATCAGGCAGTTAAGAAAGCAGCGGATAGTTATCTAAAAGGAATTCTTCAATACTGTGAAGAGCCCGTTGTTTCCAGCGATATTGTTGGAAATTCCCATTCCAGTATTTTTGATTCCCTTTCCACAAAGGTTATGGATGGGAATATGGTAAAAGTTATAAGCTGGTACGATAATGAATGGGGTTATTCCTCGCGAGTTGTTGATTTAATAATAAAGATGGCTCAGATGTAAGTTGTGTCACCCTGTGTTTATTAATAGATAAAAAATGTGGTTTTATAGAATATTGGCTTAAAAGTTCAAAACACGATTTTTTCAGAGGTGACTAACTGCCCGATTGCTTTTGTGCGGTAAAAGTAGTACATTGAGATTATGAACAGAAAGCAGACAGCCGTATACCGAATGTCAGACAGCCGAGACGACGACTTTGTTCCCGGCAAACCGGCAGAGCGTATTAGACTTGTCTGGGCTCTGACTAGAGAAATTGCCTCTCTGAGTAAAAAACACGATGCTGAACGAGGATTACAAAGACATGTTACGCGCCTTGTCCGAAGAGAAGGTTAAATTTCTCCTCGTCGGTGCTTATGCAATGGCAGCTCATGGTTATCCTCGGACTACTATGGACATAAACATTTGGGTTATGCCGTCACCTCAGAATGCTGATGCCGTGCTACGAGCACTGCGGCGCTTTGGCGCACCTCTACACAATTTGACAAAGGAAGACCTCCAGAAAGATGGAACCATTTTTCAGATCGGAGTTGCCCCAAGGCGAATCGACATCATTACAACGGTTTGATTTATTGAAAGGAACAACATGAAAAAACTTACAATAAAAGATGTTGACCTGAAGAGCAAACGATTGCTCATG
>CAYYPT010000016.1:9467-11043 GCA_964473625.1 uncultured bacterium | reverse complement strand
CATGAAAAAACTTACAATAAAAGATGTTGACCTGAAGAGCAAACGATTGCTCATGAGAGTTGATTTCAATGTGCCCTTAGATGAAAATCAAAACATTACAGATGATAGGCGAATACAGGCTTCATTGCCTACGATTCAATATGCAGTGAATCAGGGAGCAAGGGTAATTCTAATGTCTCATCTGGGACGTCCAAAAGGAAAAGTTGTTCCATCAATGAGTTTACAACCAGTAGCGAGGAGACTGGGAGAGTTATTAGGTAAAGAGGTTAAATTTGCTCCTGATTGTGTTGGACCTGAGGTAGAACGTCTGGCAATGGGACTTAAAGATGGAGATGTTCTCCTTTTAGAGAATGTCCGGTTTCATAAGGAAGAAACGGAAAACGATCCGGAGTTTTCCAAGCAGTTGGCAAAGTTGGGGGAAATCTATGCCAATGATGCTTTTGGTTCTGCACACCGGGCTCATGCTTCAACAATCGGCGTTACCCATTATTTCACCAAATGTGTTTCTGGGTTTTTGATGGAGAAGGAATTAACATATCTTGGTGAAGCATTAACTAGTCCGAAACGTCCCTTTGTGGCGCTTCTTGGAGGTGCAAAAGTAGGAGATAAAATTCCCGTTATTGAAAATCTTCTTAAAAAGGTAGACCGACTGCTTATCGGGGGTGGTATGGCCTATACTTTTTTAAAAGCTCAGGGTAAGGAAATAGGTAAGTCACTGCTGGATGAAGAAAATATAGATTTTGCCAAACGTATATTAAAGGAAAGTTTTAATAAAATTCTCTTGCCCGTTGACTGTTTAGTGTCAGATGAATTTGATTTTGGGACCAGACATGTTGGAAAAACAGAAATTGTTCCTGTAGATCAAATTCCTTCTGAGTGGGTAGCGCTTGACATTGGTTCACAGACTATCGATGCTTTTTCAAAAGCGTGTAAAGAGGCTAAAACAATTGTCTGGAATGGTCCCATGGGCGTTTTTGAGATAGATGTAACCGCCAGGGGGACATTTGCTATTGCGAATCTTCTCGCCGATCTCACTGAAAAAGGCGCGATAACTGTAATTGGAGGTGGTGATTCAGCTTCTGCTGTAAAAAAAGCAGGAGTTGCCGATAAAATGTCTCATGTTTCCACAGGTGGAGGAGCCTCGCTTGAGTTTCTGCAGGGGAAAGAACTTCCAGGTGTGGCTGCTTTAACCGATGCGTAAGGAGTAAAGAATTATGCGTGTTCCTTTTGTGGCAGGTAACTGGAAAATGCATACGACAGCTAAAGAAACCAGGGATTTACTTAATTCCCTGAAAGTGCTGTTGAAAGATATTAATAATATAACTGTTGCTGTATGTCCTCCCTTTCCGTATCTTTTTCTTGCTTCCGAAATCCTTGAGGGAAGTTCTATCCATGTTGGTGCTCAGAATATGTATTGGGAAATAGAAGGAGCATACACAGGAGAAATTTCTCCTCGAATGTTAAAGGACGCAGGATGTGAATTTGTTATTATAGGTCATTCGGAGCGGAGAAAACTGTTTAAAGAAACAGACGAAATGGTTCATCGTAAAATCCAGGCGGCTTTGACCGAGGGATT
>CAYYPT010000016.1:0-9367 GCA_964473625.1 uncultured bacterium | reverse complement strand
AAATGAGTGCTTTTTTGATTATTATACATATTTTACTTTGTTTATTTCTGATTATTAGTATTTTACTCCAATCGAGCAAAGGTGGAAGTTTGGCTGGAATGTTTGGCGGTGGGGGCGGAAGTATGAGTAATGTTTTTGGGGGAAGAGGAGCAGCTTCTTTTCTTGCTAAAGTCACAGTGTGGCTGGGGATTGGCTTTGCACTCACATCTTTTTCAAATGCGCTTTTGTCCAAGGGAACTATGACCAGACATAAGAGTTTAGTACAGCAGGTGATGGAGAAAGAAAAGGCTTCTTCTCCTGCGTCTATGCTTCCCACTGTACCTATTGATAACAATATGATACAGGGAAACAAGACACAGCAGAAGACGGTTCCTCAAAATAAAAAGAGTCCGTAAGAAACTTTTGCCGAAGTGGTGGAATCTGGTAGACACGCTGTCTTGAGGGGGCAGTGCTCGAAAGGGCGTGGGGGTTCAAATCCCCCCTTCGGCACTAGAGATAAGGTAATTTTAAAACAAAGCTAAAATGGGGAGGACGACCACATGAATTTGATTAAAAAATTCTCACTGCGGGCGGCAATGGTATTGGTGGTTGCGGGCAGTTCGGTGTTATGGTCGCAGACAGAAAAAGTGGATTATAAAGCCAAACTTGTAGAGCTTCAGAAACAACGGCAGGAACTTTATCAGCAAATGACAGAAGCCAGTAAGACCGGCGATCTTAATGCTTATAACGCGGCTAGAAACAAATATACCAAGTTAGGGGAAGAAATAAAAAAAATTGAGGCTAAGTTAGCCGCTCAGGGAAGTAAAATCGCTCAAATTAAGTCGTCTATCAACAGAGGAATACAATATACAAAAATGGGACAGTACGAAAATGCTGTGGCTGCTTATGATCGTGCTATATCTCTTGATTCTACTAATGCTAAGGCTTATTTTGGCAAAGCTATTGCTTTGGGAAAATTGAGAAGATATGATGAAGCCAAGGCAGCTTATCTCAAATCCATAAAATTAGATCCCAGTTATCCTAAAGCTTATTTTAATCTTGGTATACTTTACCGGCGTTTAGAAGAATACGATAAGGCAATTGAAGTATATCGCCGTGCTCTGACCCATGATTCTACACTGGCCAAGGCGCATTATGAGATTGGATATACTTATTCCAAGAAAAAGGATTATCTTAATGCTACAAAGGCCTTTGAAAAGGCTGTTAAAGTAGACCCACAGTATGTTAAGGCTTATAATGCCCTTGGGGTTGCTTATATTAAATTGGGTAAATATGGAAAAGCAATAGCACCGCTTAAAAAAGCTATTGCTATTAGGCCCAGTTTTAGTGAAGCCTATTACCGTCTTTCAACGGCTTTAAATAATTTAGGTCGTTACCATGAGGCTTTAGATGCAGCAAAGAAATGTTTGATATACAGAAAACATTTTGCACCAGCTTATATAGAAATAGGAAAAGCTTATGAAGGATTGGGAGATAAAGCCAATGCCATTACCAATTATGAAATGGCCAGCAAGCTTAATCGTCGGTGGGTGAAGTGGGTTACATGGAAAATTAATAGTCTTAAACAATCTCAGTAAAAGGAATTGTTTGTTAATGCAAAACCCATCGTACACAATCGATGGGTTTTTTCATTAAAGCAGTAAATTTTGTAGAAAAATTTAGGAGACAATAATAATATGAATCCTGCAATTTCTTCTGCATTGATTATTATGGGAGGCTTAGGGTTTCTTTTTGGAGTGAGCCTGGCTGTTGCGTCCCGGGTTTTTTTGGTTCAAAGAGATCCAAGAGTAGAAGAGATAGAGAAAATTCTGCCGGGGGCAAACTGCGGTGCCTGCGGTGCACCAGGTTGCAGTGGTTTTGCTGAAGGGGTTGTGGAGGGTAGATATCCTGTGAATGGGTGTGTTCCAGGTGGTGCTGAAGTAGCTAAACTTGTGGCAGAAATCGTGGGAACAGAAGCCGGAGAAGTTGTACCAAAAGTGGCAGTGGTGAGGTGCCGGGGTGGACGAGATAATGCAGTTAATAGAGCCGAATATCAGGGTATTAAGGATTGCAGAGCAGCAGTTTTGATTGATAATGGTGCCAAAGGCTGTATCTACGGGTGTTTAGGATTAGGAACCTGTGTTGAAGCATGTCCATTTGATGCAATGTTCATGGGTGATGAGGGGCTTCCTGTTGTAAATGAAGATCTCTGTACAGGGTGTGGAGAATGTGTTCGTGTTTGTCCCAGAGGAATTATGGAACTTATTCCCAGAGATCAAAAAGTCTATATTGCTTGTGTGTCAAAAGATTTTGGCAAAGCAGTCAAAGCGGTTTGCAAGGTAGGATGTATTGGTTGTGGCATTTGTGCTAATCCCAAAACTACAGCCAATGAGATTATTACAATGGATGGAAAACTTCCTGTTATCCATTATGGTAGAGTAAAGGATCCGTGGAAAGATCTGGAAAATGCTGTGAATAAGTGTCCTACAAAATCTTTTGGTGTACGAGGGGAAATACCTGTTGCGCCTTCCAGAGAAAAAGTTGAGGAAGAGATTCCTTCATGAATTGGCAATTGTTTTTTAAACAGAGTTTTTTGCAGGGGGTTGTCAAAAATATTTTTTTGCCGCTAAGTTCCCGAAATATGTGTTGAATCTACAAAGAATAATATCTTAAAGAAAAAGTTATTCATGCCCAAGGTTTGACTAATCCTCTGACTTTTGATACAATTTCTGCATTGGCCTTTTTGTTGTATAAACCAGGAGGGAAATTTTTATGGAAAAGATCTGGCAAAAGTTTTATGATGAACAGGTTCCCAAGAGTTTGAAATATCCAGATACCACAATGTATCATCTCTTTTGTGAGGCTGTGGAGAAAAATCCAAAAGGAATAGCAACACTCTTTTTTGGGGCAAAGATCCGCTATGAGAAATTATTTAAAAAAGTAAATCACTTTGCAAATGCTTTATCTGCTCTTGGTGTAAAAAAAGGTGACAGAGTAGCTCTTATTCTTCCTAATTTCCCAATCTATCCTATTGCACATTTGGCTGTTATGAAGCTTGGAGGAATTCTTGTTCCAACCAATCCTCTTTATGTAGAAAGAGAACTGGTATATCAGTTAAACAATGCTGAAGCTGAAACAGTTGTAATACTGGATCAAATCTATCCCCGGTTGGAGAAAGTAAGAAAAGATGCCAGAGTTAAAAGGGTTATCGTTACAGGGGTTAAAGACTTTTTACCAGGGGTTATCGGATTTTTGTATGGTCTTAAACATAAGCCGCAAATACAGACTAATGAGAAGAAAAACCTCTACGTGTATAGCGATCTGATGCGTAAAGATTTTCCACCGGCACAAACAGCAGATGTTTCCTCTAATGATACGGCTATTCTTCTTTATACTGGTGGAACTACGGGGGTTTCAAAAGGGGCTGTTCTTACACACAAAAATCTGGTTGCAAATGTGCTTCAGACCAAGGCCTGGTTGTGGAGTATAGAGGAAGGAAAAGAGGTGCTTCTTTGTGTTCTTCCCTTTTTCCACAGCTATGGTATGACCACTGGCCTTCATCTTTCTATTGCTTCTCATTCTACCATGCTTCTTATTCCGCGTTTTGAATTGAGCGAGGTAATAAAACGGATCAAAAAGCATAAACCTACAATTTTCTGTGGTGTACCTTCTATGTACAATGCTATTAATCATTATCCCGGAGTTTCAGGTTCTGACGTGGGTTCCATTAGGCTTTGTGTTAGTGGAGGAGCAGCCTTACCAGAGGAAGTCCAGAAAAACTTCGAGGAATTAACAGGTGGTAAATTGGTAGAAGGATACGGTCTTTCAGAAACTTCACCTGTTACTCATGTAAACCCTATCCACGGATACAGAAAAAGCGGGATAGGTCTCCCAATATCTGATACTGATGCTATGATTGTTGATCTTGAAACGAGAAAACCACTTCCTCCTGGAGAAGTAGGGGAACTGGCTATTAGAGGCCCTCAAGTAATGAAGGGATACTGGAAAATGGAAAAAGAGACAGAGCAGGTTCTTCAGAATGGATGGCTCTACACAGGAGATATGGCAGTGATGGATGAGGAAGGATTTTTCTCTATAGTGGATCGGAAGAAGGATCTTATAATAAGTGCTGGAATGAATATTTATCCAAGAGAGGTGGAGGAAGTTTTACATCAGCATCCAAAAATCAAAGAAGCTGCTGTGATTGGTGTTTCCAGCAAAGTACGCGAGGAGACAGTGAAAGCCTTTGTGGTGGTGAAAGAAGGAGAAAAACTTAGCAAAAGTGAAATCATTCAATTTTGCAAGGATAAACTTTCCAAATACAAAATTCCCAAGGAAATCGAATTCCGCGATGAACTGCCAAAGAGCAGTGTGGGCAAGATACTGAAGCGAGTATTACAGCAAGAGGAAATGAAGAAGAGAAAAATATGAGGACGGTGTTTGGATTTTTAACAAGGCTTTTGTATGCAGTACGTTTTTGCATTTATGGTTCATCCCCAAATGAGTTGCTAAGGAATGAACTAGAGAAAAAAATAAGTGGACAAAAGGATGCAAGTTGGCCGGGAAATATTATGTATCTGAGTGATAGTGGGCAAAAGATTCTTCGTCGTGCTGATAAATCAACACTCCTCTTTGCAAGGATAAACTTTCCAAATACAAAATTCCCAAGGAAATCGAATTCCGCGATGAACTGCCAAAGAGCAGTGTGGGCAAGATACTGAAGCGAGTATTACAGCAAGAGGAAATGAAGAAGAGAAAAATATGAGGACGGTGTTTGGATTTTTAACAAGGCTTTTGTATGCAGTACGTTTTTGCATTTATGGTTCATCCCCAAATGAGTTGCTAAGGAATGAACTAGAGAAAAAAATAAGTGGACAAAAGGATGCAAGTTGGCCGGGAAATATTATGTATCTGAGTGATAGTGGGCAAAAGATTCTTCGTCGTGCTGATAAATCAACACTCCTCAGAAAGACGCTCACTTGGTGTCTTTCCGAGTGAAACGAGGAATCTAATTCTCGTGTGTGTTGAAATTTAAAATCCATTGCTCACGCAAAGCCGCCAAGCACGCAAAGGATTTATATCAATTTTATATGATCGCCCAGTATATCTATGCTGGGCGAGCTACTGAGTTTCGGCAAATTCTTAAAGCGACAATGTGTTGTCGCAATCCAAAACTAAAAGTCGAATACCCAATTCTTTTCAGGAATGCAGACTTTAGCCTTTCATGAGATAAGTACTGAAACCCTGAAGGGTTAATTCCGTATTGAGGTGCAACTCATTTGGAGATAAACTACTTTTATTAATCAATTATCTATTTTGAACCACACGCCATTTTGTTCCGTCCTTTCCATCTTCAAGAAGAATCCCCATACTGCTCAGTTTCTCCCGAATTTCGTCGGCCATGCTCCATTGCTTCTGATCGCGGAATCTATTTCTCAATTCAACTAGAAAATTTACCAGTTTTTTTTCCAGTCCACTGCTTTTTTCAATGGAAGAAAAAGAATCAAATTGCAAGCCCAGGATTTCTTCCCCCAAAAGAGTGAAAAGATATTCAATAATTTTCAAATCTTCCGTACGATTCTCTTTTTCTCTTATTTCGTTTGCATCCCTGGCAAGGTCAAAAAGGAGAGAAATCGCTCCGGATGTATTAAAATCATCTTCCATGAATTCAAAAAATCGATTCCTGTAATCAAGCCATTTCCCTTTCAACTGGCCTATTTGTTCTTTCTTTTCTTCTAGAGACTTTCTTAACTCCATCACGGTTCTTGCCAGTCTTTCAAATCCTTTTTGGGCTGAGTTCAGTGCATCATCGGAGAAATCTTGAGGAGATCGGTAATGACCCTGAAGAATAAAAAATCGTACAGTCATCGGATGGTATTTTGCAAAAAGTTTATCTAAAGTAATGAAGTTGCCAAGAGATTTGCTCATCTTCTGACCATTCACTGTTACCATATTATTGTGTAACCAGTACCTCACAAATTGCTTCCCTGTTGCAGCTTCACTCTGGGCAATCTCGCATTCATGATGTGGAAATTGATTATCAATTCCCCCGCCATGAATATCAAGGGTATCCCCTATGTATTTCATTGACATAACGGAACATTCCAGATGCCATCCCGGGTATCCTCTTCCCCAGGGAGATGGCCACTGCATAAGATGGAGAGCATCGGCTTTTTTCCATAGAGCAAAATCTGCAGGATGCTTCTTCCCCGGAGCTGCTTTGACCCTGGCTTCTTCTATAAGGTCTTCCACCCGTCTGCCAGAAAGCTTACCATATTCATTAAATCTGGAAATATCAAAATAAACATTTCCATCAACAACATAAGCGTATCCCTTCTCAATCAGACGTTCCACAAGCTCTATCATTTCAGGAATATGACCTGTTGCCCGACAGGAAATATTTGGTCTGAGGCAATTCAAACGGTCCATATCGCGAAAATAATGATTCTCATACTTTTGAGCAATCTCTACTGGTTCAACTTTTTCAATTCTCGCCCGCTTCTGAACTTTGTCCTCACCATCTTCCTCATCTCCTAATAGATGGCCCACGTCGGTGATATTTTGCACATACCTGACTTTGTAACCTTCAGCTCTCAGAAATCTGACAATAACATCAAAAGAGACATAACTTTTTGCATGACCGAGATGCGGATCATCGTAAACAGTGGGACCACACACGTACATTCCAACAAAAGGAGGATGAAGTGGAACAAATTCTTCCTTTTTTCGTGTAAGCGTATTGTAAACTTTTAACATAATTAAACCCTCAACATTAAAAAATAACGTCTAGAAACTTGATTACTGTTTTACTTTTATGTATTTTTAAATAAATGGACTCTTATATAAAAAACCGTTTTATACCCTGGGCAATTGCATTAATTGGCTTCACTTCTATTGTTGCCCAGGTAGTTTTGATGCGAGAGCTCGTAGTTATTTTCTACGGAAACGAACTTTCACTCGGAGTCATGCTCGGCGTCTGGCTCTTCTGGACGGCAATAGGGAGCAGCGTTATAGCAAGAGCTTTTAGAAAAAACCGTCATCCACGTCTGGTTATTAGTTTGATTCAGTTGATTCTCTCTCTATCTTTACCCCCTGTTCTTATACTGGTTCGTTCTAGCAAAACCATCCTGGGAATTACCACAGGAGAAATGGTTGGTTTTGTCCCCATGCTTCTTATTACATTTGTTGTTCTCGCTCCCATATGCCTTCTTTCGGGTCTTCTCTATACTACAGCAATCCAGCTTCTTCACAAAGAGACGAACATAGCTTCCACTTCTATTGGAACTGTCTATCTGTTAGAAGCTGTAGGAGCTGGAACGGGAGGAGTAGTAGCAAGTTTTCTCTTTCTACAGTTCCTTAGTCCCGCCCGTATTTTTTTCTTTTTATCTTTTTTAAACCTCACTTCAGCTATGGTTATTGGGAAACTCAGTCCTTTTCGGACCAGATTCTGCCAGACAGTCTGGGTTCTTTTCGTTATTTTTTTCTTTGGAACAATTGGATTCAGTTTTTCCGGCAAATTCCAGAGGCTTTGTGATAAAATCCTCTGGAGAGGATATAACCTTGTGTTGACTCAAAATACTGTGTTTGGCAACCTTGCCGTGACAAGAATTGGGGCCCAGATCAGTTTTTTCCAGAATGGTCTGTTGATGTTTACTGCTCCTGATCGGTTAACAGCCGAAGAATCTGTTCATTTCACCCTTTTAGAACATCCCCATCCGGAAAAAGTTCTCCTCATTGGAGGAGGTCTTGGTGGAGGAATAGAGGAAACTCTCCGCCATCCTTCAGTAAAAAAAGTTGTCTATGTGGAACTTGATCCCGCTGTTGTTTCCTTAGCTAAGAAATTCCTTCCCACAGAGTACGTTGAATCTTTTAAAAATCCAAAGGTAGTTATCCATCATATTGATGGAAGACGTTTTATCAAAAAAACAAGTGAAAAGTTTGATGTAATCATCCTTAATCTGCCCAATCCATATACTGCCCAGATCAATCGTTTTTACACACTTGAGTTCTTCCGGGAAGTCAACAGAAAATTACGTTCCGGTGGCGTCTTTTCGCTAAAAGTAATATCTTCAGAAAATGCCATAGGGCCTGAATTGTCCAACTTCCTCAGTACGTTATATGCAACTCTAAAGTCCGTCTTTTCTGAGATTGTTCTTATTCCCGGAGAAACCACCCGTTTTATTGGTTCTAACCAAACAGGAGAATTGACCGCTGATCCTAAAATACTGGTTCAAAGACTTAAAGAAAGAAAACTTAAGACCCTCTATGTCAGAGAATATTATCTCCCCTATCAGATGACTAAAGAAAGAGAGAATTATTTAAAAAGCAAACTCCACACTGTAACTTCACTCAACAGAGATTTTAAACCTGTTGGTTATTTTTACGATACCATACTGTGGGCAACATACTTTTCTTCGGGTTTTAAAAAGCTTTTTCTTGGTTTTACCAGAGTGAAGTTCTCCTTCATTGTTGGATTTTTAATTTTAATAACTCTCTTCATTATTATATTCAGGTATCGCAGAGGAAAAAACCTACTTTTTACTCCTGCCATTCTGTTTTCGGTCTTTGGAGTTGGATTTACGGAAATCTCAGTAGAGGTTATTCTTATACTCGGTTTTCAGGTTATTTACGGATACGTGTACCAGCAATTGGCAATCATTGTGGCTGGTTACATGATAGGTCTGGCACTGGGCAGCCGGATAGCTATCTCTAAGAAAGTTAAACCTCGCCAAATTTTCTCCCTTTTCCGTCTCTGTCAGCTCTTAATGTTCCTCTATCCACTGTTTATTATGGGGTTTCTCTGGATTTTTCATCGTCTCAGTTTTTCTGTTTTGCACCCCTTCTGGACAGGCTGGTTTTTTCCTTTCTTCACAGGAGGAGCTGGTTTCATTGGTGGATGTCAATTCCCCTTAGCCAATCGACTCTATCTTCGCACGGGTAGACCCATTGAGAGAGTGGCAGGTTTTCTTTATGGTCTTGATCTCATCGGGTCTTCTGGCGGTGCACTTATGGCGAGTGCTTTCTTTATTCCCATACTTGGCATATTTTCAACTCTTATAATACTTGCTGTTCTCAACCTCTGTGGTATGCTTATTCTACTGTTTGCCAAAGAACATCCCTGAAAGGGAAAAATGTTGAATTATCAGTTTTAATCAATTAATTATACTAATAGTTATTAAAATATGCAAGCAGTTTTCGTTCTATGTTGCTTCAAAATAAAAAATTGATACTTTTAATGATTCAACAGAATCTCTGACTGTATTTTGATTTTACTCACGCCAAACTCGCAACGACCCCAAAGGGTTTATTAATTATTTTTTCCTTGTTCTTTTCTTAACTGCACTTTTGCACTTTTTAGATAAGGGATAAGGTTTTCCTTTATCCCTTG
>CAYYPT010000015.1:0-25161 GCA_964473625.1 uncultured bacterium | reverse complement strand
ACCTAATAGGATAGTACACTTTCTGGGCGGCACAAAAGAAACATCCTCTTGTACAACCACGGCCCGCTTCCACGACAAACATGTTGGCAAAATGACTTAAGGGTGTTATAATAGGAGTATAAACAGGATAGGCTTCTAAAGAAGAAATTATATGTCGTTTAGCTCTACTACAAAATTTGGGGACAAAAACTCCATCGATTTTGCTCAACGCAAGCAGCTTTTCCTCCCTGCAAATCTTATTGTGCAGGGAGGAAAATAGAACATCGGCAATTTGCTGAAAAACGTCTTCTCCTTCTCCTATAAGGAGGCCGTCTACAAAGGATAAAAGAGGAGAAGGATTAATACTCGCAACAGCACCGCCAACAAGGACAAGCGGTTCTTTCTCTCTGCGATATTCTGCCAGAAGAGTAATATTGGATTTTCTTAAACAGCAAATTAAATTCCTGATGTCAATCTCAAAAGAAAGTGAAAAACCTATTACATCAAACTTATCCAGACGTTCTTTTGACTCAAGTGTCCTGATTTCACTATTAGAAAAACACTGAACAAAGGCTCTTTCACACCTGACCTCTGGATGTTCGTTAAAAAAACGGTAAACGGTTTGAAAACCCAGATTTGCCATTCCTACGCCATAATTGTTCGGATAAACAAGCGCTATTCGAACACTGGCATTTTCATTAAGAGATAATGCCCCTCTTTCATGGCGCAAAAATTTTTCCGCTGAGTTCCTAAACCACTGCTTTTGTCTGGATTTTCTAGATATTCCCTTCCTGTGCTCCACCGAGCATCAATCCATTTGTTTACGAATAAAAGTGGGAATATTCAAATCTTCCTTCGACATAAACGAAAAACCACCGTCGTGCCCAAATATTTCTCCAAGTGTTTGTTCAAGCGGTTCGGCTTCCAGCTTCTGGAATAGAGGTGCGTCTTTTCCTGCAGATGAAGAGACAAAATTGGTATTTGGTTTTTCCTTGTAAAAACTGCTTCTGAAACCATTACGATGAAATCCTGTAGCTATTACTGTCACTCTGATTTCTCCATTCAGAGATGGATCAATTACAGCTCCAAAAATTATGTTGGCTTCTGACCCTGCAGCATCATACACAATAGAGGTTGCCTCACTCACATCGTTTATGCTGAGATCTTTTCCTCCTGTTATGTTGACCAACACTCCTAAAGCACCCTCAATAGAAACATCGTCAATTAATGGGCTAGAAATTGCCTGCTCTGCTGCATCTTTAGCCCGTGTCTCACCAGAGGCTACACCTGAACCCATTAAAGCATCACCCATCTGGCTCATCACAGTTTTAACATCGGCAAAATCAAGATTGATCAATCCAGGAACATTAATCACGTCGGAGATTCCTTTGGTAGCATGAAGTAGAATCTCATCTGCCACTTTAAAAGCATCTTCTAATGGAGTATGTTTGGGAACAAGCGAAAGCAACTTTTGATTTGGAACAACAATTAAAGTATCAACAGATTCTTTCAAAGCTTTGATTCCCATTTCCGCTTTTTCAATTCGTCTGGCACCCTCGAAGACAAATGGTTTTGTTACAATTCCAACTGTAAGTGCGCCAAGATCTCGTGCGATTTCCGCCACTACCGGCGCTGCTCCAGTTCCAGTACCACCTCCCATACCGCATGTGATAAACACCATATCTGTCTCCGATAAAGCTTCAATAACCCCATCTTTGTTTTCCTCAATAGCTTTCCGTCCAATTTCGGGGTTTCCTCCTGCTCCAAGACCTTTGGTAAGATTTTTCCCAATTTGAATTCGGCAAGAAGCTTTGTTTTGCTCAAGCGCCTGAAGATCAGTATTCATAGCGATAAAATCAACACCGCTCAATTGATCTTCAATCATCCGATTGATGGCGTTTCCACCGGCGCCCCCTACGCCGACAACACGAATTCTGGCTACCTGCCGCATCTGTTCAGCAAAATCAAAAGTAAGCAGTTCGCCCGAATTCTTGTCCTGTAAATTTTTTCCTTCTTTCATACGACCTCCTTCACATTTATAAACGAAATTTCCAATTTAAAAAAAATCTTCAACAAAATGACGCATCCACTGAAAAATCCTGGTAAAAAGATTTGTTTCATCCTCTCCCACTTGCTTCCATTCTTTTCCTTTATTTTTTAGACCATAGAAAATAAGCCCCACACCAGTAGCAAAGATAGGACTTGATGCTGATTCTACCAAACCTGTAAATCCTTGCGGTACACCAATTTTTGCAGGAAGCCCAAAAATTTCCTCAGCTAAAACCACCGAGCCTTCCAGTAAAGCTCCTCCACCGGTAAGAACTACACCTGCTCCAAGAAGATCTCCAAAATCCGATCGTTTGATTTCTTTAGAAACCAGGCTGAATATTTCCTCCATCCTGGGTTGAATAATAGAAGTAAGAAGAGTTCGTGAAACTTCTCTTGGAGGTCTTCCACCTATACCCGGAACCTGAAACACCTCGTTCTTTGAAACAAGATTCTTATGCGCTGAACCGTATTTTTTCTTAATTTCTTCAGCCTGCTCTATCGGTGTTCTTAATCCAAGAGCAATATCGTTTGTAACGTTCTGTCCCCCCAATCCAATAACCGCAGTATGCCTGATGGAACCGTCGTAAAACATGGCAAGATCAGTAGTCCCGCCACCAAGGTCAACAAGTGCAACCCCAAGATCTTTTTCATTCTTATCAAGAACAGCATAACTTGAGGCCAGAGGTTCGAGCACCAGGCCTGCTACCTTAAGATTTGCTTTTTTTACACTCCGCACAATGTTTTGAGCAGATGTTACAGCGCCTGTTACTATATGTACTTCTGCTTCTAGTCGAACTCCAGATATTCCAACAGGATTCTTGATTCCCGGCTGATTATCCACAATGAATTCCTGAGGTAAAACATGGAGCACTTCTCGATCAATCGGAAGAGCAATAGCTTTCGCTGCATCTATTACACGATCCACATCTGTCTGGGTAATTTCGTGATCTGTTCCAGATACAGCTACCACACCACGGCTGTTCACACTTCTAATGTGATCTCCAGCAATGCCTACAATAACCTCTTCTATCTCTACACCTGCAGTGAGCTGTGCTTCCTGTACTGCACGCTCAATAGAATGAACAGCAAGATCCAGATTAATAACAACTCCCTGGCGCAGTCCTTCCGATGGGCTTATCCCCACTCCTAGCACTCTAATATTCCCCCCGTCAACTATTTCTCCAATAACCACACCAATCTTACTGGTCCCTATATCTAAACCAGCAATGATATTTCTTACTTTTCCCGTATAAATTTCTTTTCCTATCTTCATGGGTCTATGCCCTCATTCCTACAACGACCTGCCCTCTAAACCGCAGATCAATATACTGTACCTGCTGAAAATCCCCATTCTGAATTAATTTCTTAAGAATGGCTTCAAGGTAACAAATTTTTCTCTCGTACTCACCCTTTCCCACAAGAACAGGAATTCCACCTTTATTAGTATAAACAACCAATCCCTTTGATCTGCCAACAGCAACTTCTGAAATCTGTGAGTAAAGCTCAGGTCGTTTTTCAAGAATAGAACCAAGAAAATCTAATCCCTCCCGAACCAATTTTCCACCTACTTTTTTCCCTACAACAACTCCCCCACGAAAATTACCGGACAGTACAGGCAAATCATACAATTTCCCGTATGGTGAGGGAAAAACCAATCCCTCCTGATCAATGCAAAAAAACTTTCCTTCAAAGTTAAGCAAAGCTATGGGATGTTTCTCTTTCAGCACAACTCGAAGCACATTGGGAAAAGAACGCTCAATGTGCAACTCTTCTATAAAAGGATTACTGGTAATTTTTTTTGTTACTTTTTTCAAATTAACCTGCCAGATAGATACTTTGGCACTCAATCCTCCCAGCTCTAATATTTCTTTTCTTGACAATAGATTATTCCCACTAACTTCAATTTGTTTGATAGAAAAGATCTTTGAATCACTTAACCATATCTTGTAACTTTTACCCACAAACCAGGCTAAATAAAGAATTAGACACCAGCTTCCCATAACAAAAAGCTGCCGAAAGAATGTTTCATTTGGGTTTTTGTTTCTCATTTGCCATTAAACCCTAACAGATGAATTTCTAATTCCAGCTCTACACCAAACCGCCGAAAAACTCTTTCTTTTACCTCCTCTATCAATCTCCGTACATCCTGTGCGCTTGCAAGGTGACAATTTACAATAAAATTAGCATGTTTTCTTGAGACCATTGCATCTCCGATCCGAAGTCCCTTACACCCGGCTTCTTCAATAAGTCGTCCAGCATAATCGCCTGGTGGCCGTTTAAAAACAGAACCAGCGGACGGAAGTGAAAGAGGCTGCTTTTCCTTTCTCTTTTTCAAATAACTTTTCTGTACCAGTTCCATTTCTTTGGGGTTGCCATCCGAGAAGAAAAATTGTGCCTCAACAATAATTACATCATGGGGGAGGTCTACGTGCCTGTATCCCATGTTGATTTCTTCTCTCTGGAGTTTCTCTAATGTTCCAAATTTGTCTAACAGACGGATACTTCGCAAAGCATCACCGATCTCCCTTCCGTAAGCTCCTGCATTAAGCCATATCCCACCTCCAACCTGACCAGGGATACCAACCAGAGGCTCTAATCCAGAAAGTCCTCTTTCAGTACAATATCTCAACAAATCCCGCATCATTACTCCTGAACCTACTGTAACCATATTGCCTTTATAATTTATGTGAACAAATGCCTCGGAGAGATCAATAACTATTCCACGATATCCGCTGTCATTAACAAGAAGATTAGTTCCGTTTCCAATAACAAATCGATGAATTCCTTCTCTCTGGCAAAAATCAACAACAGCGATAAGATCTTCCAAATCCTTAGGATAGAGGTAGAAATCTGCCGGCCCTCCGATACGAAAGGAGGTATGTTCAGAGAGAAGTTCATTTGTTAAAATCTTCCCACGGAAAACCTGCCTGAGTTTTTTAAAAAGTACAGTTGTTTTTTCCATATGTTATTGCAGTTTTTTAATTAATGCTTCTCCAGCCTTCCAGATATCACCTGCCCCCATTGTTATTACCATATCTCCCTTTCGAACAATTTTGAAAAGATAATCTGCAACTTCTTCCTTATTAGGTAAATAAATTACCTGCCTATGCCCAAAAGAGCGAGCTGCATTTACTACAAGTTCACCAGTAACACCCGGTATTGGCTCCTCCCTGGCAGGGTAAATATCTGTTACAATAAGAACATCAGCATCAAAAAATGAACGACCAAAATCCTCATAAAAATCTCTTGTGCGTGAATAAAGATGAGGCTGAAATACAGCAATGATTCTTCGATTCCATCCTTCTCTTGCACCTTTCAGACTGGCTTTGATTTCTGTTGGATGATGAGCGTAATCATCAACAATTAGAATACCTCTGACATCAGCTTTAATTTCAAATCTGCGGTGTACGCCTGTAAACCCTTCCAGAGATTTTTTGATTTTATCAAAAGGAATCTCTAATTCAAGACCAACAGCCAGAGCAGCTAAGCTGTTCTTGACGTTGTGGATACCTGGAAGTTGAATCTTTATTCTGCCAAGAGTTTTATCTTTCCAGACTGCTGTAAATTCACTATGAGACTCGTAATACAAAGGCTCACTTCCCCTGACTTCTGCATGGGGATTCATACCGTAGGCTATTATTCTCCTTTCAAGCCGCGGCACAATCTCTTGAAGAGAAATTTCGTCAAGACATAGAATCACTGTTCCGTAAAACGGTACCTTATTGGCAAAAGTAATAAATGCAGATTTGATTTCCTCAAGATTTTTATAACAGTCCAGATGGTCTGTTTCAATATTTGTAATAACAGCTATTGTTGGCGTTAATCTGAGAAAAGAGCGATCAAACTCATCAGCTTCGGCTACAAGATAATCGCCCTCTCCGAGTCTGGCGTTAGTTCTGAGAGAGCGGACCCTCCCCCCTACAATAAGAGTGGGATCATATCCTCCTTCTTGAAGAACCAGTCCTATCATGGAGGTGGTCGTTGTCTTTCCATGGGTACCGGCTACTGCAATTCCCTCTTTCATCCTCATCAGCTCGCCCAACATTTCTGCTCGCTGTATCACAGGAATTCTTGAACTCAGGGCTGCTTTTACTTCAACATTATCCATTTTTACAGCAGAAGAGATAACAACCACATCTGCACCCTCAACGTACTCACCCTTATGACCTTCATGGATCAAAGCACCGAGCTTTTGTAAACGCGATGTTATGGAGGAACTTTGCCGGTCAGAACCTGTTACAGTAAATCCAAGATTGAGAAGAACCTCGGCAATTCCACTCATTCCAATTCCACCAATACCTACAAAATGGATCCGACGAGTTCGCCCCAGTAATCTTTTTTTGATATTATACCTCCAATTACATTAATATACTACTTCTCCGTTTCTAGCATAGAGAGAAATAAAACTATCCTCTTTCTCCCATTCTTCAGGCGTCATAGCAACTGCTTCCAGAGCTGATCTAAACCGTGAAATTACATCTATAACATTTTTTTTATCCATTCCAAAGTTTCCTTTGTTTTGCCCTTTAAACATAAACTCAGCAGTTTCCAAATCATAATTAGCCTGTTTTAACCATTCTTCAAACCCTTTTGACATTTTATTTTCCTTTCTGGAAATATTTGTCTTTGCCTCTAACTGCCGAATTATTATTACCAGGATTTCCCCCTGTCCCGGAACTGAGAATAAGTATGTTTTTTACCGTTATTTCCATATTATCAAGGGATTTCAGAATTTCAGCTTTCATAACTCTGTAGTTTGCTTTTATATTACTCATTTTACATCCCTTCCTTTTAAGTCTTTTGCTATCTTAAGTATATTTATCCCTTCACCTGAGAAATTATATCTTCTGCTATCACGCTGGCGGCATCGGGTCTTCCGAATTTTCTAACTTTTGTTGCTATTTCTTTCCGTCTTGCCGGTTTTTTGATAAGAGAAAGAATTGTTCTTTCGAGCTTGCCCTGTGGGATTTCACTTTCCAGCACTATTTCTGCAGCACCGGATTCCCAGAGCAGTCTGGCATTCTTTTCCTGATGACCATTTGCTGCACCAGCAAAAGGTATAAAAATTACCGGCAACCCTACCCGTGTTATCTCGGCAACTGTTGTTGCACCGGCACGGCAAACCACCAGATCACTCACTGCGTATGCCAGTCCCATATTCTTGATATAAGGTAAAGCGCATATTCTATTTCCGAAAATTTCTGTTTTCTTTTTTATTTCGTTGAGCCAGCGCGGTCCGGTAGCCCAGAGAATCTGTAAGTCATTTTCATTCATTAAACGATCCAGAATTCCCAGTACAGCCTGATTTATAGCCTGTGCGCCCTGACTCCCACCGAATACAAATAATGTTTTTTTCTCTGACATAAGACCAAACCTGCGATAACCATCTTCCTTAGAATAATTATCAAGCTCTTTTCTGGTTGGATTACCGCTGATTTTTAAGTTAGATTTCTTCTTGAAAAATCTTATAGAATCTTCAAAACTCAAGTGAACAGAACCAACATACGGAGCCAGTATTTTAGTTACGAGTCCGGGAACACGGTTCTGTTCCTGAATTACCGTTTTTCCTCCCAAAAGTATGCTCGCTGTTAAAACAGGCCAGCTCACATATCCTCCTGTTCCAACTACCACATCTGGCTGAAATCTTTTAAGAATCCATAATGCCTGAAACAATGAAACAATCATTTTCAATGGAAAAATTATATTACTAAAAATCTTTCTACGCTTTAATCCGCTAATCCAGACTGTACGGAATTCATATCCAAGATCAGGTACGACGCGCGCCTCCAGCCCGCGTTTTGTGCCGATAAAAAGAATCTTACACTCAACTTTTCTATTAAGTTCCTCAATGATAGCAAGTCCAGGATAGAGGTGTCCACCAGTTCCTCCTCCTGTAAGAACAACACGCATCTAAATTTCTTCCTCCAACCATAAAGGCTCTCGTTTCCTGGTTAGCTTAAAATCACTGTGCAAATCGCCCATCTGTTTTGAAATATTAAAAAGAATCCCAACACCAATAAGATGGACAAAAAGCGAAGAACCTCCATAACTTAAAAAGGGAAACGGAAGCCCCGTTGTAGGAAGAAGATTTACTACAACACCAGCATTTATTAAAGCATTTATCAGGATCATGGCTGTTATCCCACCTGCTAACAAAAAACCGTATCTATCCGGTGCCCTGAGAGCAATTCTTATTCCTCTCCAGAGAAGAAATAGCAAAAGTCCAAAAAGTAAAATAAATCCAAGGAACCCTAACTCTTCGCCAAAACTTGCAAGGATAAAATCTGAAAACGGTTCCGGTAGAAAGAAAAGTTTCTGTTTACCTCCACCATATCCTACTCCAGCAAACCCTCCATTCGCCAAACCAATTATTGACTGTTTTATCTGATATGTCAGTGGCCCATGTCCAAAAACAGAATTCAGATAATTCACCAAACGCTGCCTCTGGTATGGAAATATTGCTATTCCAATTGAAACTAATGGAATAAGAGAAAGAGACATCTTTGCCAGTTGTTTTGATGAAACTCCAGCAAGGAAAAACATTGAATAACCAACACCAAAAAGAACAAGAGCTGTACCCAAATCCGGTTCAATAAAAACCAATCCCACAACTGAAAGAAGAATCACATAATGTACAAAAAGTGTATCGCTTCTTTGATCCTTGGAGTTTTCCTCCCTGGCAAAAACAGCCCCTAAATAGAGAATTATAACGAGCTTCATAAACTCAGCAGGTTGGAAACGCCTTCCAAAGAAAAGGATAGAACGACGGCTTCCATGAAACGGAGGCCCTAAAAGAACTATGATAAGAAGGCTGAAAAATATTAAAAGTAATAACGGCGTAAGCCAGCGAAACCAATGATAGTCAATCTTTGAAACAATAATAAGAAAGAAAAAACCCAAAACAACACGAACAAGATGAAGTTTTAAAAAGCGGGCAGAATCGTTATATTTCTCAGCACCACGGAACGAACTGGCACTGTAGATCATTAAAGTTCCCAATAAAATTAAAATTATGACAGCGCCAAGAAGAAAGCGGTCACCGCTACTTTTTTCTTTTTCAATTACCATAATTCTTTTATCAGAGCTTTAAATTGTTCTCCCCTATCCTCAAAATTTCTAAACATATCAAAACTTGCACAACCAGGTGAAAGAAGAACTACATCCCCGGCCTTTGCCAATTCATGAGCTTTACCAACAGCTTCCTTTAGAGATGAAGCTCTCAGCATAGGCTTGAGATCTTTGAAAGCCTTTTCCATTTTGTCAGCAGCTTCGCCTATAAGGATAATTCTCCTTACTTTCTCTTTGATACGCTCACGCAAACTGGTAAAATCTGAATCTTTATCCCTTCCACCAGCAATCAGAATTATAGGAGAAGAGAAAGCTCCCAGTGCATACCATACTGAATCTACGTTGGTAGCTTTGGAATCATTAACCCATCGCACCCCACCAATTTCACGCACAAACTCCATCCTGTGTGGAAGCCCGTGGAAATCATGAAGGGAATTTCTTATAGAATCTATATCTGCATCCATCATACGTGCTGCCAGAGCTGCGGCGAGCCCATTTAACACATTGTGTTCACCTTTGATTCCCAGCTCCTCAACAGGCAGGATTTCCTCTTCTTTTTCATCTAAACGAATGGTCAAAACACTGTCCCGCACAAATCCACACATGGTAGATTTACTCTCTCTGCCAAAAATTATTCTTTTGCTTCTAATATTACGAACAAGTTTCATTACGAAAGAATCCTGACCGTTGACAACAGCATAGTCAGAACCGGTTTGATTCCTGAAAATCTGCGATTTTATCCTGCCGTAATTTTCCATAGAACCGTGTCTATCAAGATGATCGGGTGTAAGATTCAAGAATACAGCCACTGCTGGATGAAAATTCTGGATTGTTTCTAACTGAAAACTACTTACTTCCACCACAGCAATTCCATCGGGATGACTCTCCTCAACATACTCTGAAAAAGGCTGCCCAATGTTTCCAGCTACGATACATGGTCTACCTGATTTCTTAAAGATTTCTCCTAAGAGTGCTGTAGTTGTAGACTTACCATTGGATCCTGTAATTCCTATTATAGGAGAACGACAAAACCATGAGGCAACTTCTAACTCCCCAAAAATCGGGATTTTCTTTCTCTTTGCCTCTTCAATTACAGGGCTTGAAAGCGGTACACCCGGACTCACAACAAACCAATCCGCTTTGAAGATTCGTGAGGTATGTCCGCCAAACTCGGATGAGATGGATATTTTTTCAAGAAACTTCACTGCATCCGGTTTTTCATCTACCCTGCTTTTCTCACTCAAAAAAACTTCTGCTCCTTTATTATGGAGAAGTTTGGCTACAGCCATACCACTTCTCCCGGCCCCCAGAACCGTAACACGGCTTCCTGAAATTTTATCAGCCACTCCTGCCAAAATTCTATTCCTATCGAACTTTGAATGTTCCGAGAGTAAGCAAAGCTAAGATTATCCCCACAATCCAGAAACGAACCACTACCTTTTCCTCTGGCCATCCTTTAAGCTCAAAATGATGATGAATTGGTGCCATCTTGAAAATACGTTTACCGCGCCATTTGTAAGAAGCAACCTGCAAGATAACTGAAAGGCTCTCTGCTACAAACACACCTCCTACCAGAAGCAGAAGAAGTTCCTTTTTCAAAAGAACAGATAAAGTACCCATGGCACCACCAAGAGCTAAGGCTCCTGTATCCCCCATAAAAATTGATGCGGGGTGACTGTTAAACCAGAGAAACCCCAAAGATGCCCCAATTAGAGCGGCACAGTAAACTGTAAGTTCACCGGCACCTTTAAGATAAAGTACGTTGAGATACCGACTGAAATCCACACGGCCTGTAACATAACTCATCCCTGCCCATGCCAGAGCAGCAATTCCAACAAGGCCAATTGCCAGTCCATCCAGACCGTCTGTTAAATTGACAGCGTTAGATGTTCCTGTAATAACAATAATAACCATGGGAATATAAAACCAGCCGAAATTAAGCATAAGATTCTTGAAAAAAGGTACACTGGTGTACCAGTGGACTCCCTGGTATCGTGAAGAAAATGTAACAACAGTACCAACAAAAATTCCCAGAAGAATCTGGCCTATAAGTTTATATCGCCCAATTAATCCCTTTGGGTATTTTTTCACAACTTTTAAATAATCGTCTAAAAAACCTACTGCCCCCATCCAGATGGTAGCAACAATCATTATCTGAATGTAGAGATTGTTAAGTTTTGCAAAAAGAATAACGGAAGCCAATATGTTACTCAAAATAATAAGCCCCCCCATTGAAGGTGTTCCAGCTTTTTTTTGATGACGTTCCGGTGTATCTTCTCGAATATTCTCGACAATCTGGTGGTGTTTTAACCAGTTAATAATTCCAGGCCCTATAAAAAAGCTTACAAAAAGTGCCGTAATAGCTGCCCCTGCAGACCGAACAGTAATATATCCCAGCAGGTTAAAACCAATAAAGATATGACGCAGTGGAAACAAGAAATAATATAGCATAAACTACTCCTGACTCTTTTCCCTTTGCAGCATTTCTACCACCTCTTCCATCCTCATACCGCGACTTCCTTTTACTAAAATACCATCATCTGGTTTTATAATTTGCTGAAGTCTTGTAGCAAGTTCTGCCTTTGAATCAAAGTGTTCCACTACATTCACACCAAGTTCCTTTGCCCTTTTTGAAGCTGCTTTCATTTCGGTTCCATAACTGAAAAATATATCTATTCCCAGATCCGATATCAATTCTCCGATTTTTCTGTGCTCTACCTCACTGCTCTTCCCCAGCTCAAGCATATCACCCAATACCACGATTCTCCGTTTTATCTTTTTTATATCGGACAAAGTTGACAAAGCATGATGCACTGAAACAGGATTTGCATTATATGTATCGTTTATTATCATAATTCCTGAGGACTCAACTATTTCCATCCTCTTTTTCATAGGACGATAACTCTCCAGTGAGTCCCGAATATCTTCCCAGGAAATTTCAAAACTTCTACCAACAGCAGCAGCAGCAAGGCCGTTGATGAGATTGTGGCGTCCCGGGATAAATATTTTTATTTTTTCCTCCCCGATTTTCATACTTGGGAATCCTGACTCATCTACACCCAGATCGTATCCCCTAATATCACATCTATCGGAGAAACCGTAGGTTACTGTATCACTAACACGATCTTTTAATGGAAAAAGATACTGATCGTCACCGTTCAAAAAAGCTTTTCCTTTATCATCCAAAAATTGAAGAAGCTCAGATTTAGCTTTTACAACGCCCTCCTCATTACCAAAGAATTCCAAATGACCTTTCCCGATATTTGTAATAAGACCGTGAGTAGGACGAGCTATTTCACAAAGACGACGAATTTCTCCAAAATGATTTGTTCCCATTTCAACAACAGCACACTCTTCATTCCTGTTCCAATTGCAAATACTCAGAGCTACTCCTATGTGATTATTTAAATTACCTGGCGATTTCACCACTCTGTAACGTGTTGACAAAACAGCAGCAATCATCTCTTTAGTTGTTGTCTTCCCATTGGTTCCAGTAACACTTATAACAGGAATATTGAATTTTCTTCTATAATAGGAAGCAACATCTTGAAGTGCTCTCAGTGGATCCACAACTTTTAAAAGAATCTCTGCATTCCCATATTTATTCGAAGAAATCTTTTCACCATCCACAACAGCTCCGACAGCGCCTTTCTCAAAAACTTCTCCGAGAAAACTGTGACCATCATAATTATCTCCACGAAGAGCAAAAAAAAGCATTCCTTTTTTCAGAGTTCTAGAGTCAATGGAAACTCCTTTTATTCTGGTCGAACCATCACAGCACAATTGAGCACCCAAAACCTCTGCAATTTCTCCCAGAGTAATATCCACATCATGCCTCTTTTTAGGTCCTTTGCTGAAAATAGTTCATTTATAACAACATCATAAATCAATGAGTAATTCAAACTGAAAAAATTAAAAATCAAAATCACAATTTAAAATGCAAAAACACTCTGGCCACGCATTGGTTGAGAAAATATTCTTCTACTTGGCCAAAACCATTTAAATTTTGCATTCATTTTGATCTTTCCTTTTTGATCTTTACATTTGTCACCTGCTACTTATTTGATTGCCCTTAGGAAAAGAAAAGTACGTATTAATCGGATGAACCTTTTTTTAACTTAAGGCACTCTTCTACTATCACACGATCATCAAACTGAATACGTTTTCCGCCTATTTCTTGATACGTTTCGTGTCCTTTTCCTGCTATGAGAACTGTATCGCCCTCCTGAGCTTCGTCAAGAGCGGTTTTGATAGCTTCTTTTCGATCTACAATTGTAATTGTTTTTTCAGTAGAATCAATTCCTGCTATAATATCTGTGAGGATAAGCTCGGGGTTCTCCCGTCTCGGATTATCTGAAGTGACAAAAACAACATCTGCAAGAGAAGAAGCAATTCCTCCCATTTCAGGACGTTTTCCTCTGTCTCTTTCTCCACCACAACCAAACACCACAATTAATCTCCTGTCAGTAAACTCTCTTGCAGCGTTTAAAACATTCTTAAGAGCGTCAGGTGTATGGGCATAATCCACAATCACATGGAATCCTTTCTTAGAATCAATCACCTCCATTCTGCCTCTTACGCTATGAACTTTTCGAATACCTTCCTGAACAACATCTTTACTAAATCCCAACTCTAACCCGACAATTGCTGCTGCTGCTGTATTCATTACATTAAAATTCCCCAAAAGATAAGTAGAAAGAGAAATCTTTCTGTCTCCATTAAAAATAGAAAATTTTGTTTCCTTCTTTCCTCTCTCTATTTCAACTATTCGATAATCCAGATTCTTACTATTCATTCCATAAGTAACAGCTCTTTCTCCTGCTGATTGTATCATCAATTCGCTCATCGGATCATCGCCATTTATTATTCCCACTCCATCTGGAGAAAGCATTTTAAAAAGTTTTGCTTTAGTCTCTCCATAACTCTGAAAAGAATCATGAAAATCTAAATGATCCCTTGAAAGGTTAGTAAAAATTCCAGCACGAAACTTCACCCCCAGTACCCTATGCAGTGCCAGAGCATGAGAAGAAACTTCCATGACCACTGCTTCTACTCCATCACTTTTCATTTGTTTCAACATCCGATGTAAATTGAGAGAATCAGGGGTTGTACGATTCGCTGATACTTCATGCCCTTTCCATTTATATACCACTGTTCCTACCAAACCTGTCTCTATGCCAGCAGTTGCAAGAATCGATTCAACAAGAAAAGCTACAGTAGTTTTTCCATTTGTACCTGTAATTCCTACTAAAAGAAGCTTTCGGGAAAGATCACCGTAGAACCTGTTTGCTAAAAGTGCAAGTGCTTTTCGGCTGTTCTCAACTTTAATAACTGGAACTGTATTTATACCAACATCTTTTTCTACCACTAAAGCAACAGCACCTTTTTTTACTGCCTCTTCCACAAAATTGTGTCCGTCAGACTCATAACCGGAAATAGCAACAAAAAGATTCCCGGGTTCTACCTTTCGGGAATCCGATGAAATTCCAGTAATTTGGATACTATTTTCTTTCGGGAAAAAAGGAAGAATATCCTGACACAATGTGGAAAGAGTCATCATTCTGCTAACCACCCTCCTCTTTCTCTCGGCAAATTAATTGACAAACCACTCCTTTCACGAACTTACTGCCGGGTTTTGGTTTTTGCTCAACCACAATACCGCTTCCTTCCACAGTTATTTCTATCCCTCGACCAGATAACTTTTGTAACGCTTCTCTGACACTTAATCCTATAACACTGGGAACAACATACTTAGAATTAATTATTTTAGAATAAGATACGGTACGTTTAATCTGGGATTTATTATTTTCTCTTTTATAAAAACTGGAAAAAACAAATTTTTTCTCAGGATTTTTCTTTTGCATTTTCTCGGGAGACCAGGGCGCTGTTGGAAGTCCTACGATTCTTCTAACTATACGAGCAAAAACAGGTGCAGCTGACCTGGCACCCCAGTATGCACCTTTTGGTTCATCAAGTACAATTACCAAAACAAATGCTGGCACATCAACTGGCCAGAAACCAACAAAAGAACTAACATATGCTCCTGGAACATATCCTTTAAAACCAGGAACTGATTTCTGGGCTGTGCCTGTTTTCCCGGCTATTCGTATTCCTTCCACTCTTGCTTCTGTCCCACTTCCATACTCAACAACTTTTTCTAAAATAGTTTTCATTTTATCTGCAATATTTTGAGATATTACTCTTCGTATAGTTTCCTCTGGAAACGTTTTTAGCTCTCTTCCTTTCTCATCTAAAACTGCTCTAAAAATGCGAGGTTTCAATAATTCGCCTCCATTAGCAACAGCAGAAACCATACATGCTATTTGGAGAGTTGTTACAGAAACACCTTGACCAAAAGAAATAGTTGCAGTAGAAAAATCAGACCACTGGTAAACAGGCCTAAGAATACCAGATACCTCACCCGGAAGTCCAATACCAGTTCTATTTCCAAATCCAAAATCCTGAGCATATTTATATAATATCTTCTTACCGATCTTTCTTCCAACCTTTGCCATACCAATGTTAGATGAATACTCAACAATCTGGCTGAGAGTCAACCAGGCATATCCTTTATTGTGATCGTGAATAGTATACCCGGCAAGATGATAGGCTCCATTTTCACAGTGTACCAGAGAATTGGGCCTGAAAAAGCCTTCTTGAAGTGCTGCAGAAGCTGTCACAATTTTAAAAGTAGAACCTGGTTCAAAAGCGATCTGCACAGCCTGGTTTTGCATAAGGTTTTCAAAATAGTCTTTCTTATCCTTAACCTCATTTCCCAATACTGATGCCATTGCAAGAACCTCTCCGGTAAAAGGATCCATAAGAACTGCACTTCCTCCTCTGGCCCTATGCTCTATTACTCCTCTTCTTAATTCTTCTTCAACAATCGTTTGATAAACATGATCAATTGTAAGAACAACATGTTCTCCATTAATGGGTTTTTCAACGGGATAGTCAACAGAAGAAAATTTTCTGTTTAAACCATCCTTTTGTAAAACAGCCCACCCATCTTCACCTCGCAGGATTCTATCCATTGCCTGCTCCACTCCCCCCACACCACGATGCTGTCTGTTGACAATGCCAAGGACCGGGAGAGCTAACGTCCCACAGGGATGAACTCGCTTCCGGCCGTCCAGAAAGATTAAACCCGGAATTTTCGACTTTATAAGAACTCTTTTTTGTTCTTCTGTTATCTCCTGCTTTATTTTAACAAAAGATTTTTTTTCTTTTTTCTCTACAAGTTCCTCGTAAGTTTTTTCATTCCCTCCCAGAACTCGGGCCAGTGCTGAACAGGTGGCATGAATATTTTTAATCTGTGTAGGATCAACCGCTAATGAGGAAATAGGCAGATCCATTGCAAGAATATTCATATCCCTATCATAAATAATACCTCTTCTGGCAATAAGTTTGACTCTTCGCTGATACTGGCCTGGTGCAAGACTTTTCCATGGTTCTCGCTTCCACACTTGATAGGTAAAAAGACGAAAAAGCACAATCACAATGAGGAAAGAGAAAACCAGACCCAATATGCACAGTCTTCTTCTTTCGGTTTTATTGGAATTTTTTTGGTGTCGTCTAAAAAATCCCATTTCCCTTTCCTGTTATTTTGAAGCTTGTTTTTTCCTCTTGAGTTTTAACGAAGCAAAACCCGCATATCGAAGTTTAAATTTATTATCACTGGGAAGCTCAATTCCCTTCATATCTACCTGTAATTCTGCTACCCTCGAGGGTGAAAGAGGAATCAAGCCCTGTTTTTGTGCCAACTCAACAATCCTCTTGTAACTCCTCATAGCATCAATCTGGCTTCTTAGATCGTCTATTTCAAGCTGAAGAGCTCGCTCTCTCCTTTTTAAATTATCATTTTTCTGAAGTACAAGATTGATCTGAACCTTACCCCAGAGATAAAAAAGGACTATAACAAATCCTACCACCCCAAAAAGTATTATCTTACCCTTATAATGAACTTTTTTTCTATTCACTGCATCTACCTGTTCGTTAAAACCAACGCTATATAATTAACTAAACTTTGGCAAATTTATATTTCATCTCTCATCTTTGGTATAGACAAAACATCACATGCTTCGATGTAAGTTTATCTTAATCTAATAAGGTATATAAAGATAATACTCTATCCTTTCTCATTACCTCCATTTCCTTTTCCCCTGTCGTTCCCTAAATGTGCTGTCGGGAACCCACCCTTGCAACCACCACACCTGGATTCCCGCTTAAAAACATGCGGGAATGACAGTATTGTTTATAACTAACTAAACTTTTTCAGCAGCTCTAAGCTTGGCACTCCTGGCTCTGGAATTTCTTTTTATCTCTTCTTCTGTCGGACGAACAACACGACGTGTTAACACTCTAAAAGAAAAAAGCGAATCCAAAATCCCAATTTCCTTTTTAGAGAAAGATGGTTCCTCCCCTCTGAAAAATCGCTTAACCATTCTGTCTGTTAAAGACTCATAACTTAGTACTACAATTCTTCCTCCTGACTTTAAGAGAGGAAATATTTGTTTCAGTCCTATCCTTAACTGTTCCAACTCATCGTTAACCTCAATTCGTAATGCCTGCCATACACGGGAAAGTGTTTTAATCTGCCAGCGATGAGGTATAATCTTACGTATCAGGTCTGACAGTTCTTTTGTGCTTTCGATCGGCTTCTTCTTCCGTTCTTTTATGATTTCGCGTGCTATTCTCCGTCCATACCGTTCCTCTCCATACTGAAAGAAAATATCTGCCAACTGCTGTTCAGGATAATTATTAACAATATCTCTGGCAGTTTTTCCTTTTGAACGATCCATTCGCATGTCTAAAGGCGCATCTAACAAATAACTGAATCCCCTTTCCGGCACATCAATTTGATAAGAAGAAACACCCAGATCCAGCAACAAACCATCAATTTGTTCCACTCCTATCTCGGTTAACAAATGATCTATTTCTGCCAGTTCTCCATGGAGAATCTGTACCTGTCCAGCATATGAAGAAAACCGATTTTGACAATACGCAACTGCATCTTTATCTCGATCTATTCCAATGAGCTTTCCATCTTTATCCAGATGTTTTAAGATTGCTTCGCTGTGTCCACCTCCTCCCACTGTACCGTCTACGTAGATTCCAGAAGGATTTGTAATGAGAAATTGTAAAACTGCATCAACAAGAACAGGAGTATGAAAAAGCTTGCCTTCTTGAATCCCAGGCGAAGTCATCCTCTATCAGCTCCACCAAACATTCTTATTCGTTCCTCTTTGGTAAATTTACTTCCCTTGATAAATTCATCGTAACGTTCTGGATTCCAGAATTCAAATTTATTTACAGCGCCAATAATTAAAACTTCTCCATCAATTTTGGCATAATCAAGATGCTCTTGAGGAATGATAATTCTCCCCTGTTGATCGCAACGGCAGGGCTGAGCGCTGGCCATGGTTTCTAAGAAAAAGCGCCTCTCTTCATCATTGCTGGAAAGCGAACCGTATTTTTCTTCCAACCTGGCAGCAATATGCATAAAGACCTCTCGCGGGTAAGCAAAAAGACATTCATTAGGTCCAAACGTAACATGGAATGTATTGTCCGATTCTTTGGCAAGCTGACTCCTGAAAGAAGCGGGGACACTCACCCTTCCCTTGGCATCTAAGGTGTAAATAAATTTTCCACTGAAAGCAAGCATGGAACAACCTCTTGTGTAATCCCACAAAAGAATAATAAGGGATTAAATAGGATTTTATGGGATTTTATGGGATTCACTTAAATAAAAAAAACTTTTTCATTAATGTCAAGTAAAAAATAAAAAAAATTGTTATCAGAAAAATATTGCATTTTAGTTGATTATCCCCTAAATTTACAATGATAGCTTAATTGGTGATGAAATTGAAGAGAATTCCTGACAATAAACGACCTTCTGTGTTCATCGAGACTTACGGCTGTCAGATGAACAAATACGATTCCGAAATCGTAGCGGGGATCCTGCGCGAAAAAGGTTTTCTCATCAAAGAAAAAAGTGAAGAAGCAGATATTATTATAATTAATACTTGCTCTGTAAGAAAACATGCTGAAACACGAGCCCTGGGAAAAATCAATGTTCTCTCTCAATGGAAAAAGAGTGCTCCAAACAGGAAGCTTGGAGTGATCGGATGCATGGCTCAAAGAATGGGCAAAGAACTCATTTCTTCAAAACCGTTTCTTGATTTTGTTGTTGGCCCGGATGGTTATAAAAAACTTCCAGAAATAATCAGCAATGGGCAGTACGGCACTTCTATATACACCCACCTTGATGAAAAAGAAGTTTATAGTAATATTACTCCATTTCGAGAATCAAAAATCAGCGGTTGGATAGCTATTAGTCGTGGTTGTAATAATTTCTGTTCCTACTGCATTGTTCCCTACACCCGGGGAAGAGAACGAAGCAGACCTGCAGAAGAAATACTTCGCGAAATAGAAACCATGGTTCAACAGGATTTTCTGGAGGTAACACTTCTCGGCCAGAATGTTAATTCTTACAACGACGGCAAAAACAGTTTTGCAGATTTATTGAAAATGACCAGTGAAATAGACGGCATTCTTCGTATTCGCTTTATGACTTCACACCCAAAAGATCTTTCTGATGAAATTTTAAAGGTTATTGCTTCCAGTAAGAAAATCTGCCCCCACATACACCTTCCTGTTCAGTCAGGTTCAGATCGTATTCTTTCTCTAATGAACCGGAAATACACTCGTGGGCAGTATATTCAACTCGTTGAAAAAGCCAGATCCATTATTCCAGAAGTTGCCATCACAACCGATGTCATGGTTGGCTTCCCAGGAGAAACTGAATCTGATTTTATGGAAACTTATCACCTGATGGAAGAAATTCAATTCGACGACGCCTTTACCTACCGCTACTCTCCACGGCCCGGTACAAAAGCAGCAGAGATGAAAGATAATCTTTCTGAAAAAGAAAGACTCGAGCGACTCGATAAAATTATTAAACTTCAGCGGAAAATCACCCTCCAGAAAAAGAAAGAAATGATTGGTAAGTCTGTTGAAGTCCTGCCAGAATATCCAAGCAAAAAATCTTCTGAAGAATGGATGGGAAGAACCCCCAGTAATTATGTTGTAGTTTTCCCGAAAAATAATATTCCTCTCGGCCAGCCCGTAGAAGTTTTAATCGAGGAATGTAATGGGTCTACCCTGAGGGGAAAAGTGGTTACCAACACCTAAATCTATGGAGGAAAACAATGTGGATCATTAGATGGATAATTAGTGCACTTGTTATTCTTATTATTCTCGGATTTGCTCTCCAGAATCAGGAACAGATGGTTTCGGTTAGAGTTCTGACATGGCAGTCTCCCAATTTACCTCTTTATCTTTTTCTCTATGTCGCATTTGCAGCAGGAGTATTAATCTGGGCTCTGATTTCTGCTTTAAATATCATTAAACTCAAAGGTGACATACACAAACTTCAGAAAGACAACCGCAAAATTACCGAGGAGCTCAACAGATTGCGAAATGTCAACATTGAAGAGGAAGAAACAACAGAAATAGAAGAAGAAAAACAAGAACTGGCCGAAAATAAAACCACAGGTATAAAGGAAGAATAATGGTAATCTATCTCATTATTATCGTTCTTTTTATTATTATTATTTTGACAGGTGTTTTCACAGCCATTTTGAAACGGAAGAAACAAAAATCCCGGGGTAAAACACCGTACATTAATGCACTGAATATGCTTCTCGAAGGGAAAAAAGACGAAGCCTTAGAATATTTAAAGAAAACTGTCAAAGAAGATACAGAAAACATTATGGCTTACATACGGCTTGGAGATATTTTCCGTGAAAAAGGCTTCCCGATCCGGGCTGCAAAAATACATCGCAACCTTCTCGTCAGGGGTGATATTACAGAAAGCGAAACTAACACAATCCTTCATCATCTTGTTTTCGATTATCGGGCTTCCGGGATGCTGAACAAAGCCATTGAAATGGCAGAACGTCTGATACAAAAGAACAAAAAAAATGTAGACAACCAGAAGCTTCTTCTCTCCCTTTATGAAGAGAAAGGAGATTGGGACAAAGCCTTCTTTTACAGACAGAGTATTAATAAATGGCTTAAAAAACGCGATCAGGATATTTTAGCTCTCTACAAAGTTCAGTCTGGTTTAAGTTTTGTTGAGCGAGGTTTAGAACATGAAGCTCGCCTTCGATTCAGAGAAGCACTTAAACTGACCAAAACCTGCATACCTGCTTACCTCTACTGGGGCGATTCTTATAGAAGAGAAGGAAGAAACGAAGATGCATACCGGGTCTGGCGTGAATTCACAGCCAAAAACCCTGAATGGGCTCATCTCGCCTTCAAGAGGCTGAGAGATGTTCTTTTTGATCTTGGTCGATACAGTGAAATTGAAGATATATATAAAGAAGTTATTAGTAAAAATCCCAAAGATCCTGCTTCTTATTTAAGTCTTGCAGAACTTTATAAGAAACAGGGGAAACTTGATCAGGCCATTGAATTGTGCAAAAAAGTTCTGGATAACAATCCTGATTCGCTCCAATGCCGTTATTTGATGGTCCAATTACTGCAGGAAAAAGGAGAGGAATCGCCCGCTTTACAAGAAGCTATCCAGATTTTAGACAAACAGATAAAAAAAGAAACGGCCTTTCACTGTACACAATGTGGATTCGAATCTATTGAGCCTCTATGGCGATGCCCCCAATGCGGTGCGTGGAACACATTTCTGACGCAACAGAAATAATGAAAAATTTTTATATAAAACTTCTTCTCTTTATATTTTTGCCTTTGACTATTGCCACCAGCCAAACTACTTCTCAAATCCTCAAGCTTATTAGGGAAGGTCATATTGAGGAAGCAAGAAATATCCTGTCCCGGATGAAAGGAGCAGAACAGCCTGATAAATTACTCTTCTTAAAAGGATTACTTTCTACTGATGGTGACACTGCATCTGCTTATTATGAAAAACTCCTTAAATTGTATCCTGAAAGTCAATACAGTGATGATGCTTATTTTCGATTATCCCAGCTCAAATATGCCCAGGGACTCTACAAAACAGCACAAAAAATGTTTACCCGTCTATTAATTAAATATCCCCATTCCTCCCTTCGTCAAGAATGTCATTACTGGATTGGGCTCTGCTACCAGGCTGCAGGACAAACGGATTCTGCTGCTTTCCAATTCCAAAAAGTTGTGAAAGATTTTCCTGCTACAGAGCTCTCGCAAATTGCCAGAAAAGATCTTAATTCACTTTCCAGTTCGCTTTCCAGAAAACAGAACACCGAAAGGGAACCTCCTATTTCTAAACCAAAAACCCTGTATGCAGTACAGGTGGGGGCTTTTACATATCAAGCTAATGCTCTCTTTCGCAAATCTTTTTTCGAACGTGAGGGGTATCAAGTTAAACTACGAACAAAAATCAGAAACGGAAAAGCCCTTTATTTAGTCTGGGTAGGTTCATTCTCTACCATGGAAGAAGCAAAAAAACTGGGTGAAAAGCTGAAAAAACACTACGGAATACAATATACAGTGGTTTCGGAATAGGAGTTAATTGGTTTTATGAAAAACATTTAAAAACTCTTGCATAGTTTCTGAAATGTAATTACATTGTAGACATGATAACACGAATCATAAAAATAGGGAATTCACGAGGTATCCGCATCCCCAAAATATTGCTTGAACAAAGCGGACTCACCAACGAAGTGGAGCTTGAAGTTAAAAAGAATCAACTTATCATACGTCCTAAAAAGGGTGTAAGACAAGGCTGGGAATCCGCTTTTCGAGCAATGGCAAAAAATAAAGATGACCATTTACTCGATAAAGAATACATTATAAATCAGAGTAGTTGGGATGCAGACGAATGGGAATGGTAAATGGCGGTAAAACGATTTGAAGTCTACCTTGTTAATCTTGATCCGACCCAGGGTAAAGAGATTAAAAAGACAAGACCATGTCTAATAATTTCACCTAATGAGATGAACCGTTTTATTGCAACAGTTATAGTAGCACCAATGAGCACAAAGAAACGTGATTATCCTACCAGAGTCTCCTGCGAATTACAAGAAAAGAAAGCTCAGATTGTATTAGACCAAATCCGTACAGTTGATAAGTCAAGATTATTACAGAAATTAGGCGAAATTGACAGGAACATACAGACTGATGTCTTAACAGTACTTTCTGAGTTATTTGCACCCTAAAAGCACTGCACTCAATACGTATCACTCTTGTTCCCAAACTCCAGCTTGGGAACAAAAATCGAAAGTGGTTAAATCAATAAAATAACAGGGGATAATTATGAAAGCAGAATTTACAGCAATTATTGAACCCGCACCCGAGGGCGGATATTGGGCTATTTGTCCAGAAATTCCGGGCGCAAATGGGCAAGGAGAAACCATAGAGGAAGCAAAAGATAACTTGCGGGAAGCTATCGAGCTGATTCTAAAAGATCGGAGAGAAGATATCCTTCGCGGGTTATCTGAAGACGCTATCCAGGAAAAGGTGTTGATTGCATGAAGCGGCGGGATCTGGAACGGAAACTGAGAATAGCCGGCTGTTATTTGAAGCGGGAAGGTAAATCACATTCACTTTGGATCAATCCGAAAAACGGAGTTATCGAAGCAATACCCCGCCACACCGAAATTAAAGAACCATTAGCAAAGAAAATTTTAAAAAACTTGAATGCAGAATAACAGACCGAAGAAATCGTTGTGAGTTTCTTACTCTTGTTCCCAAACTCCAGTTTGGGAACAATAATCAAGAATAAGCGGGTTCGCCATGTCAGATTAAAAAAGGATTTTTTTCACATTTTTACCTTGACATTAAAAAAATTGTTTATTATAATTTACTTGATTTAGTTATTTGTTAATTATCATCCCCTACCCTATTTTACATCTTAGATACTGCAGCTTGGTTTGGGTGGGAGAATTCCTTGGCGAGAGTGTCGGATTGTGTCATGGTTTTATCCAGAGATAAAAGAGACCCCAGATTATTAGATCAAGTGCGGTTTACTATCCGGGCGAGATATTACAGTTTGTGGATATATAATAAAACATCATTGTTTCTTAATCCTATGAACTTTAATTTAAATTCGAGGGCTCTTTTTCCTGTTATTCGGCCGCGAACCACAGCATTCACACAATTTCCTTTGATTAGCCAAAAAGAAAAAAATGGTGGATTTGCGGAGTTGGTGATGCCTACATTAGAAATTTTGTAACAATATGAACCAGCTATTTAACGAATCTGAACAACTCGTATATGATATCTGCAAGAAATCATTTTTATCCCTTTGGAGCTACGCCAATCCTCTGGGGAAAAATTCAAAGGAGCTTTGTGATGTTTTGATTGTATGTGACCCTGATATCATAATAATTAGTGTTAAGGATATCAGCATTACCGATAGTGGTGACATTTCAACAGACTGGAAACGGTGGCACAAACGAGCAATCGATGCTTCGACAAAACAGATATATGGCGCTGAAAGATGGCTCCAGCGAGCTTCCAATGTAATTCGAAGCGATGGAAGTATCGGAATAAAGTTGCCAGAATTAGGCAATAGGAGAATACACGGGGTAGCAATTGCATTGGGCGACCAAGGGAACGCTCCTATTAAGTTCGGTGATTTTGGGAAAGGCTTTGTTCATGTATTTGATAAGATTTCATTAAATGTGATTATGGGCGAATTGGATACAATTGAAGACTTTGTTGATTACCTATCCACTAAAGAAAGGCTATATCTTTCTGGGAAAAAAACAATATTCCACGGTGGGGAAGAAGACCTTTTAGCTCTGTATTTACACAAAGGACGCCAATTTCCAGACGAATTTGATATGTTGATAGTTGATGATGATCTTTGGGAAAGATTCAAAGAAAGCGATGCATATAAGGCTAAGAAAGAAGCTGATAATATAAGTTATGCCTGGGACAGACTCATCGAAATCCTTTGTAAAGATATCTTGCATGGTAATTTAGAATCTGGACCTGAACTAAACGAATCAGAAATTGCAGTGCGTACAATGGCTCGCGAAAATCGATTTGGTAGACGTCTTCTTGGGAAATCATTTGTGGAGTTTTACGAACTAGCTCGTCAGA
>CAYYPT010000014.1:16099-25406 GCA_964473625.1 uncultured bacterium | reverse complement strand
GAAAAATTAACTACTACTAATATCTTCGGTTACATTTTATTTTGAGGCAACACGGGTAGGAAATGAATTAAAAAATTTATCCTCCTTCCATCACAACTCTGATTCAGAGCTAATAGCTCACATCACAGCAATGAAATCTTTTTTAACTTTCTAAACTTCTGTAAGTTTTTACTGATACGATGAAATTCTAAGCACGAAATCCTAAATTCTAAACAAATCCAAATTAATTTTGATTCTACATCATTCTGGAAACCGTCTCTTTTTTGAAAGAACCTTTTTGCCCGCCAGCCTGCTTTGGCAAAAACCGTTCCCACTCAAGTGCATACTTCAGGGCATCCTGCCTGGTAATTTTACCAGTATGCAAAAGATGGAGAAGACTATCATCCATCGTCTGCATACCTGAAGCAGTGCTGGATTGCATAATAGAAAGAATCTGATGGATCTTCCTTTCACGGATAAGATTACGAATAGCAGAATTTGCGATCATAACCTCAACAGCAGCCACCCGCCCCGTACCCGAGGCCATTGGAAGCAGACGCTGAGAAATAACCCCTAACAGAGAACCTGCTATTTGAGCCAATATTTGCTTTTGCTGCTCAGCAGGGAATACATCTATAATTCTGTTCACTGTATCAGGAGCATTTCTTGTATGAAGTGTGGAAAGAACCAGATGACCTGTTTCTGCTGCCGTCAATGCCAAAGAAATCGTCTCTAAATCTCTCATCTCCCCCACGAGTATAACATCTGGATCCTCCCTCAATGCACTCCGTAAAGCAGCAGCAAAAGAATTAGTGTGATGCCCTAATTCCCGCTGTTGAATGAGACAGTTCTTTGGGGAATGAGTGTACTCTATAGGATCTTCAATTGTAATAATATGCCAGTTCCGTTCTGTGTTCATCATATCTATCATTGCCGCTAATGTGGTAGATTTTCCATGGCCTGTGGGACCAGTTACAATAATCAGCCCTTCCATTTCCCTGGCCAGTTGAATAACACCTTTAGGCATGCCTAACTCCTGAAGAGACCTGATCTTATCCGGAATAATCCGAAAGGCCATCCCATATCCGCCCAGTTTACTGAAAACGTTCACCCTGAAATGAGCTAAACCGGAGATAGAATATCCAAAATCCAACTCGAGTTTTTCTCTGAATTTTTCCATTTGTGAATCATCAAGAACCTGAACAATAATATCTTCCATATCCTGTTTTGTGAGCACTTTCCCTTTAATGGGTTGAAGCTTACCATCTATTCTCACAATGGGAGGATACCCCTGACTGAGATGAATATCAGAAGCCTGATTTCTTACTGCATGCATTAAAAGTTTATGAATCTGTTCCAAACTGATCATTTCTCACCCCTGCTGTACAATCGTTGGCGTTATAAAAATCATTAAATCGGTCTGTTTCTCTTCGTATTTTTCGTGCTGGAAAAGTTTTCCCAGAAGAGGCAAACTGCCCAACAACCAAATCTTTTGTCTTGTCCTTACACGTTGATTTTTGATCAATCCTCCTATTACTACAGTTTCTCCATTTTTCACAGAGATTATACTATTTACTGTCCGTTTACTGGTTACAGGAGCCCTCTGTCCCATATACTCAACCCAGTTACTGATTTCTTCTATAACAGGATTTATGTACATAGTAATATTACCATCAGGTGTAACGTGGGGAGTCACATTCAACTGAATATTAACTTCTTTATACTGAAAGGTAACCATATCACCCTGTCCACCCATTCCTCGCTGGATAACAGGAATAGGAACTGTAGTACCTACACTCATTGAGGATTCTTCATTATCCATAGCCAAAAGCCGTGGATTGGATATTAACTTGGAATCAGTCTTTTCTTTAAGAAAATCCAGAACTGCTTTAAACTCACTTGTCGTAAGATGCCCCATTCGCCACTCCCCACCTTTATCTGGACTTTCATTAAGTGCTGAATAGAAATTAGTTTTCCCATCGGGAAGTATCTCCTGCCACTGAAGTGCTGCTGTAAGTGTTTTATCCCAATTTATTCCCAACTGGTTTGTGCGGGTAGGTGCCAGTTCCACAACCTTGGACTCAATCATAATCTGAGCAGGAGGTTTATCCAGCTCTTGAATGATTTTATCAACTTCCTTAACTTTTTCTGGACGATCCGTAACAACAAGAATACTCGACCTCCGGATTCCCTGAACAGCTACCTCGTTCTTTTTCATGCGGTTTTTCCCCGCCACAGAAAAATTGAGAAACTCAGGATGAAAAACTTGAACTAAAGAATCATTTGAAACTACCTGTTTAATTACTGAAGCGGCATTCTCAGCGTCGGCATACTTCAAGCGATATATCTTTGTAATTCTACCTCCGGCATATTCAACATTAACGGATTTCACTGTAATAATACCATCGCTCACAATATAATCACAATCGTGCGTGTGGGTAATCTCATCGAGAGCTTGCTTTAACGTAACATTTTTAAGATCCATTGTTACCCGACCCTTCACTTCTTCCCCAATGACCATATTTAAATTATTGGAAGCAGCAACAAGACGAAGGGCATCCTTAATCGGGGTAGAATTAAATTCAAATGAGACTTTTTGATTCCACGGAATACCACTTTTTTCTTCAGCTACATTTTTCTCCGAAGGTTGTTGTTTTTCTTTTTTGTTTCCTGCTCCTTTTTCTTCCGCCAGAGGCTTTATTGCTTTTTTCTCTGGTATTTCTTTCGGTTTTCCCGGTCGTTTCTCAACACGAGCAAAAAAATTTTTCTTTTCAAGGTATGGTTTTTCTATTTTCTTTTTTTCTATTTTGGATTTTTCTTTCGGTGCTGCTTCTTTTTCTGGCTCAATATTGCTTTTCTTCTTTGTAAACTGAACAAGTTTCTGGGCTGCGACTGGCGGAGGCGCTTTCTTTTTGGAAGAAACCGTTTGAGGCGCGGCTGTTTTTTCTGCCAGGCGAATACTCCGCTCGCCGACATAAGGGGTCTGCACAAGAATGGATCTCGGTTTTCTCACAAGGGAAAAAGAAGCAGAAGGTTTAAAAAACATCACAGTCTTTAAACAGGGGGTTTCTCTTTCTTTCTCGGGGAAAAATCGTAATTTCTTTAGCGAACCATTTGTAAATATAAAATCTCTTTTGGGAAGAGTAAACCCTACCCCTGTTATGAGCAATGCTGAGGCATCCCGGGAAACATGGACATATCCTACCCAATTATAGGTTCCATCAAACTCAATGGAAATTCTTGCTTGATTGTCATGAACAGTGGGAACAACATTTACCAGATGTCCAGGTGTAGGAGAAACATCTGCGTAAGTCGTTAGCTTTCCAGATAATAAACGTTCGTCCTTAAAACCTACAACTACATTACGATTTTTCTTTAAAACGATTAGGGGGAGATCTTCCTCATTATAAAGAATATTAGCCCGGAAAACAGGAGGATCCGAACTTAACTGTCGCACATAGATACGCCTTTCAGATCCGTAACCGAACGATATGGTTGAATCATTTAACGAACCTGCCGTACCTCCAAAATAGAGAGAAAGTTTACCCTGATCAGACTGAAACAGTCCAAGCCATACTACATTCTGATCAAAGGACAAAACCGCCCATGCCTTATCGTTTTTTTCTCCCTTTTTGATTGAGACAAGAGTCGCACCACCTGCAGCACTCGACGTCAGGGGGAAAATTCCCCATATAAGATATATTATCCCCACTGAAATTATTTTTCTAACTCTCATGGCGATTCTCTCCAGCGTAGTGTAAATAAACGTTTACCTTTTCTACAGAGAACCTCCGTTCCTTTTATTTTTTCTACCATAAGTCCTTTTTTTTCTTCCCCTTCTCTCAATATAGAACTATCAATAAGCACATAAGCTCTTCCCTGTTTCCAAAAAATTCCTTTTAGAACAGGCGGCTTTGACTTCTCTCCTTTTTTGCCCGATGCCGATGAGCTTCCACTGCCGTAACTCCCACTGTCATAAAAAGGGTCCCTTCCCCATGTGTTATAACGTACTCGCGGGGATATTGAAGGTTTACTAACAGCTGCGTTTGATTTAGATTTTACAAATGGGGCTGACAATAAGGAATTTTTAGGCGGAGCTTTAACCGCGGATTTATGCTTCCCCGAACTGCCGACAAGTTCAAAAATAACAGCCCCGACTACTACAACTCCCAGAATTTTTAATAATCTTTTTTCGCTCTTTTTTAGTGCCAAACCAGATCACTCCTTTAACTTTAATGGTTCACCACAAATCAACAAGTAATTCAAACTGAAAAAATTAAAAATCAAAATCACAATTTAAAATGCACAAATACTCTCCTCCAACATCAAAAACTATTTAAATTTTGCATCCATTTTGATTTTTCCTTTTTGATTTTTACATTTGTCACCTGCTACTTACTTAATTGCCTTAGGAAAAGAAAAGTACACATTAATCGGATGAGCCATTTTACCATGCAGACCCTCCGGTCTGACATATACCAATCATTATCTGGTAATTACTTTCATTGAAAAAAAGAGCTTCTACACTAAACGAATATCGCTGAGGAAGATTTATTTCCAGTCCGACAACTCCTCCTGTCCAGAGTCCGCTTCTGTACTCTCCCTTTTGCTTCCCCAGAAAACTTACAGAATTCCCATTTTCTAAGTATTCCCTTTTAGTATCAAACCGCTGCAAAAACCAGCCCACTCCAGCAGCATAAAAACGAAAAGAATGATAAGGCAGCACTATTCCCAGATTTCCTCCAATTTCTCGCCAATCGTATTTCATATCAAACTTCTGCACATAAGCTGCTGCTCCGATATAGATATCTTCCATGAAATATCCGTACGAAGGAAAACGTATACCATGAACCCCTCCCCATATCCAGAAAGAAGAATTCTGAGCAGGTTTAAAAGAAACATTCAACCCAACCCCATAGGCAAATCTGTATTTATCTTTATAGTCAATTACACCCTCTTTACCTGTTTTCATTTCCAATTGGACGCCTCCCCCCAGAAGATAAAAATCGAGCCAGGGAGTTACGCCCCAGTTGCTTTTCATAAAAATTCTTCTTGAAACCGCTGTTTCACTGCCCAGGTTCTGATTCATATACATTCCCAGAGCGCTGATTGTCCACTCACCCTGACCTCTTACTCCAACAGGGTTTCCTGCCATCTGGGCATGGAGAGAAGAAACCACCATTCCAGAAAACAGAAGAAACCAAAATAGCATAATTTTTATTTTCATAACCCTTAACCCCTATAACGTCTAATTTTTAGATATATAAACTGATTTGGTAAATATCGTGAGTTTACCGGTATTTATACTATTAACTGTAATCTTTATTGCGGTAGGTCCGCCCTTAGCATCAGGATCGGTTGGGTCTACTATGTTTGTTATTGATAAAGGATAGTAATCTGTCCCCATACCATTACCTGTCTCCCACGTAGTCCACGACAGTGCTGCTGACACATTACCATTTGTGAGATCAGCAGACAAATCAGAACCTGAAACAATAGGATTTCCGTTACTATCCCACAATTCGATAGTAATGTTAGCTGTTTGTCCAACATGTAGAGTATCGGGCAGAGCGCTGTCATCTACTACATAATGTATAACAGGTCCTGAATAAACAACCTCTAACCAATCCCATGCACGTGCTGAATTTCCTAAAGCATCCATACCTTCGGTATATGCAATGACTCGTGCAATTCCATCATTCTCCTGGCCATTTTCATCAAAATCCGGAATCGGTCCAGGAATAACTTTTGAAGTATCATTAGGATCATGCATTCCATCGTAGTTGTAAAACCTTTCAACGGTAGGCTGAGGATTACCTGCTGTTAGAATGACAGTTGCCTTCCCATAGGCATCTGTGTAAGCAGTGTGTGTATTAATAACACCTCCCGAAGTAGTTAAATAAACAGCCGTTCCTTCATCAACAGGATTGTTGTATTTATCTCCTACCATAATTGAAATTTTAGTTGTATCCAAACCCTGCCAGATGTTCAATCTACTGGCAACAATTGTAAGATGCGTGCTACTTAAATCATTAATATTTTCAATATAAGGCGGTCCTGCATGAATTAGTATTTCTGAAGATGCCGAAACAATGGGGTTGCCAACAACTTCAGCCTTCACGCGTACATTACCGGAAACAGTTCCACTGGAAAGAGAAACTCTGGCAATTCCACCAACCGTGGGGATAGGTGCAGTTGAACTCAATGATTCTCCTCCTCCAGAACCATGAACAATAGAAAACTGTACCAGAGTGCTGTCCTTTACAACATTATTTTTACTGTCTCTCACCTCGGCCTCTACAGTTGTCGTCTGATTCTGGCCTGTTCCTCTTACTCCAATCAAAGTTGGGTCAAACCGCAAAACAATAGAGTTAGGCTCGCCTGGCCTTAAGCGTATTGTCGCCACTCCGGATACCCCCTCTGATGTCGCCGTAATAGTTGCCATTCCCACAACACCGCTGGAATACTGGGCAATTGCTGTGCCATTTGCATCTGTTACAGCGCTCGGTGTAATATCTCCGATAGAAGCCGAGAAATCCACAATTTTTCCTTCAATTGGGTTATTGTTGGCATCCAGCACTGTCGCTACAACGCGTGTCTTTGTGACTCCATCGGCAGGCAGAGATGTGGAATCTGGAACAACATTTATGTGATCCACATCTCCAACATGGAAAACCACATCTACACTATCCTGCAATCCTGAAACAGAAACATAAATTCTTACTTTGCCCGGCGTATAAGCGCTTGTAAGAGTGCTAGTTGCTAAGCCATTTGTATTTGTAACAGTTGTCTGCGGACTAAGTGTTCCCTTACTGCTTCCTTCAAGAAGATGATTCTGAAAAGTTACTTCCACACCGGCCACAGGATTCCCACTGGCATCGCTAACAGTTGCTTTTATAACAGATTGACTCTCCCCATCCGCGGTAATAACACTCGGCGTTGCCGAAACTTCAAGGTGGGAAGGAACCGATTCCTGAAATGAAACAGCAACACTGTCAGAAATCGTTACTCCATAGCTTGCAGTTACATGAGCAGTTCCTGTGGTTGTCCCACTTGTCAATGAAACCTGGGCAACGCCTGCCGAATTCGTTGTCGCTTCACTGGGTATTGTACCAAGATCAGTACCAAAAGTAATAACTGCTCCTGCTATTGCAACATGACTGGTAGTCCGCTTCAGTATTGCCGTAACCAGAGATTTACTCTGTCCATCTGCTAAAATCGTACCCGGTGAGGCTGAAAGCGTCATTGTAACACCCTGAAAAACTACTGTAGTCTGAAGATTCTGTGTCCCAAGAGAAGCTGTAACCGTAGCATTTATATCTGTGCTGCTCGCAGAAGAGGTTAAAACAGCAGTGGCAAATCCATTGTTGTCTGTTATAGCTTGAGACTGGATTGTACCTGCCGTAGCACTAAAACTAACAACTACCCCTGAAACTGGATTGTTGTTACTATCTATAACTTTTGCGGTAATTGTAGACTGATCAACTCCATTTGCCAGAATTACCGACGGGTTTACACTGATTTGAGAAAGTCTATTTACGCCTGGAGCTTCTGAAGCAAATACAACATTAATAGTACTCGATATTGTGGAACCATAATTTGCAGTTACATGAGCGGTGCCTGCTGCATCGCTGCTTGTCAGTGAAACCTGAGCAACACCTGCCGAATTCGTTGTTGCCTCGCCGGGTATTGTACCAAGATCAGTACCAAAAGTAACAACTGCTCCAGCTATTGCAACATGATTGGTAGTTCTTTTTAGAATAACCGTAACCAAAGATGTACTCTGACCATCCGCTAAAATCGTATCTGGAGAAGCTGAAAGCGTCATTGTAACACCCTGAAAAACTACTGTAGTCTGAAGATTCTGTGTCCCAAGAGAAGCTGTAACCGTAGCATTTATATCTGTGCTGCTCGCAGAAGAGGTTAAAACAGCAGTGGCAAATCCATTGTTGTCTGTTATAGCTTGAGACTGGATTGTACCTGCCGTAGCACTAAAACTAACAACTACCCCTGAAACTGGATTGTTGTTACTATCTATAACTTTTGCGGTAATTGTAGACTGATCAACTCCATTTGCCAGAATTACCGACGGGTTTGCGCTGATTTGAGAAAGTCTATTTGCACCTGGAGCTTCTGAAGCAAATACAACACTATCAACCTTAGAAATAGTTGCTCCATAACTTGCTACAACGTGAGCAGTTCCTGTTGTGGACCCGCTTGTCAATGAAACCTGGGCCACTCCTCCTGAATTTGTGGTAGCTTCACTGGGTATTGTCCCAAGATCTGTTCCAAATGTAACAACCGCTCCAGCTATTGCAACATGGGTGGTAGTCCTCTTGAGTATCGCTGTAACCAGAGATGTACTCTGACCATCTGCTAAAATCGTATCCGGTGAAGCTGAAAGCGTCATTGTAACACCCTGAAAAACTACTGTAGTGCTCCTTGTCACTGTTCCAAGAGAAGCTGTAACCGTAGCAGTTATATCTGTGCTGCTCGCAGAAGAGGTTAAAACAGCAGTGGCAAATCCATTGTTGTCTGTTATAGCCTGAGATTGCATTGTACCTGCCGTAGCAGTAAAACTAACAACTACTCCGGAAACTGGATTGTTGTTATTATCTACAACTTTTGCAATAACTGTAGACTGATCAATCCCGTTTGCTATAATAGCCGAAGGGCTGGCATTAATTGCAGAGAGCATAGCAGGAGAAGAAGACCCAAACGTAACTAAAACAGTATCCACAAATGTTCTTCCGTACATAGCAACTACTTCTGCAATACCCAATACAGTTCCACTTGTAAGGGGTACACTTACTATTCCTTGATCGTTGGTAATTCCATCAGCAGGTATTTTACCAAGAGTTGTCCCAAATTTTACATGAGCCCCCACAATACCAATCTTCGTTGTTGTCTCTTTTAAAGTAACAGTAATTATTGACTGGCTCTGCCCGTCTGCTATAATATAGTTAGGATCAGCTTTTATATGAAATTCGACTCCTTTCAATTTAACCTGAATGGCTTTACTCATCCCTTCAACTGTTACCGTTACAGTATCAATAATATCTGTAGAACTTTTAACGCTTCTAAGAACAGCCTCAGCAACTCCTGAACTATTGGTAACCCCTGCAGAATCTATGACACCTGCTGTGGCAGAAAATTCAACACGAAGGCCACTGATAGGCTGCCCTTTACTATCTTTAACCGTTGCACTAATAGTTGCAGTTTCCTCCCCATTGGCAAGGATAGCTTCTGGATCAGATTTTAAATCTAAACTGTACTGTGACTGGCCAAATACAACTCTTGTAGTATCTATTAATACATTACCATAACG
>CAYYPT010000014.1:9393-15999 GCA_964473625.1 uncultured bacterium | reverse complement strand
GATGGAATATCTCCCAGATTTGTAGAAAAATGAACAACAGCCCCTGCTACAGGCTTTGCCGAATCGCCCAATAAAGTAATAGTAACGGCTGTTGTATCTATACCATTGGCAAGAATTTCTTTTCTGTAAGAATTAATTTGAATTTGAGCTTGATAAGAAGAAATAAATTTTACAGTGATGGATACAGAAGCAAGTTTGCCGTAACGAGCAGTTACTGTAGCGTTTCCTGAATTTTCGCCACTTGTCAGAACCGCTGTAGCCCAACCATTCTGGTCTGTAATATCTTCAGAAGTTATATTCCCAAGAGTAGTTGAGAATGTTACCTGCTCATTACTTAAAGGATGACCTTCCTGATCCACTAATTGGACTCGAATCTCAGACTGAGCACCACCCACAGCTATCTGAGAAGGAGAGGCCGTAATGTTTGCAAGAATAGGAACCTCTTTCTGAATGGAACTGGTAGGGTCAATCGGAGTTTTTTGAGAACAAGCTATCCAAAAGAGGCCCCACATCAAGATTACTGTTCCTACTGTCAAGACCCATTTTTCAAATCGATTCAGCTTCACCATACCCTCGTCCTCCAAGGACCCAAGCCCCATTGGCAAAATTAGTGGGTCAGGCCCTATTTGTTACATTTTTTCTTTCTCTACTATTTTCATGAGCCCTCTCTTTCCTCAAAACAATGATTCCCTGCAACGTTATATTAAGATTAGAATTCCCTCTCTTTTTCTTTTCCAATAAAACCTCATTTACACGTATTACAAACGGAAACTTTGGAATATCATCCAGAAATTTTCCAAGTTGAACAAATGTACCTTTAAACTCCATTGTAATCGGCAGCTCAGAAATTTGTTCATTATCATCTTTTAACAATGCAAGACTGCTGTAATCAAGTTTTATTGACACTAGATTAAGACCATAACGTTTACCACTAACCTGAATTGCTCTTCCAAGTTCCAGAAGCCGCCCTTCAGGATAGAACTTTTTCATTTTGTTATCCAAAGTAGTAGAAAGACTATCCACTACATTTTTCATCATCTGGATCTTATCTTCTGAAATTCTCTGACGCTCCCTCTGTTCCAACATTACCAAACGCTTTTTCAAAATTCCGCTTTCTTTATGAATCGGTACATAAAACCCTACAATCCATCCTATCAAAAAAACAACAATAAAAACAGGAATTATTATAATCTGTTTACTCAACGCTCTTTCCTATTTTTTATTTAGATACCCTACGATCTCAAAAGCGTATTCTTTATTTTCTGGAGAGAATCCATCATTTTCCATTTTTACTTCAGAAAAATAGCCCGACTTTTCCAATTCTACAATTAATTTAGCCACATAAATACCTACATCGCTTGGAGGATTTTTATTCACTCCCCTTACCCTTACGATCCATTTTGGCTTTTCATTATCTTTCTGTCGCTGCCTGTTTCTTCCTGAAGGAGCCTTTTCCTTCCCATATTTAAGATAAATAAAAGAAAGTTTCTTTGGAACCACATGAGAAAAAAGCTTTAACACTTGAATCAACTCATCATCCTGCTCCATCTTTGGATTTAAATTTGCAATTTTTCCTTCTAACAAATTCTTTTTATTAAGAAGTGCTGCAAAAATAGGGCCAGTATTCTTGGAGTGAGAAACTCTGTTTTCAACCACGGCCACATGTTTCCTGAGAGAGAGAATCTGTTTGTGCATATTGAAACTCAGAAAAATAAACAATCCTATAACCGCTGCAGCTGCGTATCTCAGGCTTTTTTCTACAAGTTTTATTTGTTGAATTTTTTTATAAGGAGGAGGAAGTAAGTTCCTCTCCTGAGATGTTTCCAGAGCCAGCGACAAACTTACGGCCTGTTCTAAAAATCTTTTTTTGAAAATCTCCTGCTGTTTTTTCCCGCCGCTGACCCGCAGCCCTTTGAGAACTGGAAGGGGAGAAACTGGAATACCTATTTTTTCTATTAAAACTTCAGGGAGATGTTTTAAACGCGCTCCCCCCCCCACAAGATAAAGAATTTCTAGTTCTTCGCCACCAAATTTATCTTTATAAAAACCAATTGATCGCTGAATTTCTCCTATTAAACGCTCCACCACTGGGCGCATCATAGCAGCGACCTCTGCAAGTGGAGCACCATGAAAAGTCATCCCTTCTGAAAAACCTATCGGATACCCATATCTTAACTTAAATTCTAAAGCCTCATCCGTAGTAAACTGAATAGCCCGCCCTTCATGAAAAATAGTGCCTGTAATCGCCCGGGTGAAATCGTCTCCGCCAACAACGATTTCACGGAAAAAATCCATTTGGCCATTCCGCAGAAGGACCAGCATGCTCCGCTCAGCCCCAATATCAAGAATGCCTACTATTTTTTTGTTATCTGTTTCTGGAACAAACTTCGCAAGATTGGCCATACTCAAGACAGCAGGAATTACTTTTGTCGGAATGATACCTTCAGCTATAAAAGGATTTAACTTTTCATCAACTACATCGCTAGAAGCTGCTACAATCAGGTATTCAGTATTGTCTTTGTTCTCAGGATCTCGTCCAACTGCCTGGTAATCGTAAACAAAACCTGTTCCTTCGTCCTCTCCGGCTAAATCTTTTTCGACTCCAAAGTAAATAGTCTGTTGAATCTCTTTCTTAGAAAGAGGAGGAACACTTTCTTTCCGGATAATAACATTTGCTCCGTCTATACCCACTACTTTTCTGGCTTTTTTCAGTCCTTTTCCTTTCTGAAAAAGCCGGTTTACAGCCCTCTGAACTTTTTCCGAAAATTCCAGGCTCTCACCTTCCAGGGAATATTTTCCAAACCCCTCCACAAGAAGCCCTTTTCCCCTTCTCCGGAGAAGAAGATATTTCATGCTTTTGGGACTAATATCCAGCCCCAGAACCAACGGCCATGGTCTTTTCTTTTCTACTTTAAAACTCTTAAGTTCCATTACCAGAAAATTCCATCACTTTAATTGTAAGTCCAGCTACTAATTCCAAAAGCCCATTGAACATTTGGGTTAACGTTGAAGTTTACAAAAGTATTCACATAGTTAATATTATGAGTAACTATACCGCCAGAGCCTGAACCAGTAATATCTCCATTGCTGAGTATTCCACCTGTAATTCGTGTTCTACTTGCCATACTAATAGTATTGCCTGAATCCGGCAGATAAACAACACCTATAATCCTACCGGCTCTAAAACTCCACGCAAAACCACCGCTTTGAATAACAAGATTTCCTCTAACAACAAAAATACCATAAGCTATTCCATTCCTTCCAATCGTAAGATTGCCGTTTACAATAGTAACATTGGGAGTGACTCCGTCTGATTGGTAAAAATCAGTGTTGCCTGTAGGAGAATAGGTACTATTTATTGTTTTATCGCTAGAAAATACTTTTGCGTTCTGGACAGCCCCCAATGCAGCAAGATTCATCACCATAACTGAACTTGCATTTCTTGCAACAAGATTACTGCTCTGGTTGCCATTATTATCAAAAATAGAAATATTTGTCACATTCCCTGTAGTCCAAATTGCAACCCCTTCCAGAACAACCCCTACATCTGTCACTGTCCCATCCGAAGTTCTAGCTCTAACATGTAAACTATCATTGCTATTCTGGGTCATTGCAGTATCAAAAGTTACCGATACTCCTCCAATGGTAATACTCCCTCCCTCAGTAAAAGTACCCTGCTGTAATGCTCTCAAACCATAATAAACAGCTCCCGTTGCAGAATAATCCGTCTGTAATGATTCAACTTCGCTTGCCACATTTATCCCCTCGCTCCTCATTAAAACATAAGCACCCATACCCATCAAGGCCAGCGTTGTTAAAAGAATCAGCAGAAATGCTGACCAGAAACCTTCTTCTCTTTTTATATTTTTCAGTTTCATCAGAAATTCCTCGGAGTAACTTCTTTACTCAAAGTAAAATTCTGCTGATCAGTTCCTACATTCATCTCGATTTTAATTCTCCTAATATTAGAAGAAGCTGTTGATGAACTGCTGCCGTCATCCATAAAATAGGTCAAATTAAACGCCCGTACTCCTTTTATTAAAACCACATGAGAAGAAAAAAATCCGCGCTCCCTGGTAATAGTATTATCTTCAAATCTATAGGTAACACGGGTACCATCTGGCAGCGTGAACCTAATACTGCTGGAATAACCCCATATAAGACTATTAGGAGAAGGAATTCTCTTAATTTCTTCTACCATTCTGTTCAATGCTATCCTTGCAGCCTGCAGTGTGTTTTTCCCATCTCTGACCTCAATATACGATTTAATATTAACCTTAATAAAAGGGGTAATTGTCACACTAAGAATACCAACCACTACCATTACTACCACCAGCTCCATTAGTGTAAATCCCTCATTGCCATTTTTAAAAAACAAAATCATTTTCTTCCTATTTCTTTCACTTTGTTTTCTAACTTTAGCTCCTTTAATTATCTTACCAGCCATGTTGTTAAATTAACGTCTTGAATGCCATTAGCCGTTACAGTCACAGTAACAACCGAATATCTTACCCCGTTAAAAATGGTCTCAGGAGAAATTGAAACCCGTCCACTCATTCCAGCAGGAGGTGCTGGATTTGTAACTACTCCTCCCCAGTTCTTTATTACATTACTATAACCCCCTATGTATGGATCATTCGACTTATAATCAGCAATTATATTCTCCATTATCTCTTCGGCATAGCATGTTGCCTTTGTTGCTGTAAGATATATGCTTGCTGAATTAAGGTTTCCAATTGAAAGATGAGAAAGAGGAAGAAGAGCTATTCCGAGAATAACTATTATAATTATAACCTCTATCAGCGACATTCCTTTCTCGCCGCTGAGCTTGAAACCTATCTTTCTCGCCTTTTTTAACATTTTAGCACCCACAGCCCTCACCTCCTTGAATTAACTGGAGCTCAGTATATCCCGAAGGATATACAAACAGATTCACCTGTGAGTTGAGTGTCATTACAGTTTGTATATTGGAAAGGCTGGTGCCGCCTACCTGAGGTAATCCCGTTGTAGTAAAACTCAACAGTCCGCTAAGACTAGAAGAGGTAATAGTCACGCCTTTGTAATCTCCCCGGTTAAAAGTAACATTCAAATTCCCGTTGCCAAGAGGAGAAGGAACAGGAGCTTTATTATCTCCAAAAAGTACCCAATATTTATTCTCTCCAGGAGAAATATGAACTTCTACTGGTCGCTTCTTCGTCATTGCAACTTCCTGTGCATAGCGTATATCCGATAGCACTCTATATGCAGCATTAGAAAGACGAACATTGCTGTTTGTCTGATTTACCGAAACGCTAACTATCCCTGTAAAAATAGCCACGATAGTTATAACAACTATAAGTTCAACTAAGGTAAATCCCTTTTTTGAGAGAAAAAAAACTTTGCTTAAATGTCTGATATGGGGAACCATATTCATGGTGTTGCCTCAATTGTCAATTATTAATTCTTTAACTAAACTTTTGTAAATTTTTCACTGGCACGGTAAAATTTGTAATTTGTGCCTTAAAAGTCTATTTTATATTTCTCCCTTTCTCCCTGTCATTCCCGAAATCTCCTGTCGGGAATCCACCCTTTAACCACTCACCTGGATTCCCGCCTGAAACCCGCGGGAATGACAGATTTTTTTGATAAGTGAGCTTTGTACTGAGCTCGACAAAACATCCAAAAAATATTTTTGGCGAAAGGCTCAGAATGACCACTCCACTCTTAAATTTGCCAAAGTTTAGTTCTTTAATTCAAAATTCAACATTCAACATTTCTCTTTTAAGCAAAAGGAAAACAAGGAGGGAAGCCTTGTCACTCCCCTCCCTGTTGTTTTTTACCTCAATTAATCGCGCTTTACCGCTGATGACTGGTTACACTACAGCTTACTGTACCATTCTGGGTATCAAGTGTGTAGGTTCCGCCGCTTGGACAGGTTGGTACTTCCTTCAAGTATGTCGGTGTTAGCTGGCTGAGAGCAGTTGGATAAGCGGCCGAACCACCAATTGCCGCATTGGCGTAATACAATGCACAGGCTGTTTCGATCGAAGCCTGGTTCTGCTTACACGCTGCTGCCTTTGCATTGTCACTCAAATCTAAGAACTTCGGCACTGCAACTGCAGCCAAAATTCCAATGATAACAATCACCACGATCAGTTCGATCAGGGTAAACCCTTTTTCATGCAGCTTTTTCATGGTTGTTTCTCCTTTCTTTAGATCATGTTTAATTACCTTCTACTTAGAGTGTTGCGGAAATAAGCGAAAGCGGTTTCCACAACCAAACATTGTCCATCATTACAGAGACCGCTTAAGCTTATCTCTGTAATGACCCAGAAAAATCCCTCCTCTCAAAAATTTTCCTCCCCATACAACCACCTCCTTTCTGCTTTTAATTTTCAATTTTTTAATTCAACATTCAACATTTAACATTCAACATTCAGCATTCAACATTTCTTTTAATCTTTTAATTCAACATTATCATTAACGCATTGCACTGGTTAAATTCCACATCGGCAAAAATATACCAAATGCCATCACCATAACCGCTCCACCCAGTACAATTGTGAGAGCCGGTTCGATCATAGAGGTTAATCCCTTCACAGCATATTCAACCTCAACATCGTAGTG
>CAYYPT010000014.1:0-9293 GCA_964473625.1 uncultured bacterium | reverse complement strand
GTTAAGTGTTTCAAACATTTTTGTAAACCTGGCCATAGCACTTTTTGTCACCAGAGGCCCGATCAAAGGCATTTTCATTTTAAGACCATCCCACCACAATCTGCCTCTAAGAGTTCTAACGTATAACTTAAATCCAATAAATCCTACTGCAGAAATGCCAAGAATATGTAGAATATATTTTTTAACTATCTCGCTGGTACCCAGAAGAATTCGGGTAGGCAGAGGTAAAGCGACATTCAACCCCGTAAAAATCATAGCGAATTTTGGCACTACCATGGTCATAATTATAGCAAACGCCCCAATCATGGCAAGTACAACAAGAATAGGATATCTCATAGCAGATTTTACTTTCTTCCTTGCTTCTTCATCATGTTTAAGAACTTCAGCCATTCGCTCAAGAACTTCGTCTAAAGAACCGCTCATTTCTCCTGCCCGGACAGAGTTTACAAAAAGCTTGGAGAAAACTTTTGGATGTTTATCCAGCGCCTGAGAAAAACTTTTTCCTGCCATAACATCCACATAGATCTTATTGAGAACTTCCCCAAGCTGTTTTGTGCTCTGGGAAGCAAGAGCCTCTAAAGCAGTAAGCATTGGAACACCAGCTCTTAAAAGTGTAACTAATTCTCTTGTAAAAAGCACTATTTCTTCAGTTTTGATTTTGGGGGCAAAGAGCCCTCCTCCACCACCACTACCCTCGGCTTCTTTTGTTTCTTTCTTTTTCTTTAAAGCAACAGGACGGTAGCCTTTGCGATAAATTTCTCTTGCAGCACTCTGCTCGTTAGGCGCTTCTAAAACCTCTGTTACAATTTGCCCCGATGGGGTAACCGCTTTGTACTCAAACGACGGCATATTTACCAACCCCTCAATTCAAAATTCAACATTTCTTTTAATCTTTTAATTCAACATTCAACATTCAACATTTAACATTTCTTTTAATCTTTTAATTCAACATTCAACATTTAACATTCAACATTTCTTTTTAACCAATATTTGTAACACGCATAACTTCTTCTAAAGTTGTTATTCCTTTCAGTACCTTAATCCACCCATCCTGTACAAGGGGACGCATACCTTCATCAATAGCTGCTTTCTTTATAGCGTCTGATGAGGCCGATTTCAATATCAACTCTCGAATTCTTTCTGTTACAGGCAAAACTTCGGTAATTGATAATCTGCCCTTATATCCTGTTCCTCTGCAGGCCTTGCACCCTTTGCCTCTGTAAAATTTTAAATCTTTACTATCCTCCAGCCCAAAATTTTCCAGAACTTCCTGGGGAATTTCAATTTTTGGATGATACTCTTCTTTGCACTGTGAACAGATTTTTCTGACTAAACGCTGAGCCGTTACTCCTAAAACGGCAGTTGAAATAAGAAATGGTTCGATCCCCATTTCTGCCAATCTCGTAATAGCTCCGGCAGCATCATTGGTATGGAGTGTAGAAAGAACCAGGTGGCCCGTTAAGGCAGCTTGAACCGCAATATTTGCTGTTTCCGAATCCCGGATCTCGCCAACCATAACAATATCTGGGTCCTGTCTTAGAATGGCGCGTAACCCTTTAGCAAAAGTCATCCCTGCTTTATAATTAACCTGTGACTGACGGATTAACGGAAGACGATATTCAATAGGATCTTCCAGAGTAATAATGTTTTTCTCTGATGAATTAAGTTTGTTTAAGGCAGCATAAAGTGTGGTGGTCTTTCCGCTTCCAGTAGGCCCTGTTACCAAAATGATTCCGTAAGAATTTTCTAAAAGCCGATTGATCTTTTCAAGAACATCATCTTCATAACCAAGGTTCTCTAAGTGAAGAAGCGCTGCGCTCTTATCTAAAATTCTAAGAACTACGTTTTCACCATACGCCGAAGGAAGCGTAGAAACCCGGATATCAATCTGCCGTCCGTCCTTCAATCGCAAACGCATCTGACCATCCTGGGGAACTCGATGTTCAGCAATATCTAAATTGGCTAAAATTTTAATTCTAGATATAACGGCCTCCTGAAGATTCTTAGGAAGATGAAAACTGTCTCTAAGAATACCATCGACCCGGAACCGCACTCGCAATTGATCTTCCTCAGGATTAAAATGAACATCAGAAGCCCCTTCCATAATGGCCTGAATCAATACCATATTAGTCATTTTTACTACAGGGGCTTCCTCTGCTAACCTCTCCAGATCCTGAGACGTTGCCTCGGTTTCTTCTTTTTCTTCCTCTGCCTCGATAACCTCCAAGATATCCTGTAATTCTTCGTTAGAAACCTCTTCGGCAATCTCTTCTTTTCCGCCGTAATATTTATCAATAGTCTCCTCTAAGGCCTCCTTCGAAGTAAGTGCTGGAGAAACTTCTAACTGCGTTAACTGGGTAACTTTATCAATTGCTTTAACATCTTCCGGATTTGTCATAGCAATTAACAAAGTTCCATCAATCCTGAAAAGTGGGAAAAAATTGTATTCTCTGGCTACACTGGCTGGTATCAAATCTAAAACTTCTGGGTCAATCTCATAATTCTTGAGATCAATAAAGGGAACGTTCCACATGTAAGCCTTGGTTTCTAATATGTCTTCCTCTTTCACCATATTAGATTCCAATAAAAGATCCTCCAACCTCTTGCCCCCGGATTCATTATTTAACCGAGAAAGCAAAGCTTTAGCCTGCTGAACAGTTAAAAGCTTGCGTTCTACAAGGGCTTTGGCAAGAGCTCTATCGTCTTCCCTTTTTGATGTAGTTTCCACAATTTTTTTAGCTGGACTAAGCATTTAAATACCTTTGTACCACATCCATCACCTGGGGGATTCTAAATGGTTTATAAAGAAACTCATCTGCTCCCACCTGCTTACCCATTTTTCTTTCCCCTTCGGTAGCACGGGAAGTAAGTACAATTATTGGAATATCTTTGAATCGTTTATCAAATTTTAAGAATCGAGCGACTTTGAACCCGTCCAATAAGGGCATAAGAATATCCAAGATAATTAAATCCGGCCTTTTCTCTTTTACTTTTTGTAGAGCTTCCAAACCCTGCGAAGCCACATCAACATCATAGCCGGCTTTTAATAAAGGGCCGCGAAGTATTTTAACCACTAAAGGGTCATCATCTACAACTAATACTTTCTTTTTGCCATTAGACTCAAGTACTGTTTCTTCGTGAGAGTTGTCAGAAAAATTAATAGCACTTTTTTCTTCATTACTTTTTTCCATTCTCATTTCTTAAAAACCTCCACCCCACCAGCATATCAGGTACAGGCTAAAACAATCCTGCATACCAGTTGAGAATTGTTCCACCCCATACGAGATATACCAGTGTTCCTATTGCAATAAACGGACCAAAAGGGATAGTATTGCCAAATCTTAATCTCTTAAAAATAATCCCCCACAAAATAAAAATTGCTGCTACCAATGTACCAAAAAATAAAGAAATTAAAACATGAGGAAAACCAACGTAAGTCCCTATTATAACAAGAAGTTTTACGTCCCCCATCCCAAGACTTTCTTTTTTAAAAAGTAATTTCCCGGCAATAGCAATAGCAAGCATAATCCCACCGCCAGCCAGTGCTCCAAAAAGAAAGCTTTTCCACATTTCAATTTGAAATATCAAAACCAAAAAAATGCCGAAAATAAAACAAGGAATCGTTAGTTTATTAAGTATGAGACCTCTCGCAGCATCTATAAAACTGATTGGGATTAAAAACAACGTCAGCACACTATACATAATCCATTTGATAGATAGCCCATATCTCAAAAATAATAGCGCAAGGCAGAGTGCAGTTATTCCTTCCACAAAAGGGTAACGCCAGGAAATACGAGTTCCGCATTCTCTGCAACGTCCTTTTAATAAGAAGTAACTTATTAAAGGAATGTTGTCATAGAACTTAATCGGTTTTCCACACACAGGACAGTAAGAACGCGGAGCAACCAATGAAAGTCCCCTGGGCAATCGATAAATAACCACATTCAAAAAACTTCCCAGAATTAATCCCAATATCACTACAAGAAATACCATTTCAATTCCTCATCGCATAAGAACCATACGTTTTATCTTCGCAAAATTCTTTTCCCGTATCATATACAGATAGACGCCACTTGCCACTGGGACTCCTCTTTCATCGCTTCCATCCCATTGAACTTCTTTATTGCCAGGAGTCATATAAGCATCTACTAAAGTCTTAACTTTCTGCCCAAGGAGATTAAAAACAGTAATCGTTATATGTCCTGATTTATGAACCGAATAACGAATTGTAGTTACTGGATTAAAAGGATTTGGATAATTTTGCTCAAGTGTGAAATATCCTGGAAGCTCTGCCCTATTTTCCTCGCTTCCTTTCTCTGGTTTAATTAAAACAAAATACATATTATCATCAACAGACCCGTAATTTCCGCCTAAAACCACTTCTCCTGAGGGATAACTTTTATAAAAAACATCAAATTTTGTTCCGCGAGAATCTATAATCTGACCGTCAAATTTATCCCAACCTGTTACCAACCATTTTGGTAGAGAAGCAATCCGGGAATCATAAGCTACATAAACAATTGAAGTCCTATTTAGAGTAAAATGGAGAAAATCTTCGTCTCTATTCGTTTTGTCATCATTGGCAGTCTTAATCCAGAACAGCCCTTTAAGAGAATCAGGGATCGAAGCTATTGTATACTCCCTATCAATATAATAAGTATCGCCGACAGAGACGCGTTCTGTTTGATAAGATTTTTTATTCAAATCGGCCAGGACTGCCTTAGCAGTTAAATGAGGAACAACAAAAACAAGATACATGTTATCATCAATAGTCCCATAGTTTCCGCCCAAAACTACCCGTCCTTCATCAGCTTCTTTAGCGTAAACTTGGAAAACATTGGATCTGGAATCAACAATTTGATCGCCTGTTGCTTTCCAATCAGATAACCATTGAGGAATTTTGGAGATATGTTTATCGTATGCAACAAAAATCGTGGCTTCTCCTTTAAGTTCAAAAGTAATAAAAGCTTCCCCGGTTGATGTTTTATCATCATTAGCTGTTAATATTTGAACAGCGCCATTTAGACATTCTGGATTCTTAACAATAGTATAATTCCGATCCACATAACTGGAATCGCCTTTTTGGAATATTTTAAACTCATATTGATTCTTATTAAGATCGCTAAGAGCTGCATTTTCCTCTATTAAATATTTGATAGGTGTAGAAGTCGATAACACATTTGGTTTGCTTGCAAGATCGCGGATATTAGAAACACGAAGCACATATGACTTGCCAAACTGATGCTGAGAAGTTTTAAGCTCTACTCGCACCATATCTGAATCGATAGAGACTGATTTTATTATAACTCCATTATTAATTGAGTAGTTGTTTTTATCTCCTGCAGTGGCTTTGTCAACAGGCTCGGTGAAAACTATATCTATTTTATCAGTAGAAACCACGTCTACTCTGGCCACCTGTGGAGGTACATTATCCGCCATACCTCCCGAGCTCGGCATTGAATAACTGTACCAGGTACTGGATTTAATGGTATTAGGTACCGGAGCTCTATCTTTAACATTTCTTACATTAATTTGATATACTATGCCCGGCATGTGATCGGTAGTTTCTAAAAATACTTTTGCCAATGTGGTTGTATCAAGCGAAGCATTGAGAACTTCCACCCCGGGATCAATATGGTAATTATCTCTATTTTCGGCAGAAGACTTCTCAAGTGGTTCATTAAAAACCAACTCAAGAAGGGCAGTTCCATGAAGTTTTACAGAAAGTAAAACAGGCGGAGAAGTATCGGGAGGAGTATACGTATATTCTGCCACAATTTGTTTGGTTATTTTATTAGGAACAGGCGCTCTGTCTTCTATTCCCTGAATCTTTACTTTATAGTTAACAGAAGGTTGATGCGGAGAAGTTTCCAGATGAACTGTGGTCAAAGACGCAAGGAGATACGCCTGTTTTACTTCGATGTTGGGTTCAATGGTATAATTTGATATATTCTCAGCACTGGCTCTGGAAAGAGGTTCATCAAAAACCAGAGATAAAGACATGGGAGTCCGCAGTTGAACTGACACCAATTTAGGCGGAACTGTATCCGGGGGCGTATAAGTGTATTCCACACTGTTTTGAGAACTCATGGGGTTGGGTGTAAATGCTCTGTCCTTCACATTTTTAACAGTAATTGTATAAGTGCCTGGCTTGTGTGGAGCAGTAAGAAGCCATACCTGAGAAAGAGTATTGGCATCCAGAACAGCATTTTTAACTTCTACGTAAGGTTCAATAGTATAGTTAGTGCTTTTCTGTGACTCAACTGCGTCAACTGGTTCGCTAAAAACTAGTTTAAGATAGTCATTTGTAATGGCTGTTGCAGAAATCAATGAGGGACCTACCGTATCTACTGGACTCCATGAATATTTAAACTGACTGTAGGGTTCAATTATGTTCTTTTTTGGCGAAGCGTCTTTGATACCATTAACAGTAAGGATATATTCTCCTGCAGTATGCGGAGAGGTTTCCAGAATAACCTGATCATTCGAAGAAGCAAGTACAGCACTCTCAATCTTGATGCCATTATTGATCACATAGTTTGCTTCATTTTCAGCGCTTTCTCTATCGAGTGGTTCACTAAAATCTACAATTAACATTCTATCGGTTTTCAAAACTGCTGCAACAATAATAGGAGGAGTATTATCTTCAACAACATAGCTGTACCGACCAATCGTATTTGGGACAATTGCATTGTGAGCAGCAGATGCATCCTGAATCCCGTTCAACGTTATAACATAATCACCAGGAGAATGGGGTGTCGTCTGAAGAATAATCTTTTTCATTGTAACATCAAGCATTGCATATTTAACTTTTATGCCGTTGGTGATTGCATAATGTGTTGTATCCTCAACAGACGATCGGTCCAGCGGTTCATCAAAAACAAGCTCAACCATAGTCGGGTTGCGAAGAGTAACATTCAAAAGAACTGGAGGAGTTGTATCCTGTGGCATATAAATATAACTTACCTGACTGTTAGGTAAAATTTCATTGGGAGTTGTTGCCTGATCCTCAATTCCATTAACAGTTACTGTATAAGTTCCAGCTGTTATATGTGGACTTGTTTCTAAGAAAACTTCCATCTGGGCCTGACTGAGACTGACATTCAAAATAGATATGCCGTTGTTAATGGAATAATTCTTCTTTAACAAAGCTGATGTTGGCTCTAAGGGTTCACTAAAAACTAATTCTACTGTTCGATCTCCGTGAAGCTCCGCTCTACGGAGTACCGGCGGCGTCTTATCTTTAGAAACACAGGTATAAGATTTCTGAGTACCAGATGTAATCACATTGGCCGCAAGATCTTTTACCCCCTTGACAGATAATGTATAGTCAGTACCTGGTTTATGCAACTCTGTTTTCAAAAAAACTTTTTCTCCCGTAGCGTCTAACGTAGCTTCTTTTACACCCACAGGAGGAGAAATTACATAATTGGTTGTATCCTCTGCTGAAGTCTGCTCAAGAGGTTCACTAAAAGTAAGAATTAAAAAATTATCTCCTTGAAGCTCAACTGTCAAAAGAACAGGAGGAGTATTATCTACTATTGGACATTCGTATGTTGCTTCTGCACCAGAAGCAATGGCGTTAGGAACAGTTGCTCTATCCGTAATTCCGTGTACCTTTATAGTATACGACTGCCCGGGCTGATGCGATGCGGTTTCAAGATAAACTATATTAAGGGAATCACCTACAAGTGAAGCTCGCTTGATTTCCACAGAAGGTTCTATCTGATAATGAGAAATATCCTCAGCACTGGCACGATTAAGTGATTCGCTGAAATCGAGTTCCACTAAATCATTACCGTGAAGATTTGCTCCTAACAATTCGGGTGGAGTATTATCTGGAGGAAAATACGAATAATCTTTGTACAGATCAGATTGAATTGCGTTTGGAGGATTAGCCAGATCTTTTACTCCATTTACAATTATACGATAATTCCCCGCAGAATGTGGTTCGGTTTGAAGAAAAACCATTTTCCGGGATACATCAAGAGTAGCTTTTAACATATTAATGTGCGGTTGAATAGTATAATTATTTACATCTTCAGCACTTGATTGATCCAGAGGTTCATCAAAAGTTAATTGTAATAAATCATTACTGGCAAGCTCGGCATTTTCTAAAGTCGGAGGAGTAACATCAGGAGGAGTATAGGTGTAAGTACAGGAATCAGCGCTGATAAGATTGGGAGGATTTGCTTGATCCCCAACACCGCTAACAGTAACCGTATACGTACCGGATGTGTGCTCTGTGGTCGTTAACATCACCAGAGTTTTATTGGACTCAAGAACTGCTTTCTGAACTGTAATTGAAGGTTTAATTGTATAGTTTGACACATTCTGTGCAGTAGCAGGATCAAGATTTTCACTAAACTCTAACTCCAATTGCGTGGTATTCTTCAAACGGGCGGCAATCAGAACTGGTGCGCTTGTATCCTGAGGAACCCATTTGTACGTAATATGTGTGTTAGCTCTGATCACATTATTCTGACCATCTTTCACGTTGTTAATAGTAAGAGTATAAGTCTGTCCTGGCACGTGTGGATCGGTAGAAAGATAAACCTCTTTAAATGTGGCATTGATACCCGTGCTGTTTATTTTAACTGAAGGAGATATCGAATAATTTGCAGGGTTGAGAGCAGAGGTCTGATCCAGCGGCTCATTGAAACTTACAGCCAGAAAATCGTCTCGATAAAGTTCTGCCTGGGTAACTTCTAATTGAGTCCCGCTGCTCCCTTCCCAGGTATAGGTAACATGAGTATCGCTCTCAATAGAATTCGGAACGCTTGCCGTATCCTGTACATTATTAATTGTTAAAACGTAGGAACCATTGGAGTGCTGAGTTGTATAAAGATAAACAGTTTTTAGGTCGGATTGCAACTCTGCCCGCTGGATAACAATTCCGTTATTAATCTGGTAATTAGTTACAAGCTCGGCTGAAATCTTTTCTACGGGTTCACTAAAAATTACTTTAACTTTATCAATTTCTTCACATACAACAGAAACAATTGTCGGTTTCTCAGTATCTACTACTTTATACGAAACTTCTTGAGAATAATCGCTCTCGTTCCATTCTTTATCGTAAGCAGTTACAGCAAAATAATAAGTCTTCCCAGGAACAAGATTTTCTATTGTATATTCAGTAACATTACCAACATCTATAATAGTGGTATAAATACCGGATTGGGTGCCATAGTATATTTTGTAACCCGCCAGATCAGGTTCGGTATTTGCCTGCCATGTAATCAAAACAGAACATGCAGACAGTGAACTGGCTAATAAAAATATCCCAATACCCA
>CAYYPT010000013.1:4937-26342 GCA_964473625.1 uncultured bacterium | reverse complement strand
CTCCTGACTGCAAACTTTTTACAGGCTACAAACCCTGTGAGCCTTACAAAGTTTGTCCATGCGGGGCCTCTATTCCCTTTGGTCGTCGTATACTTATTGTTAATCTCGATTTTATCGGCGATGTGCTTATGACAACGGCTATGCTTCCTGCAATTAAAAGAAAGTATCCTGAAAGTACTATCCACTGGATTACGAAAAAGAATGCCATGCCTGTTCTTGAGAATAATCCATATCTCTATAAGGTCTGGGAATGGAATGATGAGAACAGAATGATTCTTGCTAAAATGGTTTTTGATGAGATTCTGAACGCTGATAAAAACCAGAATTCTGCTGCTTTTACAATGTTCCTGAAGGCGAATGAAAAGTTAGGTTTTGGGTTGAACGAAAATGGCGCAATCATTCCACTGAATCCGGAGGCTGAATACAACTATCGTATGGGTCTTGATGACGAATTAAAATTCAAGAAGAATAAACGAACAGGGCTTGAAATTTTAGCAGAAACTTGGAAGCTTGATTATAAGAAAGATGAGTATGTTCTCCAGCTTACCGATGAAGAAAATACATTCTGTGATGAGTTTAAGAAAAAGCTCGGTATTGATGGGAAAAAATTTGTTGTGGGTTTTAATACCGGATGCTCCGACGCATTTCCTTTGAAGAAAATGACAATAGATCAGCATGTTACTATTATAAATCGAATAGCAAGTGAACTGCCTGACACAGTAATTTTGTTATTGGGTGGGAGGGAAGATACAGAGAGAAATCGAGAAATTAAAAAGAGGGTAGGAGGGAAAGTTATTGAAACACCTACCACAGAGGGTCTGAGACGGGGTATAGTTTATGAGAATCTCTGTGATCTTGTGGTAAGTGGGGATTCGCTCGGAATGCATATTGCAATAGGATTAAAGAAAATCGTAGTACCATTTTTTACTATTTCGTGTGGGACAGAAATTGAACTCTACGGCCGCGGTGAAAAAATAATGTCAGATCTTGAATGTTCACCCTGCTGGCGGAAATCGTGTGATAACCCACGTTGTCTTAAGGAACTGGGTCTTGATCGGATTTTTGATGCCGTGGCAAAGTACTATAAGAGTTTTTTCAATAAATAAGAAAAAGAAACTCTTGCAAATCTCTAAAAAGAGGATTAATTTTGGTAAAGCTTTCAGCCATTGTAATCGCAAAGAACGAAGCAGAAAACATTGCAGAATGTCTCAAAAGCATTTCTTTTGTTGATGAAATTATTTTTGTGGATACAGGCAGTGAGGATGATACAGCAACTATTGCAAAGAAGTACACTGACAAAGTATTTGTGACAGAATGGAAAGGATATGCAAAGACAAAGCAGTACGCTTTAGAAAAGACAACCGGTAAGTGGGTCCTCTGGGTGGATGCAGATGAGAGAATAACACCCATGCTGGCATTTGAAATCCTCGAAGCAATAAAAAATACATCGCTTGCAGGATTTAGAATACCGCGTAAAGCGTTTTTCCTGGGTCGCTGGATAAGACATGGTGGATGGTATCCCGGGTATGTAGTTCGGCTATTTCTCAGAGAAAAAGCAAGATTTGGTGAAGAGAGAGTGCATGAAAAGTTGATAATTGATGGACCAATTGGGACCTTAAAGGCTCCTATTCTCCATTATACTGATAATTCCATCCGCCACTATTTTGAGAAATTTAATGTTTATACTACCCTTGCTGCTCAGGACCTCTCAGAGCAGGGAAAGAGTATATCCGTTCCGGGAATTTTATTCAGGGCAATTCATATGTTTTTTAAAATGTATTTATTTCAGGCAGGGTTCTTAGACGGTATGGAAGGTTTTCTCCTTGCAGTTTTTTCTTCCTTTTATGTTTTCACAAAGTATGCTAAATTGTGGGAGTTGAACAAGCTGTAGGTTTGAGGTTTTCTAATATGGTCGAAAAAGTCAAAGAAACATCTTTCTATCATACCAGGATCAAAGAGTGGCCTGAAGATGAAAGGCCGCGGGAAAAGCTTTTGAAACTCGGACCGCAGTTCTTGAGCGATGCAGAGCTTCTGGCTCTTCTTATTGGATCCGGGACAAACGGGATTACGGCTGTAGATCTCGCCAAGCGCCTTTTGGTGGAACACAAAACTCTTGCAACTCTGGCGTCCAAAGAGGTTGTGGAACTTATCCGCATGAAGGGAATAGGTCCTGCCTCTGGAGCAAGAATTCTTGCAGCTTTTGAAATAGGACGACGCATAGAGAGAAGAAAGGGAAAGAAAAAGATAAAGATCAATTCTCCAGGTGATGTCGTTAAATTTTATCTTCCCACGCTGCGAGGACTAAAGAAAGAGATTTTCAAAGTTATACTCCTTGACAGCGGGAATAAAATCATTCGTGATGTAACTATTTCGCAAGGTACCTTAAACGCAAGTCTTGTTCATCCCAGAGAGGTTTTCAAAGCAGCTATAGATTATCTGGCAGCAGGGATAATTCTTCTCCACAACCATCCGTCTGGAGAATCAGCTCCATCAATGGAAGATCGGAAGATTACTTCACAGTTAATTAAGGCTGGTGAAGTTATGGGTATTCCCGTTTTGGACCATATAATTATTGCAGAGAACAACTATTTCAGTTTTGGGAAAGAAGGTCTATTAAAATTCTAGCGAAGCTTCAGCGTTCGATTCTGCTTGCAATGAGGTTCCAAGTCATTGGTATATAAAAAATTTGAGGAGAGGGAGAAATGAAGTTTGATAAAAAAAAAGTTGGAGATGTTTTTGTCATAAGAATCAAAAAGAAAAAATTGACTTCTCACGAAGCGCCTGAAATGAAAACAGCTTTTTTAGAATTAGTTATGGGAGAAGGCGAAAAATTTCTTCTGAATATGAAAAATGTAGAACAGATGGACAGTACTGGCCTTGGAGTTTTTCTTTTCGGGATTCGTCAGGCTGATCGTTATGAAAAAGATATGCATTTTTGTGAGATTCAACCAAAGGTTCAATTTCTCATTCGGATTGCTCATCTTGACGATGTGATAAAGTCATATAAAACGGAAAAAGATGGCTTACAGAGCTTTCGGGAAGAAAGGACAGATTGAGTGAGGTAGAAAATGCTGTTAGTTATTGATGTTGGTAATACAGAAACAGTCTGCGGTTTGTATAGAGAAGAAAAACTTGCGGCTCACTGGCGGTTATCCAGCAAGATACCAAGAACATCTGATGAATGTTGGATATTCCTGAAGATGTGGTGTGAAGCAAGCGGTTTTTCTCTGTCAGATCTAAAAGGCATTGTTATATCCTCTGTTGTGCCTTCTTTAACAGCTGTTTTTCGGAAGATGTCCGAAAAACATTTAAATCTTCAGCCTCTGATCGTCTCAGCAGAGATAGATACAGAGCTTACTATTCTATACGATACCCCAAGGACAGTGGGAGCAGACCGCATTTGCAATGCAGTTGCAGGTTATGCTCACCACGGAGGTCCTCTCATTATAGTTGACTTTGGAACGGCGACTACTTTTGATGTTGTTTCCGAAAAAGGTGAATATCTTGGAGGTGCTATTGCTCTTGGTTTGATGGATGCATCCCAGGAACTTCATCGTATAGCAGCTAAATTACCCAGAGTTGATCTTGCATTTCCGCCTTTTATTGTTGGTAAAACAACCGAGATGAGTATACAGGCTGGTATCATGTGGGGAACAGTTGCTCTTGTAGATGGTATGATAAATAGAATAATCAGTGAGATGGGATGGAAGAACACTCAGATCGTTGCGACTGGTGGAGTAGCCTCTATTATTGTTGAAAAGTTAGATAGAATAAAAATAGTAGAACCTTTTCTTACTCTGGAAGGAATGAGGCTTATTTTCCAACGGTATGAGCATAAGAAAAATAGGAGGAATTAGAATGACATTGGTGAAAGGAGTAAACGAAAAAGTCTATAAGATAATTGGCTCATGTATGGAGATCCATAAAGTGCTGGGACCGGGACATCCTGTAGATTTATATAGAAGAGCCCTGGAAGTTGAACTGCTGCTTAAAGGTCTTTCTTTTGAAGCCAAAAAATCTGTTCAAGTAATATACAAGGATGTTATGGTAGGTACAGTAGACATAGACTTCTTAATAGATAACGAAGTAATTCTGGAGGTTCGTTCGGAGGAAACATTAAAAGATACCGAGGTTCAGCAGATACTTCGTTACCTGAGTTTGTTCGGAAGTTCAGTAGGAGTTCTTGTCAACTTTGGTGGACTCAAGGTTCAGTATAAACGTATCCTACCCAGTCGTCAACAGAAGGATGTTAGAAAGAATCATTACCATCTGGCAGACTATCGCGAGATAGGAAAAACAAGAGAGGGTAATCCTATTATTTAAGTGAAAATCGAGGAGTCCTGTTCAAATGGTAGGGTACAGGTTTTTTATTGCAGGGATAATTCAGGGGTCAAAGCGAGACTCTGTGATTCACAGTCAGGAGTATCGTGATTTAATAAAAGAAATTTTGAATAAAGTCTTTCCAGATAGTGAAATTTATTGCCCTGTAGAAAACCATCCTGATTCAATTTCCTACGATGATACGAAAGCCAGAGAAGTCTTTATGAAACATCTTGATATAGTTAGAAAGGCACATTGTTTGGTGGCCTATCTTCCTGAAGCCAGCATGGGGACCAGTATAGAAATGTGGGAAGCTTACAATCAAAAAACAGTAACGGTTACTATAACTCCACTGGCCAGGAACTGGGTGATTCGTATTTTATCTGATAAGATTTGCCCTGATATAGAGAGTTTTAGGACTTTTGCAGAATCAGGAGAAATGAAACGTTTTCTTCAGAAAAGATTTTCAATAATGTAGATGTGAAATTGGAGATATTATAAAATGAAAAAATGGACAATTATTACATTGTTGGTTGCTGTTTTCCTTCCTGGAATAATATTAGGAAGGGAACAGTTCCCCAAGCCCCAGGGTTGGGTAAACGATTTTGCGCATGTAATTCCATTAAGCTATCAGAGAAAAATAGAAGCAGTTGCAAGTGAAGTTAAAGAAAAAACAGGAGCGGAACTGGTTGTTGTGACAGTAGAGAACATGGGAGGCGCAAGCATTGAGGATTATGCTGTTGGTCTTTATCAAACCTGGGGAATCGGAGAGAAAGGAAAGGACAACGGAGTTCTTTTGCTGGCAAGTATGGAAGAACGTAGAGTACGTATAGAAGTTGGGTATGGGTTGGAAGGAATTCTTCCCGATGGGGTTTGCGGTGAAATACGTGACAAGTATATAGTTCCTGATTTACGCGCTGGTAACTACGGAATGGGATTTTACAAAGGCATTCTCGCAGTAGCAGATGTTATTGCACGGGATGCCGGCGTGAAAATTACGGGAACTCAAGGTGTTGTTACCAGATCACATTCATCGAGTCGAGGTGGTGCTGGGGGGCTTTTTCTTATTGTACTTTTCGTTCTATTGATGATTTTTACAAGAGGACGAATATTGCCATGGCTTTTTCTCGGTGCAATGATGGGAGGTGGAAACAGAGGTGGATGGGGTGGGTTTGGTGGTGGAGGGTTTGGAGGGTTTGGTGGTGGTATGAGTGGTGGGGGTGGTGCTTCTGGAAGTTTTTAATGTATGATTTTTCATAACAATCGGAGGAATACCATGTGTCCCGTTTCACAAAAACCTGAAAAGGTCTTTGAACAATTTGCCAAAGAGATTACAGAACTCTTCGGTAAAGATGTAGTGTCGATTATTCTCTTTGGTAGTGCAGCAACTGAGGAGTATAGCCCTAAAAAATCTGACATCAATTTTCTTGTTGTATTAACACAACAAGGGATTGAGCAAATTGAGAAAGTTCAGAGGTTCCCCGCAAAATGGCAGAAAAGAAAAATAAGTCTTCCCCTCTTTCTCACAGAAGCCTACATAAATGCTTCGCTCGATAGTTTTCCTATTGAGTTTTTTAACATGCAGGCAGCTTATAAAGTTATTTATGGAAAAGATATTTTAAAGACACTTCAGATTAAAAAGGGAGATCTCAGACTTCAATGTGAAAGAGAGTTGAAAGCTAAACTTCTCCAGCTTCGTCAGGGATATATTCTCACGCGTGGAAAACCGAGGTCGTTGAAACGTCTCATCGGGCAATCCATTGTGGCATTTGCTTCCATTTTTCGAGGGCTTCTTTATTTAAAGGGTAAAGAAATACCAGAGACAAAACAGGAAATTCTTCTTGCGACATGCAGAGAATTTGGTCTGGATGAAGGGCTCTTTTCTTTGCTATTTTCGGTGCGGGGATTAGGAGTAAATCTTTCAAGAAAACAGTTGGTATCAAATGTTCAGAGGTATATTTCTGAAATCGAGAAATTGAGTGAAATTGTGGATCAAATGGAGTTTGTCAAAAACTAAAAATTATCAGGAGGTAATCATGAGTAAAGGTACAAAAATTGGTCTTGGTATTTTTATCGGAGTTGTTGTCATTATTTTAATTTTTGCTCTTAGTATCAAGAACATGTACAATAACTTTGTAAAGTTAGATGAAAATGTAAAACAGAAGTGGTCTCAGGTCCAGAATGTTTATCAAAGGCGATATGATCTTATACCTAATCTGGTAGAAACAGTGAAAGGATACGCTGCACACGAACGGCAGACACTTCAGGCTGTTACAGAGGCTCGGGCTAAAGTTGGAGGTGTAATAAATCTCAAAGCTGAAAATCTAACACCTGAAAATCTCGCTCGTTTTCAACAGGCTCAGGCAGGACTTAGTGCGGCACTTCAGCGATTAATGGTGGTAGTGGAACGATATCCTGATTTAAAAGCCAATGAAAATTTTATAAGACTTCAGGATGAACTTGCAGGTACGGAGAATCGAATTGCAGTAGAGAGAAAAAGATTTACCGAAGCAGTCCAATTGTACAATCAGACGATTCGTAAATTCCCGGAGGCAATCTTTGCGGGTATGTTCGGGTTTACGAAGAAAGCTTATTTCGAAGCAGTTCAACAGGCACAGGAAGCACCTAAGGTGAAATTTTGAGACGCCTCTCATCTCCAAACCTACAGAGTATATAGCTGAATAGCATTTTGTGGGTAGATGAATATTCCTGTTCTTGTTTATTATAAACTATAAGGAGTAAGATAGAAAATGGCAGCTTCTTTTCTGATCATTCTTGCTATACTTGTTTTTATAATAGGTTATATTTTTTACGGAAGATTTCTTACCAAAAAGTTTGATATTGACCCTAAAAGGGCAACACCTGCGCATACTATGCGTGATGGAGTTGACTACGTGCCTGCGAAATCCCCTGTTCTTTTAGGGCATCATTTTGCCTCCATTGCTGGAGTAGGCCCGATTCTGGGTCCGATTTACGCAGCAGTATTTGGATGGATTCCAGTTTTTCTCTGGATTTTAGTAGGCAGTCTTTTTGTGGGAGGCGTACACGATTTTTCCTCGATTGTGGCTTCAATCCGGCATGGAGGGAAATCTGTTGGGGAAGTTATAGAAGATTATATTGGAGAGAGAGGCAGGCGTCTCTTTTTGATTTTTACCTGGTTTATGCTTGTTCTTGTTGTGGCGGTGTTTGCTAAGGCAGTGGCCAGCACTTTCATAAAGGAACCTTCTGCTGCAACTGCTTCCTTTCTTTTTATCGTTCTTGCGGTGTTTTTCGGACTCAGTATTTATCGGCTGCATCTACCTCTCTGGCTTGCAACGATTGTAGGGGTGGGCCTTCTTTTTGGATGTGTTCTTCTTGGTCTTCGTTTTCCCATTCACCTTTCGTACAATTGGTGGATGTATCTTCTCTTCGGTTATATTTTTGTGGCAGCTGTTACACCCGTCTGGATTTTGCTCCAACCCAGGGATTATCTAAATTCTTTTCTTTTGTATTTTGTACTTCTTGGTGGGATTGTCGGGATTTTTGTAGCAAATCCCAGGGTTGTATTCCCGGGATTTACTAGTTTTCATACAGATATAGGTTTCTTTTTCCCCATGCTTTTTGTGACAGTGGCCTGTGGAGCAGTATCTGGATTCCACTCTCTGGTTTCTTCTGGAACAACCTCAAAACAATTAGATGTTGAAACCGACGCCAGAATTGTTGGTTACGGCGGTATGTTAATTGAAGGAGTGCTGGCAGTTGTGGCAATGATTACAGCTGTTACAATTCTTCAGGGTAATTATCATCATCTTTTAACAAAAGAAGGTGGTGGCCCGATTGGTATTTTTTCTTCTGGTGTTGGTGCTTTTATTTCTAAAATAGGGATTCCTGTAAAAGGAGCAATTACATTTGCCGCACTCTCTATTTCAGCCTTTGCCTTAACCTCTCTGGACACAGCGACTCGTCTTGCACGTTTTATATTCCAGGAATTTTTTGAAAAGAAGGGGTCTGAGAAAAAATCGATCTTAAGCCGGAATCGTTACATAGGTACTCTGGTAACGATTATTTTTGCTGGTCTATTGGCGTTCTCTGGCAGCAGTAAGGTGCTGTGGCCTCTTTTTGGCTCGGCCAATCAACTTCTCGCTGCAATTGTGCTTTTGTCTATTACAGTGTGGTTAGCTGAACTCAAGAAAAAGAACAATTTTGTAAAATATCCTATGTTTTTCATGTTTGCTGTAACCTTGACTGCTCTGGGAAATCTTATTTACAAAAATTTTGTTGCTAAAAATCTCACACTTTTTTTCATCGCAATTCTACTTTTTGGGGTAGCTATTGTTTTGGTCGTTCAGGCCGGGAAGAGTTTAAGGAGTATTGACAAAGAAGAAACAAGGTCTTAATATGGTGGATGATACCAGAAAGCTCTATTATGTTGTGATTGTTCTTAAGCACTTATGGAGTACTCACCAGCAGAAAATATGTCGATTGTATGAGAAGATAGGCAATCAAAAGAAAGTAGCTGAAACTTTACAGGTTTTCAACAAGCTGTTGCGAAATCCTTGAGAAGTGCTCTTTTACAACCTACAAACTGGATCATGAATTGGACAAAATTGATAAAGCCATTCTAATTTGGAATAACTTAAAATTTTGAAGGAGGGGAAATCCATGCCTTTCTGGACACTTTTCTGGGTGATTGTTCCGCCAATTGTTTTAATAAGTCTGGCAATCATTTTCTACATAATTTCCGGGAAAAACAGGGAGGAATAAATGAATCCTACTCTTATTGGTTTTATTATTTATCTTGTTGTAGTCTTTTTAGTTGGTCTTCTGACTTTCAGATTAAACAAAACACTGGCAGATTTTGTTCTGGCAGGTAGAAGGCTTGGTCCCTGGGTGGTTGCTTTTAGTGAACGGGCTTCTGGAGAGAGTGCATGGCTTTTGATTGGACTGCCTGGTCTTGCTTTAGTTTCGGGATATAATGCTGTATGGCCTGCTATTGGCTGTACTACTGGAATTTTGTTTTCATGGGTTTTTATCTCCCGAAGACTCAGATCAAAAACGGAAGAATTCAGTGCTCTTACACTCCCAGACTTTTTTGAGAATCGTTACAATGATGAATCCAGAATTCTGCGAGTTATGGCTACACTTATCATAGTCTTCTTTTTTACATTTTATGTGTCTGCTCAATTTCTGGCTGCCGGGAAGGTTTTAAATGTAACTTTTCACATAACACCTTTCTGGGGAATGGTCATTGGGGGAGTTATTATTCTTTTCTATACAATGATGGGTGGTTTTTTTGCAGTTGCATGGACTGACTTTTTCCAGGGATCAGTTATGATATTTACCTTAGTGGTTCTTCCGATCCTGGGTGTTGTTAGCATGGGGGGAATTGAGTCATTCACAGAAAGAATTGCTTTACGCGATCCAGGATTACTCAGTGTAGGTGGAGGTCATCATGGTTGGGCAATGGCTAAAACCGTGCTGGGAGGGCTTGCAATCGGTCTTGGATATATGGGGCAGCCTCATCTTGTTACCAGGTTTATGGCAATAAGAAAAACTGATTCCCTAAGAAAGGGTACTTTAATTGCTGTGGTGTGGGCTGTTCTGGCTTTTTGGGGAGCAGTGTTTATTGGTCTGGTTGGTTTGAGCCTTTACGGTGATAATTTGCCCGATCAGGAACAGATTATGCCTTTTCTGGCAAATAATCTTTTGCCCGGATGGTTGGCAGGAGTTGCAATTTCAGGAGCTATTGCAGCTATGATGTCCACTGCAGATTCTCAGCTTTTGGTAACAACATCAGCGCTCTCTGAGGATATCTACCACCAGATGATACGAAGAGATGCTTCGCAAAAACGACTCGTTAGTTTGAGTCGTCTGGCAACAGTAGTTGTTGGACTGATAGCTTTTGTCTTAGCTTTGAGTGCAAAAGCTCTCGTCTACGATCTTGTTCTCTATTCCTGGGCAGGTTTGGGAGCAAGTTTTGGTCCTGCACTGTTGATGACGCTCTGGTGGAAACGGGCTACAAAGCAGGGGATTCTTGCAGGAATGATTGTTGGGATGGTAACAGTACTTGTCTGGTACAACGTCTCAGCTTTACATAATATGCTCTATGAATTGATCCCGGGATTTTTCTTAGCACTGGGCACGATTTGGGTGGTGAGTTTGGTAGGGTCTAAAAAATGAGTTGGATTGTTGGGGAGAAAAAAGATAGAATTGTTTAGGTCTATGAATATGCACAGGATGCACATCCTGTGCGATCGGTTTTGTGAAAGTATTTTGGGCTAAAGCCCGGGTTTTAATGGAGATTTTTTGCCCACGATCTAAAGATCGTGGCTATGATTTTGGGGATGGTTTTTATTGAATCGAAGTAACAGCAGGTGAATTAATATTATTGCCATGAGCTTCAGCTCGTGGAGTTGAATGTTTCCAAAGGTAGCCCTGAGCGGTGATTTTTTATGACTGAACTTAAATTGATTTTTTCAAAACATGCTTCAGAGAAAATCAGAGAGCGAAAGATTAAGGTGAAAATGATTGAAAAAGTATTAAAAAACCCAGAAATTCTTTTTTATGATCTGGTAAATAAAACCATGATTGCGGTGGCAAAAGTTAAGGTAAATAATACTTCAACAAATCTTGTGGTGGTTTTTACAAAAGAAGGCGAGAAAATCAAAATTGTAACAACTTATGCTTGCAAAAACATAAGGAAGGAAATAAAAAGAAAGGATGGCATAAGATGGGTAAGGGTGTGAAAGTTTGGTTTGACGAGGGAACGGACATTCTGTACGTTTCATTTAAAAAAGGAATTTCAGTGGACTCGGAAGAAGTAACAGAAAATGTGCGAGTGGAATATGATGAACAGAATCAAATTGTTGGTGTAGAAATTCATAATATTACTAGAATGCTAGCAAAACCTCTTGCTAAAGAATTAAGAGAGGTTATTAAAACATAGATTCGGTATACTGAATTTGTATCCCAGTGAATTAGATTGACAAAGAGATTTTTCCTCGTGCTGATGATCCTTAAGAATAGCACCCAGTATATGTCATCCCGCGGGAGAAATCTAGTGTGGTTGAGCGTTGAGTTCTGTATTTTGGGCTAAAGCCCAATCTTTAGTGGGATTTTGTCCACGCTCTAAAGATCGTGGCTATGAGTTGAGGTATAAATGATTTTATTGAATCGAAGTAACAGCAGGTGAACTAATATAATTGCCACGAGCTTTAGCTCGTGGAGTTGAATGTTTCCAAACAAGGTAGCATGGGCTTCAGCCCAATAATAAAAAGGGAATCAAAATGCCATTTGTCAGAATTTGGGTTCATTTAATCTGGTCAACCAAGAATCGCGAAAAAATCATCAGCAAGAACCTGAAACCAAAACTCCTAACGCATATTCTGGAAAATGCAAAACAAAAGGAAATTTATATCGACCAGATTAATTGTACAATTGACCACTGCCACGCTTTGATTTCCTTAGGTGCTTCGCAAAACATTAGTAAGGTGGCTTTCTTGCTTAAAGGCGAATCTTCACATTGGGTAAACAAAAACAAATTAGCCCCCGGTCATTTTGAATGGCAGGATGAATATATAGCGGTCTCTGTTAGTGAATCTCAGGTAGGAAAAGTGCGGAATTATGTAAAAAATCAAGAAGAACATCACCGTAAGAAAACTTTTAAAGAAGAATATGATTTATTTATTGAAAAATACGGGTTCAAGTATTTGGGCTAAAGCCCATTGTGTTATTTTGTCGGAAATTATTATTCTTTGGCAAATTTGAGAATGGGGTGGTTATTCTGAGCCCTTCGTCAATACTTCACCAAGCTCAATACAAGGCTCAGGGTAAACTTCGTCGAAGAATCTGGTGAGAGATAAAATATAAATTTGCCAAAGTTTAGTACTAATTGAAAGTGGGTTTGATTTTATTGTATGAGCTTCGTGTGGATTAATTATTGCCACGAGCTTCAGCTCGTGGATTTGAATGTTTCCAAAGGTAGCTCTGAGCGGTGATTTTTTATGACTGAACTTAAACTAACATCTCAACAAAAGGAAGCGGTCGAGTATGGTGAAGGACCGCTTTTGATTGTTGCCGGTGCTGGCACTGGTAAAACTCTGGTGATTACACATCGGATTGCCCATCTTATCAATTCCAAAATGGCCCGGCCAGAAGAAATCTTGGCTGTAACTTTTACAGAGAAAGCTGCAGCGGAAATGGCTGAACGGGTGGATGTACTCCTTCCCTACGGATTTGCCAATGTTCAGATATCAACTTTCCATGCCTTTGGCGATCGTATTCTCAGGGAGTTTGCTTTAGAGCTTGGTCTTAATCCTGACTTTCAGGTTCTCTCTCAAGCTGAGCAGGTGATATTTTTCCGCGATCATCTGTTCGACTTTCCCCTAAAACACTATAGGCCTTTGAGCGATCCAACCCGCTTTATTCAGGCAATGCTCAATGTTATTTCCAGGGCAAAGGATGAAGATGTATCTCCCGCAGCCTATCAGGATTACGTCAATAAATTGCAGGCAGAGTCCCAAAGCCATCCTGATGATAGAGAATTAGTGGAGCAATTTGAAAAACAGAGGGAGATTGCTGAAACTTATGTTAAGCTTCAGGAACTCATGGCAAAAGAGGGCAAGGTAGATTTCGGAGATCAGTTGAGTCTTGTTTTGAAACTTTTCAGAGAAAGGCCAACAATTCTCAAACAGGTCCAGGAACGATACAAATTCATTTTAGTTGATGAATTCCAGGATACAAACTATGCACAGTTTCAGCTCATCCAGCTTTTAGGAGGAGAAAAAGCTAATATCACAGTTGTGGGAGACGATGACCAGTCAATCTATAAATTTAGAGGTGCTGCAATTTCTAATATTCTAAATTTCATGAAAATTTATCCTCATGCTAAACAGGTTGTTCTCACGGAAAACTTCAGGTCAACGCAAATTATTTTAGATGCTGCTTATAAATTAATAAAGAACAACAATCCTGACAGACTCGAAGTGAAAAATCGTATTGACAAACGGCTGGTGTCCAGCAGAAAAGAAGGTCATCCTGTAGAACATCTCCACTGCGACACTCTGACTACAGAGGCTGATAAGGTAGCGCAGACCATTCAGGAACTGGTGGAAAGTAAAAAGTACACCTACAGCGAGATTGCTATTCTGGTAAGGTCAAACAACAATGCAGATCCTTTTTTGCGAGCATTGAATATGAAGGATATCCCGTGGCGGTTTACAGGTAATCGGGGACTTTACTCAAGACCCGAAGTAAAACTTCTCATCGGTTTTTTAAAGACTATTACTGATTTTGAGGATTCCATCAGTTTTTATCAGCTTGCTTCGTCAGAGATATACGAGCTTTCCATGAAAGACCTGCACAGATGTTCAAACCTGGCTCATCGGCAGAATCTTTCCCTTTACAATGTGATGAGTCGGATTGAAGAATTTGAATCGCTGAATGATATTTCACCGGAGAGTTCAGCTACAATAAAAAAAATTGTGAATGATCTCGACCGGTATCTTGAACTTGCCCGGGATAATCCCACAGGTGTGGTTTTGTATCAATTTGTTACCAAATCAGGTTATCTTGAAAGGCTTACTAAAAGTGAGACACCTGAAAACAGCATGAAAATTCAAAATATTGCCAGATTTTTTGATGTTGTCTGGAATTTTTCACAGATTGCAAGGGAAGACAGAGTTATTCATTTTGTCCGCTATTTAGATCTTTTGATAGAAGCAGGAGAAGATCCCGGGACTGCCGAAGCCGATTCAGATGCAGACGCAGTAACTGTGACTACTGTACACAAAGCAAAAGGGCTGGAATGGCCGGTAGTTTTCATGGTAAGCCTTCTCCATAATAGATTTCCACATACCCGGCGAAAAGATCCCATTGAATTGCCGGATACTCTTGTGAAAGAAATTCTTCCCAGTGGTGATTTTCATCTTCAAGAAGAACGGCGTCTTTTCTATGTTGGAATGACCAGAGCAAAAGATCGGCTCTATTTTACAAGCGCAGAGGATTACGGAGGTATTCGTAAACAAAAAGTGAGCCAGTTTGTGCTGGAAGCTCTGGATAGACCTAAAGTTGATCTTGTAAACATAAAAGCAAAACCTGAAGAACGCATTCACCGTTTTGCGCCCTCGCCTGAGGGTCTGGTGGAAATCTTAAAACCGATTCCAGATGATAAAGTTTTGACGCTTTCTTATTTCCAGATAGATGATTATCTCACCTGTCCTCTTAAATATAAATACGTTCACGTTCTCCGTGTTCCTATTCTCCCTCATCACACAGTTATTTACGGAAAAGCACTGCACGCAGCAATTGAATTCTATCACAGGCAAAAAACTATTGGCGCTGTTTTGAAACTTGAGGATTTAATACAGGTATACGAAAGAGCATGGAAAAGCATAGGATTCCTCTCACGAGAACATGAAGAGAGGCGTTTTGAGGCTGGTAAAGAAGCTTTAAGAAATTTTTTTGAGAGAGAGGAAGCTTCCAATGTTATCCCCAAATTGGTAGAGGAAAAATTCAGTTTTGTGATAAAAATGAACAGAATGGAAGGAAGATGGGATAGAGTGGATGAAAGAAATGGAAGTATTATTATCATGGATTTCAAATCTTCTGAAGTTTATCGCCAGGATGCAGCAGACAGAAGGACAAAAGAGAGTTTGCAGCTTGCTATTTATGCTCTGGCTTATTCAAAGGTATTTGATCGAATTCCAGACAGAGTAGAACTTCATTTTTTGGAATCGGGTCTTGTGGGTAGTGCTGAAGTTACAGAAAAAATGCTGGAGAAAAGTGAAGAGAAAATTCTTGAAGCTGCCGAGGGAATTCGCAGCCGAAATTATTCTCCTGCGCCGAAATATCAGGCGTGTAAATATTGTGCGTATGTTGATGTGTGTCCCAGTGCAATGAGAGTTTAAGGAGATAGCAATGAATACCTTAAGTGAGAACGAGAAAGTACATTGGTTGTGTACCCGGTGGAATCCAGACTTGATAAATAAAATTGTTATTACGCTAAATCAAGGACTTGAAATTAAATCTATTCTTGAAGAGGTTCCGCAAAGGGACGATATCGCTCCACTTCCTGAAAGATTTGATCTTCGCGGAATAGACTTTTCTTTTCAAAATCTGCGCGGTCCCTGGTCAGTAAAAAATGAAGAGCGGATACGCATAGGTGTAAATCTTAAAAATGCAGACTTAAGTTTTGCTAATTTAACGTGGGCTATTCTTCCCCGTGCTGATTTCAGAAGAGCAGTGTTGAGAAACGCCTCTTTGACAAATGCCGAGCTTATTTTTGCAGATTTTTCTGAGGCAGACCTTACAGATGCAGATATGAATGGCGCATGGCTTTTGGACACGAAGTTCTACGGTGCTAAAATTAAAGAGGAACAGCTTAGAACAAGAAGAAAACTTGGACAACTTGATTTTGATTATAGAGCATATAGCATGTAATGGTATACTGCTCTACACCAAAGGAGTTGATATGGGAGTAAGAATTCTCTTATCTACTGTGTTAATCTGCACGAGTAGTTTATTATTTGGTCAAGACAGCGCGAATGATTCAGTGAAAATATTCAAACTGCGAAAAATAGTTGTTCAAGCAAATAGAGTACCTGTAACATTGAACTGGGCAAGAAATTAAATGCAATTTTCAGTTTACGTTATGATAATATGAGAAATAAACTTACTGATAAGATGAATGAGATAGTAGATCGCTCTGGCAATGCTGATTTTTCAAAAACAACTGCCCGTATCGGTTTTTCTTATGAGGTTTCATCAATTCTTGATATTTATACCAACTGGAATTAGAGGCAAAGTTATCAATAATTTGTTTTACGAACTGACTGGTTTTGTCTTGAACACAAAGGAGGATTTTTATCGTTACCGGATATTACCGGCACGACCGTTAGAAACATTTTATGGAAATGCAGGGGAGACTAAACGCTTTGGTCTGGAGACGTATGTTGATTGGAAACCGTTAAGGGATGTGAAAATCCAGCTTGCATACACATATTCGCATTTCAAGTATACCAGAACTTCGAAAGATTCAATGTTGACCGGAGGAGAAATGCTGCCGGCAATTGTTAAAGGTAATTATTTACCCAATTCACCCGAACACCAGTTTTATCTTGAGATAGAATATAAGTTTCTCAGGCATTTTGTGCTGGGACTGAGTTCAGAATATCAAAGTAAGTGGTATGTTTATACCAACAGGAATATTACTCAAAATGGATTTAACTTATATCATGCTAGAATTTCTTATCAGTTTAAAATAGGCAATTTAAGTTCAGATATATCGATTTATGGAAAGAATTTGACTGATCAGGAGTATATTGCTTTTACAGAGCCTGATCCCGATGGTAATTCCTATCAGCCAGGGGCCAAAAGGGAATTATTTGGAAGTTTGAGGATAAGATTTTAGACATAGGTGCGGTGAATTTGTTCTTAAAGGAGGGAAAATTATGGATCTTTTTGAAACTATAGCTACAAGAAGGTCAATTAGAAGATATCAAGAAAGACCAGTGGAAAAGGAGAAATTGTCCCGTGTCTTAGAAGCTGCAAGACTGGCTCCTTCTGCTGACAATCGTCAGGAGTGGAGATTTGTCGTAATTCAGGAAAAAGAAACGATAGAAAAACTCGGAGATGTGGTGTACGGTCAGAAATTTGTGGCAAAAGCTCCTGTTATAATTGCGTGTTGTGCTGTTCGCTCAGAATATATTTTGAAATGCGGTCATCCGGCCTATGCAATTGACATTGGCATTGCAGGTGATCACATAACATTAGCGGCGGCTGCTCTGGGTCTTGGCACTTGCTGGATTGGTGATTTTCAGGAAGATCAAGTGAAAAAGATTCTAAATATTCCTGATTCGGTACGGGTTGTAGAATTGCTTACATTGGGGTATCCTGATAGTAAACCTTCTCCCCGCCCAAGGAAAGATTTAAACGAAATTGTCTATTACGAAAAATGGTCATAAGAAGGAGTGTGATTGCAGCATAAACGTATCTTTTTTGTACTCTTTGTCGCTCTTTTTGTTGCTATGCTCGGCATGGGTGTCATTGCTCCTACCATGCCTCTCTACGGAAAAACTGTTGGTGCTACTGGTATTGGACTTGGCTTGATCTATTCTGCCTTTTCGATTTCCCGAATGGTATTTATGCCAATGGCTGGAAAACTTTCTGACCGGCGTGGCAGGAAAATCTTTATTATCAGCGGGCTTGTTATATATACATTAGCATCATTGGGATATATCTGGTCAAGTTCTGTAGTCCAGCTTGTCTGGATTCGGTTGATTCATGGAATAGGCTCAGCCATGATTGTTCCGATTGCTGCAGCAGTTATTGGCGATATTTCCCCAAAAGGGGAAGAAGGTTCAATGATGGGGAATTTCAATGTGGCACTGTTTCTCGGATTTGGAACAGGTCCTCTTCTTGGAGGCTTTGTACTCGATGCGGTGGATATGGCCAGTGTTTTTTATCTAATGGGTGGATTGAGTTTTGTTGCTCTTTTGTTGGTTATTTTCTTCTTACCGGAAAAGGTAAACAACAGAATTCAAAAGTATCCTTCCATATCTCCTTTCAGAACCATATGGCAACACAATATTTTTAAGGGTGTTCTTATTTTTCGCTTTAGTAATGCAGTAGCCAGAGGCTCGGTTACAGCCTTCCTGCCTGTTTTTGCAGCAAAGCTTGGAATATCTCCTTCTAAAATTGGTTTTTTAGTTTCTGTAAATATTCTTCTTACTGCAGTGCTGCAGCATTTTTTTGGCAAATTGGCAGATAGAGTTAGCCGTTCCGTTCTTGTTGTTGTGGGGAATATTGTGGTGGTGGTTCCTCTTCTTGTTACGCCCTATGCTAGAAGTTTCTCTGACCTTTTGTTTCTGGGAATTCTTATGGGACTGGGAAGCGGGCTGGCTTTTCCAGCGGCAGCAGCCCTTGCTACGGAGCAGGGCAGGAGTCACGGCATGGGAAATGTTATGGGCTATTTTAACCAGAGCATGAGTTTAGGAATGATAGTGGGACCTATTGTAGCAGGATGGGTAATGGACCTTTTAGGTCTTTCTGTTGTTTTTATCTTTGGCGGTATTGTAGGAATTCTGGGTAGCTCTTTTTGTGCTTATTTTATGATTCATCAATCAAGATAAAAAAGGAGTTGAGAGGAATGTTTATCAAAACAAGAATAAACTCCAGAGTGATTGTTCTAGAAGTGGTTTTGCTTTCCTTATTTTTTGCACTTACTGTTTACTCATCTGTTTACAGAGATCTTACACAGTACGTTAATCCGTTTGTAGGTACAGGAGGGCATGGACACACTTATCCTGGAGCCAGCATGCCTTTTGGTATGGTTCAGTTGAGCCCTGATACTCGTCTTACTGGGTGGGATGGATGTTCAGGTTATCACTTTTCAGATCATGTTATTTATGGATTCAGTCACACCCATTTGAGCGGAACAGGTGTTCCGGATTACTGCGATATTTTATTCATGCCAACAGTAGGGAAACTTCAGCTTTGCAATGGATATAAAACTAATCCTGATTCAGGTTATGGTTCCAGATTCAAACATTCTAATGAAACTGCTGCCCCTGGTTACTACAGTGTTATTCTTGATGACTACAATGTAAAAGTAGAACTTACCGTTACAAAGCGGGTTGGTTTTCATAAATATATTTTTCCAAAAACAAATAATGCATATATTATAATTGATCTGACGCACAGAGATCCTGTGATCGAGTCTGCAATTTATTTTATTAATGACAGAAAGATTCAGGGTTTTCGCAGGTCACGTGCCTGGGCAAAGGATCAAGTTGTCTACTTTGCAGCAGAGTTCTCAAAGCCGTTTTTTTCCCACGGGATTGCTGTCAATAATAAGATTAAAAGAAATCTACGGAAGGCTGTGGGTAAAAATATTAAAGCCTTTGTTAACTACCATACAAGAAAAGGAGAACCAATTTTAGTTAAGGTAGGAATTTCAGCAGTGAGTATGGAAGGAGCGTGGAAAAATCTTGAAGCTGAAATTCCACACTGGGATTTTGAGAAGATAAAGAATGGGGCAAATAGTGCATGGAATCGTGCTTTGAATATGATACAGATAGAAGGGGGAACAGAGGAAGAAAAACGAATCTTTTATACAGCACTTTATCATGTACTGCTTGTTCCCAATCTTTTTATGGATGTAGATGGAAAGTATAGAGGTACCGATTTAAAAATACATCAGGCAAAGAATTTTACCAATTACACAGTTTTTTCGCTTTGGGATACTTTTCGAGCAGAGCATCCTCTTTTTACCATTATTCAGCCAAAAAGAACGGTTGATTTCATACGTACCTTTATTGCTCAATACGAAAATGGTGGTCAATTACCCATGTGGGAGCTGGCTGGCAACTATACAGGATGTATGATAGGCTATCATTCCGTTCCTGTTATTGTTGATGCTTATATGAAAGGAATCAAGAACTTTAATGTTAAAAAAGCTTACAAGGCAATGAAACACAGCGCCGATCAAGATCACCTTGGACTAAAATATTACAAAGAATTTGGTTATATCCCTGCGGATAAAGAAGGCGAGTCCGTTTCAAAAACATTGGAATATGCTTATGATGATTGGTGCATTGCTCAGATGGCAAAGTCACTCAACAAGAAAGAAGATTACAAAAGATATATCAGGCGAGCGCAGTTCTACAAAAATCTTTTCGACCCTTCCACTGGATTTATGCGGGCCAAGTTAAATGGTAGCTGGGTAACACCTTTTGATCCCAGAGAGGTTAATTCCTATTATACAGAAGCAAATGCATGGCAGTACAGTTTTTTTGTGCCTCAGGATATTCATGAATTAATTAAAATGATGGGGGGTAAAAATGCTTTTGCCAGGAAGCTTGATCAACTTTTTTCTACCAGTTCCAAGACATCTGGTAGGCATCAGGCTGATATTACAGGATTGATTGGTCAGTATGCTCATGGAAACGAACCGAGTCATCATATGGCTTATCTATACGACTATGCGGGTCAGCCGTGGAAAACCCAGAAGCTCGTAAGAGAAATTATGAAGATAATGTACAAAGACACACCTGATGGTCTTTCTGGCAATGAAGACTGCGGTCAAATGTCGGCATGGTATGTCTTGAGCGCTATGGGATTCTATTCAGTGACACCTGGAAAGGATTTCTATGTTGTTGGAAGTCCTCTTTTTGATAAAGTTACTATCCATCTGGAAAATGGTAGAAAGTTCGAAATAATTGCCCGCAATGTTTCGGATAAAAATATTTACATTAAGCATGCAACACTCAATGGAAAACTGTATACTAAAACATTCATAAAACATTCCGATATTATCAAAGGAGGAAAGTTAGTTTTTGATATGGGACCACAACCTGACAAAAAATGGGGAACAGGTGATAGTGATATTCCTCCTTCTGCAATTAAGGATTATCCAATTCTTCCGGTACCTTTTGTTTCATCAGGCTCCAGAGTCTTTTTTGATTCTACGGAAATATCACTTTCTGCGGTGAGCCGGAATACAAAAATATATTATACTCTTGATGGAACTAAGCCGACCAGGAACTCAAAAGTTTATACAAAACCAATATGTATAAAAGGTTCTACCACCTTAAAGGCTTTTGCTTATAGAGAAGATATTGGGAAAAGTTTTATAATAACGGCCTATTTTCACAAGATTCCTCAGAAAAGAAGTATTAAGATTAATTCTCATTACAGCTCCCAATATACAGCAGGTGGTGATATGGCACTAATTGATGGTATCCGTGGTGGGAAAGATTTCAGGACTGGAGCATGGCAGGGATACGAAGGTGTGGATTTTGACGCTGTGGTGGATCTCGGAAAAGTCCAGACGATTCATAAAATAAGTGCAGGTTTTCTTCAGGACATTGGTTCCTGGATATGGATGCCTGTTTATGTAGAGTATGAAGTTTCTGATAATGGGAAGAATTTTCATTCTGTTGGTATAATAAAGAATAGTGTTCCAGATAATGATTATAATATAATTGTCAGGAATTTCACAAAGAAACTCCATAATGTGAAAACAAGATATGTAAAAGTGCATGCAAAGAATTACGGCACTGTTCCGAAATGGCATCCTGGAGCAGGCGGAAAAGCATGGGTTTTTGT
>CAYYPT010000013.1:0-4837 GCA_964473625.1 uncultured bacterium | reverse complement strand
CAGATATGGCAGTGGAAGAGAAACGCATCAGAGAAATGCTTTGCTACGAGCAGAAACTCTGGGATAGGGGGGTTGAGTTTGTTGCAGGTGTGGATGAGGCTGGAAGAGGGCCTTTGGCAGGTCCTGTAGTTGCTGCTGCAGTTATTTTCCCCCAGAATATATTTATAGCTGGAATTAATGACTCCAAAAAGCTTTCTTCTATTCGCAGGGAAGAACTTTTCCATGTTATTCAGAAAAAAGCTCTCTCTTTTGCAGTAGGTATTGTTGATGAAAAGGAGATAGATCGGATAAATATTCTACGGGCTACTTTTAAGGCAATGAGAATGGCTATAGGAGGTCTTTCTGTTCATCCTGATCATTTACTCATTGACGGGAGACCTCTTCCCGAAAAAATCTATCCGCAGACGGCAATTATAAAAGGTGACCAGAAAAGTTTTTCCATAGCTGCAGCTTCCATATTGGCAAAGGTTGTACGGGATCAGATAATGATAAAGTATGATAAGGATTATCCCCAATATGGATTTGCCCGACATAAAGGTTATGGTACAAAACAACATGTTAAAGCTATTCGAGAATACGGTCCGTGTGAAATTCACAGAAAATCTTTTAAAATAAAAGGTTGGCTTGATGAGTAAAACTGGTGGATACCGGCAGCGAGCTGGAAAAGAAGGAGAAGAAACAGCAGCACGCTATCTCGAAAATAAGGGATACTTTATTGTAGAGCGGAACTTCAGGTCTATACACGGAGAAATTGATATTATTGCAAAAGATGGTGAAATGCTTGTATTTGTAGAAGTAAAGACAAATATTCGAGGTGGATTTGGGAATCCTGAGGAGAGGGTAGATTACAAAAAGCAGGTTAAGCTCGGACAGGTTGCAGCTGAATATCTTCAGACCAGCGGATTAGAAAATATTGACTGCCGATTTGATGTGGTAGCAGTTTCAAGGACAGGGGGAAAGACAGAAATTAAACATATTGAAGATGCGTTCTGGCTTGATTCGGAAAGTTCGGAGAAATTGTTTTGAAAGAAAGATTAAAAGGTTCAGAAAGACGTAGAGCAATTATAAAAGACTGGGCTAAGACAGGACTGGAAGTAATTAAATGGACTTTTGTTATCTGGCTTCTTTTACCAATCCGTCAGGCTTCCAGTGGCCCCGTAAATTTTACCAGAGTCGCTGCTGGAATTTTGTTTTTTATAATTTTTGCCGGGAAGTTGTTGTATGATACTGTTATAATGGGGATTCTTCGACAGCGCAGGACCTCTGTTAAACAGGATATACTGACTTTGATAGGAATGGTTCTGGTTTTAAGCCTTGTAATTGGTTTATTGATGTTATTTGTAGGTTTTTTAATAGTTGAACTCTTTAAAATGTCTCAATCATCTTGACTTCTTTGACTTTTTCGAAATAATATTTTTGACAGGTGCTCCCCAGGAAACTAACAGGATAATTGCTAGGATAAGAAAAATTGTTGAATACATACTTGAATTCTCCTTCCTATGTTTTACCCATTATCTATTTATATAGACACTTAATGAAGAAAAAAGGTTGCATAAATAATGCTTGATAAATTTTAAAAATATTACTAAGCTTACAAGAGAACATAAAATGTAATGGCATAAACGGAGGTGGAGGGAATGAACAAGTTTTTTATTTTAAGCTTTTTAGGTATTCTTTTGTTTAGCAGTTGTACTAAAATTGAAGAACTCCAGTATGGTGAGAAGCGACCGTTCGTTATTTATAAATCGGGTATGAGTACTACTTCCCCTGGAATAACCAGGCTGAGATCAGGAGAATTATTAGCTGTATTTCGGCAAAGTACGAGTCCTCGTTCATACGACGGCAAGATTCTTCTCTCTTGTTCAAAGGATGAAGGGAAAAATTGGTCACAGCCTGATACAATTGTAACAACTCCATGGGACTGCCGTAATCCTTCTATTGTTCAGCTTAAGAACGGACTTATTCTTGTTAGTTTTTTTCAGTCGAGATACGATACAAAAAGAAAAGAACTTAATCCAATAGGATGCTTTACTGTTCGTTCGTTTGATAATGGGAAGACTTTTACTGCTCCCAGAATGGTTGCCAACAATGGATATGATTGGCTTGCAACTTCAAATAGAATTCTGGAACTTGGCGACGGCACGCTTATCCTTCCTGCTTATGGTAAAAAGGCTGTAGAAACCACCACGGCTCTGGTTGTAATTTCCAGAGATGGAGGAGAAACATGGAAAGAAATACATCTTATAGCAAAAGATAGTGATAACAGAATCCACTATAAAAAACCGAGTCTTGTGATGTTTCCCAATGGAAAAATTTTCTGCATGATGGAGACAGAAGGTGGCGAAGGTTTTCTTTACAGGAGTATTTCCAATGATGGAGCAGTCACGTGGTCTTCCCCACAAAGTTCTGGGATATTCGGACAGGCCCCTGATGTTTGTTTGACTTATCAGGGAACGTTTTTATGCGCTTATCAGGATTTCTGGCCCATGGGAGTTAGTTTTGTCAAAAGTTACGATTGGGGACGCACCTGGGAAAAGGAGATTTCTTTATTTGGAACAAATGATGGTATGGCATCTCCATCTCTTATCGAGGTCAAAAAGGGATTATTAGCAGTTTGTTATGGGTGTGGTTCAGATATTGGAGGAACTTTTTTTACTGTTAAGAAGCCTGAGGTTCCTAAAGGAGTTTCAATTTCTCTTTCCCCAAAGGGACAGGTAAATTTAAGGTGGAATTCTGTCAAAGGAGCAGATTATTATATTGTCTACCGTGATACTACTCCGAATTTTGTCCCGAAGTCTGGGTATCCTTTTAAAGGAAATGGTATTGCTTCTCCTATATTACCTAAGTACACTGATGTTGATGTAGATTCTGGCAAAACCTATTATTATTGTATTTCTGCTGTGTGTGGAACCGGAAAACTTTTTCCAAATACAGGCAGTGAAAGCGATCCTACGGAAGTTTTGAAAGTGGAGATCAAATGAATAAATTCTAAATGGTATGTTAATTATGAAAGATGAAAAAGAAAACGCTGGTGTTAATTCTTCAGATATTTTCTTTTGTGATTTTCGCTGTAAGCATGCTGCGTTTCCAAAAGAAGAGGGAATTGATGGAACTGGCAGTTGTCAAACCTTTTCTGCAGTGTGGTGTGAATTGCTTCAAGAATATGTACCCAAGAATGCACCGTGTCCAGTTCGATTTGGTAAAAGAAGACCTAAATCTAATTGGTAGGGAATTTTTATATTCTGTCTAATTTGAATTTTGATTAAATGTTAAAAGGAGGAAATTTTAAAATGGAAGAAGCAGAACTGTTGGAAACGATTGAGAAGGAGGGGGTGGAGTTTGTGCATCTGCTTTTTACTGATGTAACAGGTGAACCCAAAACAGTGACTATTTCTTCAAAAATGGTGAAGAGCGCCCTTAAGCATGGCGTGTGGTTTGATGGTTCATCCATCGAGGGATTCGCTCGTATATACGAATCTGATATGCTTCTTAAACTCGATGTTTCAACTTTTTCTATTTTGCCGTGGTCTGATGGGAAAGAGAAGCATGCCCAGATCATTTGTGATGTGTATCTTCCAGATGAACAGCCTTTTGCCGGTGATCCACGTGGGGTTCTCAAGAGGATCCTGGCCAGAGCTAAGGAGATGGGTTTTGTATACTATGTAGGATCTGAGGTAGAATTTTTTCTGCTTGAGAGGTCGGAACTGCCCAATTTAGTACCGCATGATAAAAAAGGGTATTTTGATCTTGGGGTTCAAAGCAGGGCAGTGGAAATATGCCAGGATACAATGCAGCATATGGAAAGTTTTGGAGTTCACTGCGAGGGATATCATCACGAAGTTAGTTACGGACAGCATGAGATTGATCTTTCTTATGATGATGCTCTTAAAATAGCTGACGGTATTGTTTCTTTAAAGTATGTTCTTCGTACCCATGCTATGGAAAAAGGTCTGAAAGTTACATTTATGCCAAAGCCAATTTTTGGGATTAATGGAAATGGTATGCATACTCATCAAAGTTTAGGTGACGGGAAAGGTAAAAATCTTTTCTATGGTGAGAATGACCCGTATAATCTTTCCGAACTTGCTTACAACTTTCTGGCTGGGCAGATTAAACATGCCAAGGCTTTAGTTTCACTCGTCGCTCCCACTGTTAATTCTTACAAACGTCTCGTTCCGGGGTACGAGGCTCCTGTGTATATTTGTTGGGGTAGAATAAACCGTTCTGCACTCATTCGTATTCCCATGGTAAGCCGTACAAAAGCCCATGAAGGAGCTAGAATGGAACTTCGCTGTCCTGATCCATCGGCTAATCCTTACATTGCCTTTGCAGGTATGTTGAGCGCTGGTCTGGATGGTATTGAAAAGAAATTGACTCCTCCAAAACCTGTAGAAGAAAATGTTTACGGATTCAGCAATGATAAACTAAAGGAAATGAATATTGATACTCTACCGACGACAATAGTAGAGGCAGTAGCAGAGCTGGAAAATGATGAGGTATTAAAACGAACACTAGGCGACGATCTTTTGAACCATTTTATTAATGCAAAGAAACAGGAATGGAAAGAATTTCTGATGCAGGTTACTCCCTGGGAAGTGGAGAGATACCTTTAGTATTTTGCATGTTTGGAATGATAATTTCTTCAATGGCGACTAAATTAAAGCCTTGTTCCCAAGCATTGAACAAGGCTTTTTTGTGTTCTATTGAACTTTTTGTGAAATGCTTTTATCTCCGAATGCAGAATAATCCCCAAAGTTATTTTTTCGTGAGTCGATGCGTTCTATATAAATCAAAAAAACGTACCAAAAACTTCTTGACAAATTCTCTTTTATTTATT
>CAYYPT010000012.1:14207-27936 GCA_964473625.1 uncultured bacterium | reverse complement strand
AGTTGAAACCTTGATTCCCATAGTAAATTTTATTATCTTATTTACAGCGTAACAAAAGAAAAACCATAACATAAAGAGGGGAGAAAGGTATGAAATGTACAATAACATCTGTAACACCGCTTGAAGAATTACCAAATACACCATCTTTAAGAAAAATCAGCTCCAGCAAAGAAATCAACGATAATTACACCGCTTATCTTACCGATGAATCTCGTTTTCCAGGTGGTAAAGCTGACAACATGATTTTTGCTTATTCCGAAAAACAGGTTATCGATACTTTAAAACAAGCTTTTGACTCTTCTACGTCAGTTACTGTATCTGCAGGACGAACAGGGATTGTTGGAGGCGCAGTTCCGCAAGGTGGGATTCTTCTCAGCCTGGAAGGTATGAATCGTTTTTTAGGCGCTCGGTGGGATGAGGAGAAGAATTGCTGGTGCGTTAGAGTACAACCAGGTTTAACAATTGCTGAATTACAACAAATTTTACATAAAAAAGATTTTGCAGAAACTCTTTCATTTCTGGATGGTCCCTCGGCTACAGCCCTTCAACAGTTTTCCGCAGAATCAGACAGATGGTTTTATCCTCCTGATCCTACAGAAAAATCTGCTCATATTGGTGGTACTGTTGCAACTAATGCCTCTGGTGCCAGGTCTTTTAAATACGGACAGACAAGAAAATTCGTTACTGCACTTAGAATTGTCTTGGCAGATGGAACAGTACTCTCTCTACAGAGAGGTAAAAATCTTTGTCCAGCAAACGAAGGTAGATTTTATATCCAGAAAGAGAATGATTATAGTGAAGTACCAATCCCAACATATTCGTGGCCAAAAGTGAAGAATGCGGCCGGCTATTATACTAATGATCCTTTAGATATTATTGACTTATTTATTGGTTCAGAAGGGACTCTTGGGGTAATTACTGAAATAGAAGTCGTCCTATGGGAAAAACCCGATTTAATCCTGGGTGGAATAGCCTTTTTCCCCTCAGAAAAAGAGGCTATTCAGTTTGTAAAGATAGCTCGGGAAAACAACGAAAATGAAACAATGCCTACTGCTCTGGAATATTTCGATGCTTACTCTCTGCAACTCCTTAGAAATAAAAGAGAAGAAGAAGGTTCGGCTTCTTCAATTCCTCCTTTTTTGCAAACAGCACAAGCTGCTGTTTATTTTGAACAAGAAGGAAGCGAAGAAAACTTAGAGGAATTATACGAAAAATATGAAACTTTTCTTTCAAAATGTGGCACTTCTATGGCCGAGACATGGGGTGGTGTGGAAGAAGAGGAGTTAAAGAAAATGGCCGATTTTAGACATGCTCTTCCAGAAACTGTTAATACCATTATTGGCCAACGTCAAAAAACATATCCTCACCTTCACAAGATTGGAACAGATTTTTCCGTTCCTGATGAAAAATTGGAGGATGTAATTGATTTGTATCATTCAAAACTTGATTCTCACGGTTTTGAATATCTTATGTTTGGTCACATTGGTCAGAACCATCTACACGTAAATATCATCCCCAGGAATGATAAAGAGTTAGAAGATGCAAAAAAAGTGTACACAGAGCTCGCAAGTGAAATTGTTGCCTGGGGAGGAACTGTCAGTGCTGAGCATGGAATCGGTAAAATTAAAAAACAACTTTTCCAAATAATGTATTCTCAAAAAGTTATTAAAGAAATGAAAAAATTAAAAAATTCTCTAGATCCAAAAAATATTTTAAACCCTGGTACTCTTTTTTGAATCAATTCAACCCTAGAAGAAGGAGGTCTATCTTCCAAAATTTTCTTGACTTTTAGCGAAAATGATATTAAATTTTACAACAGAATTTGGGGCGATTAGCTCAGGTGGTTAGAGTGCTTGCTTGACATGCAAGAGGTCACTGGTTCAAGTCCAGTATCGCCCACAAATTTTTTTTATCTTAAGAGAACCAAAAAAAGGAAAATTTTGTTTATTGAATAAAGTTACAATTACATTTGATGACAGGAAACAAAAAAGTTTTGATCAGGGTGTTACTCTCCTACAAATAGCAAAAGAGACGTACCCAGATACCTATCCCCAGATTTTGGCAGCACAGGTAGATAATCAACCAATGGATCTTTCTACGACCATTGAGAAAAGTGTTGCGCTTAGATTTTTGACCGCGGATGATCCTGAGGGTCTGAAAATTTTTTGGCATAGTGCTGCTCATGTTATGGCACAAGCTGTGAAAGCATTTTATCCTGAAGCTCTTTTAGGAATAGGCCCTGCTATTTCTAATGGTTTTTATTATGATTTCCGCCTCGAAGAATCGTTAAATGAAAACGATTTTTCTAAAATCGAGGCAAAAATGAAAGAAATTGTAAATGAGGATCAACCATTTGTACGCAAAATTCTTTCTAAAGATGAAGCTGTAGCATTATTTGAAGAAAAAAAAGAACTGTTCAAACTGGAACTCATTAGAGATATTCTAGATAATAAAGTGTCGGTGTATAAAAATGGCAATTTTGTTGATCTTTGTCGCGGACCGCATGTACCATCAACGGGGTACATCAAATATTTTAAACTCCTGAGCATTGCAGGTGCATACTGGCGAGGGGACGAACGAAACCCCGTTATGCAGAGAATTTATGGAATTGCCTTTCCTGAAAAGAAAACTCTTGATGAGCATCTTCGTAAATTGGAAGAAGCGAAAAACCGGGACCATCGTCGTTTAGGTAAAGAACTTGATCTTTTTAGTTTTCACCCAGAAGGTCCTGGTTTTCCTTTCTGGCATCCAAACGGCATGGTTATTTACAATGCTATTACAGAATATGTGAGAGAAGTTTTAGCAAAACATGGGTATCAGGAAGTAAAAACTCCTATTATTCTCAATGTAGAACTGTGGCACAGAAGTGGACATTGGGACAATTACAAAGAAAACATGTACTTCACTAAAATTGATAATGATTCCTACGCCATAAAACCAATGAACTGTCCTGGTGGACTTCTTGTTTACAAGAGTCGCCCTCATTCTTACCGTGATCTTCCTTTAAAACTCTCTGAGTTGGGGTTGGTTCATAGGCATGAAAAATCAGGTGTTCTACACGGCCTTTTTCGTGTTAGGCAATTTACGCAGGATGATGCCCATGTATTCTGTACCCCTGAACAAATGGAGGATGAAATTGTTAAGCTCATAGATCTTATAAATGAAATATACCATACTTTTGGTTATGAGCATTTTCAAATAGAGCTTTCTACTCGTCCTGCCAAATCTATTGGAACCGATGAAATGTGGGAAAAAGCAGAGAAAGCATTAATGCATGCTCTGGAGCGAAAAAATATCTCTTATCAAACGAATCCTGGAGAAGGAGCTTTTTATGGACCAAAAATTGATTACCATATACAGGATTCGCTGGGACGAATGTGGCAGTGTGGTACAATTCAGGTGGATTTTTCCATGCCGGAACGATTTAATTTAGAATATATCGGACCAGATGGAGAGAAACACCCCCCTGTAATGATTCACCGTGCTATCCTTGGTTCTGTGGAACGCTTTATAGGAATTCTTATCGAGCATGTAGGCGGTGCTTTTCCTTTGTGGCTTGCACCTACCCAGTGTATTATTCTCCCTATAAGTGAGAAGCATCATGAGTATGCTGAAAAAATTTTGAAGATGATAACAGAAAAAGACATCAGAGCAACAGTTGACAATAGGAGTGAAAAGATAGGTTACAAAATAAGAGAAGCTGAAGCAAAGAAAATCCCCTACATGTGCATTGTGGGTGATAAAGAAAAAACTAATGAGACCGTCTCTGTCAGAGAGCGAAAAAAGGGAGATACAGGAGAAATCTATATTAATGAATTTATAGAAAAGCTCCAGAACGATATTAAAAGGAGGATTATCTATTAAACAAGATGAAATCCGAGTAAATGAAGGGATTAAGGCTCAGCAGGTAAGAGTAATTGATCCCGACGGCAAACAGATCGGAATCATGGACACAGCCAGCGCTCTAAAGATAGCTGAAGAGCATGATCTTGATCTGGTAGAAATTGCACCTAATGCTTCCCCGCCGGTATGCCGAATTATGGATTATGGGAAGTATCGGTACAAATTAAGTAAAAAAGGTAAAGAGAGTAAAAAGAAACAACATGTCATTCACATCAAAGAAATAAGATTACGTCCAACTATCGATGAACATGATATCGAATTCAAGATGAAACATGCAAGAAAGTTTCTTGAAAGTGGGAATCATCTGAGAATACGGATTTTGTTCAGAGGAAGACAACTTGCTCATCCTGAACTTGGTCAAGCAATTTTGGAGCGGGTTCAAAAAGAATTAGAGGATATTGCTCAGATGGAAAAAGAACCTACCAAAGAAGGACGCAGTATTGTGGCGAATTTTGTTCATAAGTGATTAAGGAGAAAGATACTTATGCCAAAAATTAAGACTAATCGAGGAGCAGCGAAAAGATTTAAGCTCACAGGAAGAAAAAAAATTAAACGCAACAAGGCATATGCAAGTCATATTCTTACTAAAAAAAGCTCAAAAAGAAAAAGGAATTTGAGAAAAGCAGGCCTGGTTGCTCCTTCTGAAGAAAAACGTGTTAAACGTATGCTGGGTGTATAACACAGTAGTAACTATAGTCAAGTTTAATCAAAAAGAGGTAATGTATGCCAAGAGCAAAAAACTCTGTCGCATCTCGGAAACGAAGAAAAAAAATTCTTAGTAAAGCAAAAGGATACTGGGGAGGCAAAAGCCGTCTATTCAAAACAGCAAAAGAGAGCGTTCAACGTGCAATGCTCTATGCCTATCGTGATAGACGCGTAAGGAAAAGAGAATTTAGGAAACTCTGGATTGTACGAATTAATGCCGCCGTTAGGCCATTTGGATTAAACTATTCTAGATTCATCCACTTACTGGCTCAAAATAAAGTTCAACTCAACCGTAAAGTGCTGGCTGACTTAGCGGTTTCAGATCCTGTTGTTTTTTCCAAAATTGTAGAAAGTGTTAACAAAAAATAAATGAACTATCAAACAATAAAAAAAGACGTACACACCTTAGAAACTGAGTTTGAAGAGGCTATCAATAACGCAAGAGATTTAAAAACACTTGATTCCCTTCGAACTCACTATCTGGGACGTAAAGGGAAAATTACTCTTCTTTTCAAAGTAATAGGAGAACTTCTGCCTGAAGAAAGAGGGAAAGCTGGAAAACTATTAAATGATTTAAAGAAAAAAATTGAAACAGCTATTTCTCAACAGAAAAAGAATATACCCGAGGCAAAAAAATCTGAAAGTTTTTTTGATTCAACTCTTCCGGGCGATAAATGGCCTGTCGGACGGTATCATCCAATCACTTCTGTTCTCAGAGAAATTAAGTCTTGCTTTAAAGGCATGGGATTTTCTATCGCAGACGGCCCAGAGGTAGAAAAAGAATATTACAACTTTGAAGCTTTGAATATTCCAAAAGGGCATCCTGCCAGAGAAATGCAGGATACTCTTTATATTGATAATGAAACTGTTCTTAGAACACACACATCTCCTGTTCAGGTAAGAGTAATGGAAAGTCAATCTCCCCCGGTTCGCATCATTGCACCGGGCCGGTGCTATAGAAGAGATACACCCGATTCAACTCATTCTCCAGTTTTTCACCAAGTAGAGGGATTGTGTGTAGACAAAGGTGTAACTTTTGCCGATTTGAAAGGTGTTATTGTTTCCTTTGCCAAGCGTATGTTCGGTTCCGATATGAAGATCCGATTCCGTCCAAGTTTTTTCCCTTTCACTGAGCCCAGTGCAGAGTACGATTTCTCCTGTCTCATCTGCCGTGGAAAAGGTTGTCGAGTCTGTAAGGGAACAGGTTGGGTTGAAATTTCCGGGGCTGGTATGGTTAATCCAGAAGTTTTCAAATATGTAGGTTACGACAGCGAGAAATATACTGGCTACGCATTTGGTATGGGAGTGGAAAGACTTGCAATGCTACTCTATGAAGTTGATGATATCCGCTTATTTTACGAAAATGACGTACGATTTCTTGACCAATTCTAAGGGTACTTTTGGATGAAAATCAGTTTAAATTGGCTCAGAGAATACATTCCTTTTGATTTTTCAGCAGAAGAACTTGCTGAACGATTGACAATGATAGGACTGGAAGTTGAGGAAATCTATTGGATTGGGCCTTCTTTTAGTGGCGTTGTTGTTGGAGAAGTTATCCGTACAGAAAAGCACCCGGCTGCTGACCGACTTAAAGTATGTACAGTAAATACAGGAACGGAAATTTTTTCTGTAGTATGCGGTGCTCCGAATGTTGCAGAAGGTCAGCGTGTGCCGGTGGCAAAAGTAGGAGCAATTCTGGGAGATGGTTCAGCTATTAAGTCTGTTGCAATTAGAGGAGTTAAGTCCGATGGAATGATTTGTTCAGAGCGAGAGTTAGGTCTTGGCAATGATCATAGCGGAATTCTTGTTCTGGATAAAGAAACACATTCGATAGGAGAAGACTTCTCAAAAAAATTTGCAAAAAGGGATGCTGTTCTGGAGATAAATGTTACTCCAAATCGTCCGGATTGTCTCAGTTTTTTGGGAATCGCCAGAGAGATAGGTGTGATAGTGAATCAAAAAGTTCGCCGCCCCGATGCTACTGTAGAAGAAACCGAAAAATTAACTAATGATGGAATTTCTGTAGAAATTGTTGATTCTCAAGCCTGTCCAAGATACTCAGCGAGAATCGTCTACAATGTTAAAATTGGGCCTTCCCCTCAATGGCTTAAAACAAAACTTGAGTCTGTTGGAATTCGTTCCATTAACAACGTAGTTGATGTAACAAACTATGTTTTGATGGAAATCGGGCATCCACTTCACGGTTTTGACTATGATCTTATCCAGGGCAAAAAAATCATCGTCCGGAAAGCAGAGAAGGAGGAGGTCTTTACGACTCTTGATGGAACTTCCAGAACATTAACTTCTGATGATCTTCTTATATGTGATGAAGATAGGGGAGTGGCTCTGGCAGGAATTATGGGAGGATTGAATTCTGAAATATCTGAGCATACACAAAATGTGCTTCTTGAAAGCGCCTATTTTGATCCACTGACAATCCGAAAAACCGCTAAAAGACTCGGATTGTCCACAGAAGCATCTCAACGTTTTGAACGGGGCGCAGATCCTAACAACACTCTTTATGCTGTTAACCGGGCAGCTCATCTTCTTGCAGAAATAGCAGGAGGAGAAGTTGCCAAAGGAATTGTGGATGTTTATCCAAAACAACTAAGACCGCATAAAATTTCTTTAAGACCTTCGAGAATCTCTGTTGTTTTAGGAAATGATGTTCCCAGAAAAACTGTAGTTTCCATTTTAACAAAGCTCGAACTTTCAGTGGAGGATACTGATCCTATTCAAGTTACTATACCTACTTTTCGTCCTGATTTAACAAAAGAAATCGACCTCATCGAAGAAATAGCTCGCCATTACGGATATGAAAAAATCGAACCAAAATTATATTCCAATATTGCTCTAACTGATTCACCAAATAAAGAAGAGGAATTTTTTGAAACAGTACGAGACATTTTTGTAGGTCTTGGATTTATGGAAACGATAAGTAATAGTTTGGTATCCCAGAAACATATTTCCTATATTACTCCAGGGATTCAACCTGTTGTAGTTAAAAATCCATTGAGTCCTGAAACTACTTTTTTGAGAACAAGTCTTATTCCTAGTCTACTCGATTCAATTCTATGGAACAGAAACCGTTCTATAGATAATTTACGATTGTTCGAGATTGGTAGAGTTTTTAGTGCACAGGCAAAATCTCTCCCTGAGGAAAAAACATTCCTGAGCGGTGCTCTCTCGGGCTATTTGAGATCAAAATCTTTCTGGAAAGAAAAAGATGTAGAAGTCGACTTTTTTCATTTAAAGGGAATTATTGAACACCTTATGGATCGGCTTCATATTTCAGGATTCGATTTTGTACCTACTAATCACACTGCACTGGAAAATATAAGCGCTACAAGGATTTCTTATCATTCTACAGAAATTGGTTCGTTTGGAGAAATTAAAAAGGCTATTTTAGAAAGGTGGGATATTGATAAAAAAGTCTTTGTGTTTGAACTTGATTTAAAAAAACTTTTTACTATTTTACCTGTGGAGAAAAGGTATAAAGAAATTCCAAAATTTCCACCTGTCAGGCGTGACATTGCTATAGTAGTAGATGAAAAAGTTCCAGTAAGTTCTATTAAAAAAGTTATTCAGGAAGTAGGGGGAGAAAAACTGATTTCAGTAGACCTTTTTGATTTATATCGTGGAAAGCAAATCCCTGCGGGCAAGAAAAGCGTTGCATTTTCTTTAACTTTTTTGTCCCAAACACGAACTCTCAAAGAGGAAGAGGTAGATCCTGTTGTTTCATCTATAATAAATGCCCTGGGGAAATCTTTTTCTGCATCTTTACGTTCCTAAAAAGGGGGTTCTATGGAGAATCAGATTCTTGAAGCTCTGGAAGAGAAAATAAATCGCGTTCTTTCATTAGTAGATAAATTAAAAACAGAAAATCTTGAACTTAAACAGAGGAACCATCAACTTCAGATACTTATTGATGAAAAAGAAAGGACCATTCAAACTTTAAGACAAGAATCTGTACAATACCGTGATGCACAAAACGAAATAGAAAGTTATAAGGAAAAACAAGACCGCATTAAAAGTAAGGTAGAAGCCTTACTACAAAAATTAAAAGAATTTGAAGATATTCAATGAGTACAGCTATGGTTTCATCCGAAACTCGTTGAAGGAATTGTAATTAAATATGTTTCATTAAACCTGCAGGACCATTCCGATGTGTTCGGATAAAAATGTCCTCAAAGTAAGAATCTATGGCGCTGAATACCCCATCAGGGGGCATGCAGATGCCAATTACATCAAAAGTGTCGCAGAATACGTTGATAAGAAAATGCGTGAAGTGGATAAAAATGTACGTGTTGATTCTTCTCTGAAAGTGGCAATTCTTGCTTCTTTGAATATAACAGATGAATTATTTAGAGAACGTGCCGAGAAGGAACATATCCGCTCTCAGCTTGAGGACAAAATAAAGGAGCTAAACAGACTTATCGATCAGAAACTATCCCAAAAATCAGGATAGAAAGCTCGTTTTTTTCAGCATTATTATTTATTCGTTGGTCTTGATCCCCGCAGGAAAAGCTGTACCCTTCAACGTTCGGATATTCTTAGCATGAGGAATTTCGAATAAGGGTGAAGCCTGTTACTTAGCGGGGTTTTTTAATAAATTGTGGAGGAGTATATGGAAACATTAGTGGTTGTTATAATTGCTGCTGTCGTTGGCATTGTAATGTTTTTTTTGGGATGGATTTCTAGCACTCGAATTGGACAGGGGAAAGTAGCAAATGCAGAAAAACTTGCAGAGAAAATCGTATCTGAGGCGGAAAAAGAAGCTGCCGCTTTAAAAAATCAAAAGATCCTTGAAGCAAAAGAGGAATGGTATAAACTTAAGCAAAATTTTGAAAAAGAAACCCGCAACCAACGAGAAGAAACTGAAAGAAGAAAACGAAAACTCGAACAAAAAGAACTTGAACTTGACAAACGACTTAATCATTTAAATCAAAGGGAAAGTGAATTAACAGACTTAGAAAAAAATCTTAAAGAAAAAAACAACTTTTTACTTCGCAAACAAGAAGAGCTTGATAAGATTATTGAAGAACAAAATCAAAGATTAGAAAAAATCTCAGGCATGTCAAATAAAGAGGCTCTTGAAGAATTGAAAAAGAACTTGCTTGCTAAAGCAAAACATGAAGCTGCACAACTAATAAAAGATATTAAAGATCAGGCTCGTCTCACAGCCAATAGAGAAGCAAAGGAAATTATAATTTCTTCAATACAGCGTACTGCTGCTGATCATTCCGCAGAAACAACGGTATCCGTGGTTCACCTTCCCAATGACGAGATGAAAGGGAGAATCATTGGCCGGGAAGGACGGAATATCCGCTCTTTTGAAAATGCAACCGGGATTGACCTTATTGTAGACGATACGCCTGAAGCAGTAATCCTTTCTGGTTTTGATCCATTCCGAAGAGAAGTTGCTAAACGTGCTCTAGAAAAACTCATTTCTGATGGTCGTATTCATCCAGGTCGTATCGAAGACGTTGTTGAACAAACCAGACAAGAAATGGAAGAACTTATTACCCAATTGGGTGAACAGGCTATGCTGGATACAGGCGTACACGGTCTTCATCCTGAATTGGTAAAATTATTAGGAAAATTAAATTATCGTACCAGCTACGGTCAAAACGTTCTTCAACATAGTATCGAAGTAGCTCAACTTGCAGGACTTATGGCCAGTGAACTCCAACTTGATGCTGTTGTTGCCAAACGAGCCGGTCTTCTTCATGACATAGGCAAAGCTGTAGACAGAAATACAGAGGGAACTCATTCTCAGATCGGTGCTGAATTGGCGAAAAAATATGGTGAAGGTCCTCTTGTTTGTAACGCTATTGCTTCTCATCACGATGAAGTTGAAATGATTTCTCCAATCTCAGCTCTGGTTCAAGCTGCAGATGCAATTTCAGGTTCTCGCCCTGGTGCCAGACGAGAAACACTTGAAGGATATATCAAAAGACTGGAAAAATTGGAAGAAATTGCCGAGTCCTTTCAAGGAGTTTCTAAAACTTACGCCATACAGGCAGGACGGGAAGTCCGCGTTCTTGTCGAACCGGAAAAAATTAGCGATGCCCTTGCTGAACAGTTAGCTTCTGATATTGTAGAAAAGATCCAAACAGAAATGGAATATCCTGGTCAAATTAAAGTTACAGTTATACGTGAATATCGCGCAATAGACTACGCAAAATAAGTTATGGAAAAATCAAGTTGAAGCGATTGGATATAAAAATTCTCTATATTGCTGATATTGTGGGAGAGGCGGGTTACAAAGTTGCGCTTACTCACATTTTAGATATTCAAAAAAAGTACAGTATCGATCTTACCATTGCAAATGGCGAGAATGCTGCCTCAGGTAGGGGATTAACAAAAAAAATTGCTGAATCCCTATTTAACCTTGGTATAGACGTTATTACGAGCGGTAACCACATCTGGCATAGAGAAAAATTTTTCCCAATGCTCAACGAACATCCTTATATCCTTCGTCCTCTTAATTATCCTCCTAATTGCCCTGGACATGGGTCCTGTATTATAAAAGTTGATCAGAACTATCAGTTTGGAATTATCAACCTTCAGGGAAGAAGTTTTATGTATCCGATTGATTGCCCTTTTCGTTCTGCAGACTCTGAGATTAAGCGACTTAAAAATATAGGTGTTAATGGTATTATTGTTGATTTTCATGCAGAGGCTACTGCGGAAAAAGTTGCTCTTGGCTGGTACTTAGATGGACGAGTTAGTGCTGTCATAGGTTCGCATACACATGTACAAACAGCAGACGAACGGATATTACCTGGCGGCACTGCTTATATTTCTGATGCTGGCATGACAGGTTCGTTCGATTCTGTTATTGGAATGGATATAGAAGTTTCTATACGTAGATTCCTTACTCAATTACCTGTTCATTACAAAGTTGCATCAGGGAATTCTAAGTTTTGCGGCGTTATAATTTCCATTGATGGCAACAGTGGAAAAGCGCGTTCAATCTCTCGATTTCAACTACCTTAACATTATCCTTAATAATAATGGAGATAAACTATGGCCGAGATAATTGATGGAAAACAAATTGCCTCTGAAATTAGGCAAGAAATAGCCATAGAAGTTCAAAAATTAAAAGAAAAGAACTACTATCCCCATCTTACAGTTATCCTTGTTGGCGAAAATCCGGCTTCTCAAGTATATGTGCGTATGAAAAAAAAAGCCTGTGATGAAGTCGGAATTTCCACTGAAACATTGACTTTCCCTGATAGTGTTGAAGAAAAGAAATTAATGAATACAATTGACAGTTTGAATAAAAATTCCACGGTTCACGGGATACTTGTTCAACTTCCTCTTCCATCTCATATTGACGAAAACCGCATAATAGAAAAAATATCACCTGATAAAGATGTAGATGGTTTCCATCCAATTAACATGGGAAAGTTAACTTTAGGCCTGGAAGGCGGATTTGTTCCCTGTACACCCGCTGGCATCTTGGAACTTCTGTTGCGAACAAACCATTCACCCGAAGGAAAGCATGTTGTTATTGTTGGACGAAGCAATATAGTGGGAAAACCTCTTGGATTTCTTCTGCTGCGCAAACAAAAAGGTGGGAATGCAACAGTAACCTTTTGCCATTCTAAAACTCCTGACCTAAAATCAATTACTCTTAAGGCTGATATTCTGGTTGCGGCCGTAGGCCGGGCTGAAATGATAAAAAAAGATATGGTAAAACCTGGCTGTGTAGTAATTGACGTAGGTGTCAATAGAGTTAAAGATCCAACCAAAACAAAAGGGTATCGTCTTGTGGGTGATGTTGATTTCTCAGAGGTGTCAAAAATTGCTCAGGCGATTACGCCAGTTCCAGGTGGTGTTGGTCCAATGACAATTGCCTTTCTTTTAAAGAATACTTTGGAAGCAAGTAAAAAGCTTAAAGAAAAGGAGGTTAACATAAAGTGAAATTATCCAGAGCATACATACCAACTCAAAAAGAAATTCCTGCTGATGCTGTAATACCAAGTCACATTTTGATGTTAAGAGCCGGCCTAATTCGTCCTCTAGCTGCTGGTGTTTATTCATATCTCCCTTTAGGGTGGCGAGCTATGAGAAAAGCCATGGCGATTATTCGAGAAGAAATGGACCGTATTGGTGCACAGGAAATTCAGCTTCCAGTTTTGAACCCCGTGGAAATATGGAATGAGACTGGAAGAAACAGTGATTTTGGCGAAGGTATGTTTCGTTTGAAAGATCGAAAAAACCGGACTCTTGTTCTGGCACCAACTCATGAAGAAGTAGTCTGTGACCTTGCCAGAAATTTTGTTAAATCCTATAAAGATCTTCCCCAGATATGGTATCAGATTCAGACTAAATTCCGTGATGAACCCAGGCCACGTTCTGGCGTAATCAGAACTCGACAGTTTATTATGAAAGATTCGTATACTCTGGATGCTGATCAAGAAGGATTGGATAAAGCTTACGAACTTCATGCTCAGGCTTATCGTAATATTTTCACTCGCTGTAGACTTAAATTCCTGGTAGTAGGAGCTTCTTCAGGTTTAATGGGGGGAAGTGCCTCACAGGAATTTATGATAGAATCTCAATATGGAGAAGATACACTTGTTTTGTGTAATCATTGCGATTACGCAGCAAATTTAGAGATTGCAACTTCTTCTCCGCTTAAAGTTAATGAGAAAGTTAATTCTCTCCAGAAAATTCATACTCCAAATAAAAAAACGATTGTTGAAGTTTCTACTTTCTTAAAGAAAAAACCAGCTCAATTTATGAAATCCCTTTTATATATCTCGAATAATGAACCAATAATGGTATTGATCCGGGGTGATCACAGTGTAAATGAGACAAAATTAGAATCCTACGTGGGAACGCAAATTAGGCAGGCTAACCCACAAGAAATAATCGAAATCTGTGGTACTGAAATCGGCTTCGTAGGACCTATTGGTTTAAAAAAGAAAGTTCGACTAATTGCTGACAAAGCATTAGAACATCAGCATAACCTGACTACTGGTGCTAATGAGAAAGATTACCATCTATCCGGCGTTGAACTCACCAGAGATGTAAAAAATGTGGAATATGCAGATATTAGAACTGTTCTTTCTGGAGAAAAGTGCAGTATCTGTGGGGGAGACCTCCG
>CAYYPT010000012.1:0-14107 GCA_964473625.1 uncultured bacterium | reverse complement strand
CCTGGATATAAATTTAAAGATGCAGATTTACTAGGAATGCCACTTCAAATAATTATTGGAGAAAAATGGCGCAAGAAACATGAAATCGAAATAAAAGAACGTAAATCGGGCAATATTGTATTTTCTTCTGAGAAAAACCTTATTGCAACAATTCGTTCATTACTAGAATCATTGTAAATTTTAAGGACTAAAACAATGATAGAAAAGCCTAAATCAAAAATTATAACGGTTTCTTTGCGACTCTCGGATATTCGGGATGATCCAGATTTCTTTAGTATCCCTGGAGAAATTGAAGACCCAAATCTTATTCGAGAATATGTATTAAAAAAATACAGGTCGGATTTTGGTATTATAGAAGGATTCATCGAAAACGAAAGATTAATTTTACAATGGTATCCCAGCAGGGTTGATGAAACTGCCGAAGCTTTGCATCAAGAGGCTGTAGCACTGGCAAAAGCAAAACAATACGAAAAAGCTATTACAAAATGGGAGAAAGCAATTCTTCTAAACAACGAGGATGTGGATTATTTATATAAACTTGGACTTGTTTATTTTGAAATGAAAAGATTCCGTGATTCTATACAGCAGTTGGAAAAAACAGTCAGAATTTGTCCGATTTACTACAGGGCTTATTTAATTATGGGTATCGATTGGATCAAATTAAGAAAATTTGATAAAGCGGAAAATTCTGTATTAGAAAGTAATAGATTAAATAAATCCAATGTGTTAAGTTACCTAAACTTAGGAGTAATATATAGTATACAAAAAAGATTCAATGAAGCAATTAAAATGTTCAACTCCACAATTCAGCTTTCTCCAAAGGAAAGTAGAGCTTATCTTGGTTTAGCCAGAATTTATACTATGTTAGGTGATGTAGAAGCGGCAAATAGCTATTTCAGAAAAGTAATTGAACTTTCTCCCGGAACAAGAATAGCAGAATATGCTAAAAAATCTCTTCGATTTACCAAATTGCCTGAAACAAAAGTACAAACTATTGATGATAGGGGAGAGAGTCTTGCAAAAGGAATAGGTTCATACCTATCTGGTGATTATTCACTTGCTTCCGGTTATTATAAAAAATATTTAAACAATCATCCTTCGGATGACTATGCGTGGTATTTACTTGGGGAGGTAAATCTTAGAATAGGTGCACTGGCAAAATCAGCCGATTGTTTTAAACGGGCAGCTCGTTTAAATTCCAAACGTGCTCTATACTACAAGGCATTAGGACTTGCTCTGCACTATCTTGGAAAATCACGAGAAACTACCCAAGTTCTTAAAAAAGCTATTGATATGGGGAAAAACGATGCATTGTGTTTAACTGTACAGGGAATCAACTTGATGAGACAACGTAAATTAGATGAAGCTATTAACAACTTTAAACTTGCGATTAAGCGAAATCCAAACAGTCCGTTAGCCATATATAATCTTGCTTTAGCGTTTATTCAAATTGAAGAGAAAAAACAAGCTGTTGAATTATTAAAAAAGATAGTTTCGTTTGAATATTTAGTCCCACTAAAAGATCAAGCAAAAAGATTACTGCAGGATCTGGAATATCCACGGTAACAAATCCGACGTAACAATATGTGCGAAATTTTCTGCTTCCTTAATTTAAATTTCTGTAACTACGTATAAGATATATTATGTTTACTTGATGCCTAATTCCACAATAGTTCAGGGATACCCCTTACCTATCGTAAATGTAACTATTTTACGCTACAATGAGCACTAATACTGGCAAGAAAATATCGGCACAAAATTTGCAAAGAAAATCAGTAGAGTACCCCCGGCAGGATTCGAACCTGCGGCCCACTGCTTAGAAGGCAGTTGCTCTATCCAACTGAGCTACGGAGGCAAATAAAATGTGTATTAATAATACAAATTTTATCAATAAAAATCAAATAATTTTTAAAAAAATTGTATTTTCTTTTTGGGTTTTGGCTTCATTATCTTTAAATGTCTATGGTCAACATAATTACTATGTAGCCCCTAATGGCTCCGATAGAAATGACGGTATCACCCCAGATACTCCATGGAAGACATTAAACTATGCAGTAAGTCGCCTTCTTCCCGGTGACACACTGGAAATTATGGCTGGAACTTATTATGAACTTGTTAACGATTTTGTTAATTCCGGGACAAAAGATAGCGTTATTACTATTAGGAACTATGACAATGATCACGTCATTATTAATGGAAATGGACAGTGGACAGTTATTAATTTTGCCAGCAAAGACTATTATCACTTTGAAGGACTTGAACTTACCAATGCGGTCTGGGCAGGTTTTAATGGTACCAATTATCATCACTGCCGTATCAATAATTGTAAAATTCATGATATCGGACCATCTTCTGGTACAGCAGTAGGAATTTATGTTTCTGCAGGTGGAAGTACATTGGAATATTCTTCCTATAATATCATTGAGAATAATATAATACATGACTGCTATGGCGAAGGAATTTATGTAGGTGATGATGCCCATAGTGCTCCACCTGATGGAACACCTTGCAATTATAATATAATTCGGAACAATACTATTTATAAATGCGTAGATGGTATTGATGTTAAGACTGGCTCTAAGTACAACAAAATTATTGGTAATGATATCTATGACTGCAATGGCGGCATATATTCAGGTGGTATAATTGTTTTTGAAGAAACGCTTATCGACAGCAACAAGATCCACAATAACATCAATTACGGACTTTTTATTCAAGGAAAACACAATCTTATTACTAGAAATCTCATTTATGATAACAAAAGTTACGGCATTCTTATTGACGGTTATCAGTCAAAATGGAACAACTACAAAGATTCTGGAGATAGTAACCAAGTATTAAATAATACCGTTGTTTACAACAAAAATTGGGGGCTCTATTTATGGGGTGGTCAGAATCAGGATTGTACGGGCAACATAATAAAAAACAATATCATTGCTTACAACAAAGATTACCAATTTTATGCTTCTCTCTATGATTATCCTCAAGCTGATAAAGAAATTCCATTTAATGCCAACAATTGGTTTTCTCAATCAGGGCCAATTATTCATTATAATGACACAGATTATTTTGATATTGAATCGTTTAAAAAAACTACTGGGATGGGAATCAAATCTTTAAGTGTTGATCCTCAATTTATAGATCCTGTTAACAAAAACTTTAATCTAAAAGCCTCAAGTCCAATGATAGATAGCGGAATTCCTGTCAATCTCCCCTTCTGGGGCACTGCACCTGATATGGGAGCTATAGAGTATATATCCCTGGCTTCTTCTAAACAGTCTTCCTTTATGATAAATGATTTATATGCTACTATTTCCGTAGGTCTCCCCTCCCCTACAGGGCAAAAAAGAATTATCCCTCTAGTTCTGATTACATCTAAAAAAGTTATCAAGATCCCAACCCCATTGATTTTGAAAGAAAGCGATGCCTCTGAAACATATATTAGCTTGGAAGGAAACATCCCAGGTCAGAATTTTTCAGGAAATTTCGTTTTGGACAGTTCCATTGCTGAAGGACCGGCATATTTTTACCTGCCAGATAGCAGTCTTATCGATACCGAAGGAAATATAAGCAATGTTATTTCAGAGGGGGATTCAATTTATATTGATAAAACTCCTCCCGCTTCACCCACTAATATTCAATTACACGTTAAAACTAAATGAAGTAATTTATGAAACCTACGGGCAACAAATTAGTTAGACGGTACAGAGTAAATTACTCGATTCCTCCTGAAGCAAAAATCACTGAAGAAATGATACTTAACCACTGGGAACTTGAAAAACGCTTAACAAAAAAACTTTTAGAATCAACACCGGAAAACCGATGGCAAGTATTTGAACGTTGCTATACAAAGCTGTATAATGAACTGGACTGGTTAAATCGTTTTGCAGAAAAAGATGAAAAAACTACAGAGTCGCTTGATAAAAAGTACAAAAACTGGATAGAAACAATTGGTAAACCCCCGCAGACAATATACGAAATAGGCTCGGGAAAAGGAGAATTTATTAGTTTCTTAGCAAAATACGGATTTAAATGCAAAGGAACAGAAATTACAAAAGAACGAGGAGAGAAATATTCCCATGACATCAAAAACCTGTCATGGGGGATTTCAGATGGTGTGCATCTTGATTCTTTTGAAAAACAGGAAAGTTATGATGTTGTTATATCAAATCAGGTGATTGAACACCTGCATCCTCTGGATTTAACAGCTCATTTGAAAGGGATTTACAATATTTTAAGAAAAAATGGCCGTTATATCTTAAATACTCCTCACAGTTACACAGGTCCCCACGATATTTCACGTGTATTTAAGTGCAGCAAACCTCTTGGGATGCATCTAAAAGAATATACATATCGGGAATTGGTTCAAGCTTTAAAGAATACCGGGTTCAGACGTATTTATCGTATACTTCCTTCTACAATACGAAGAATACTTTATCATATTGGGATAAAAGATATTGTAAAATGGAGTATTTTATATCTCAATTTTATGGTAGCTGTAGAAATAATTCTTTCTTTTATTTTCTCACGTAAGTTACGTCGATTTTGCAGCTTGATTTTAAGGAGAACTTTTATTTTTATGGATAGTATATTTCTAGTTGCCGAGAAATAAACTTATATGGTTAATTTCCAAATGGAAATGACTTATAGAAAAATACGCTGAAGCTTATGCATCAGAATTGCGGGTTTTTTAATGGTAAATACTCTTCTCACGCCGTCTAGAATTGTTATATCCCCGGCTCCTGAGATTGTATGTATACCATGAGGATACGGACTATTCCGATTGGGTTCAATTGTAACAACTTGTTTCTCTTCAAATTCTGTTGGAGTGAGCTTTACTATTTTGTTAATAATGATTCTTCCACCATAATTTCCTGAACAATCCTGAGCTGGACGATACAAATTCCCATTGTAAAAAAAGGGAGTTCCTGCTGATCTGGCAGAACGAACGTCTGTTTTAACAGGATTAGCAGAATGAGCTTTCCATGGTCCGAATAGATTGTCTGCATACCAAATCATTAGCCTGTGAAAAGCAGGACGATCATTGATATCTGTAGTCAGTAACCACCATTTCCCGTTATACTGGAAAATAGTACTGTCAATCCCCCCAAATTTTTTGATCAATGTGGTAATTTTTACCCAACCAACAGGAAAAGAATTTGCTTTATAAAGAGCCACTTCCTGAGCTTGAGAAGTTTCTGGAATACAGTAGATATCATTTTTATACTTTAATAGATAGGGATATGACATGTGAAAAGGAGATTCCCACACTTTTTCTGGTAAAGAAACACTTCCTTTGTGAATTTTAATCGTGGAAATATACCCTTTAAAAATGGAATAATCGTATTCTTCGAATAATATGTAAATATTTTTTCTCATTATGATGGGAAATGGATCAGCATTAAACTTATAACTTAGAGGAGAAGGCAACCACTTTATAGGTGGTTTTTTACCTGTTTTTAAAAACTCGTGTATTGGACTCTCCACAATCCCAATATTCCACTTCTCATAGAAAAGGAAATAATTATACCACTTAACAAATCGATTTATCAATAACTTAAACAGAAAGAGAATTGTTTCTAAATTCGAAGGAAGTTTTTGAATTCGAGCAAAAGGTTTAAGGTGCAGACTCTTAAAATATGAAGGATCGTTGTTTTGAATATCATGACATACCTTAGCAGGCCATTCCGCAATTTCAAGATAAATAGAATCAAGGCTTCTGACATATGAATCAGTAATTGTTCTGAAAAAACCTTCTTTTAGTACGCTAAGTACGCTACTTCTCTCTGGTTCTAATGCAAGCCTACACAGAGCTACTTTAGTTATTTTCTCATTTCGGTAAATTTCCCAGAAACCAAAAGGAATAGCATAATTGTGTTTTCCATTGCCGTAATGAAATGACCACACTCCTAAACGAGGTATATTAACTATTTCTCCGCTAATTTCCCTCGTACCAAAATAGATGATAAAATCCAGATGATATTTTTTGATCTCATTTATATCATTTTCCCTAACAAAAGAAACCTTTGGAAAAAGAAAGCTTATGTTTCTATTGCTGCCTATAGCGTTTGAGCGGCGTTTAACCAAGGAATAGTAGACATTCCAGAATAATATATTATAAAAATTTGGTTTTCGGGAATCCGAATGGTTCCTCAATAAAATTACTAACTTGAATTCTGCGTTCCCCTGAGAAAGAAGTTTTTCTATGCATTTTACTTCCCATTCATAAAGGTCATATTTCTCAAGCATAACACCGAAACGCAGTGTCCGTCTTTTATTTTTAGATAAGAGTTCCAATGACATTAATGATTTATCCCTCAGGAGTTAATCTGGATATTTTTAAAAGAATACGATAGTATTGTTTACAAATTATACGCCAGTCAAACATGTTCTCTGCAAGTTTTCGGCCTCTGATTCCCATTTGTTGAAGTTCTACTCTGGAGGAATTTAGCATTTTTAACATTGATTTTTTTAAACCTTTAGCACCATTCTTATAAATTTGTCCACAACCATATCTCAGTGTTAAATCAGCAGTTTCATCCACATCTGACACTATAACAGGTCTTGCTAGTGCAAGATACTCAGCAAATTTGGTAGGAAAAGCTACAGTTGTTACATGGGAACGTCGTCTTGGTATAACCAAAACATCAGAAGATTGTAGAAGTTGGACAAGTCTATCCTGCGGAACTGAATCAATTAATTCAACTCTTTCGCCCAGGATATTATGGATTTTGACTTTTTTATCTCTATCATCATGAGTAAAGCCTATGATACGAAATCTGACATTAGGATGGTTTATGGCATTTGCCGCCTCTACAAAATCATCCACCGCCTGATAGGATTGGAATCTACCTGCATAGGTAAAAGTAAAGTTATTATCAGTACGATAATTTCTCGCTGGTGAAAATTTTCTTAAATCAACTCCATTTCTGATTATAAATATTCTTTCTGCAGCCACTCCCCTACTCTGAAACAATTGTTTTAAAGGTTTGGAAACAGAAAGATAGTAATCAGAAAACCATACAGCAGTTATTCCATGAGCAAATGCTTTAATAATAGGCAAATAGCCTAATTTCTGGTTTGAAGTACCCAATCTTTTCTCTTCTGATACTTCTCGAATACGGTCACCGTGGATATCATAGATAACCTTTCTTCGGTGGAACAGCCTGGTTAGATTTGCCACAAAAGCTGACGGCATGCCTCCTGCATGAATAAAATCGTATTTCCGTAAAATAGGAACCAATAGGGGCAAATAAACAGGAAACATTGTGTGAGAAGTAATCTTCCTATCACCAAGATAAAATATCCCTGTTTCTACACCCAACTGTTCTAGTCCATTCTTTAACATTTTAAGGCGGTGCGAATAGGCGGAATTATCCTGTGAATTTGCTCTTGAAAGAAATAATATCTTAAACATCACTTATGTACCTAAATTCTCTAAGACAATATTAACTATTCGTTGACCACTCTTACCATCGCCAAAAGGATTTAACCATTGGTTTTTTTTAGCAAGCATTTTTTGAACACCCATTAGCATAACAGACGGATCAGTTCCAGCCAGTATATTACTCCCTACTTCCAGAGTTTCTGGTCTTTCTGTATTTTCTCTCAATGTTACACACGGAATTTTTAAAATGCAGGCTTCTTCCTGTATCCCCCCAGAATCAGTTAGTACAAGCCGGGATTTTGATAATAAATGAAGGAATTCAAGATACCCCAGAGGTTCACATAGAACTACACCTTTTGGAGGTTTAAGTCCAAATTGATAAACTCTTTTCTTCGTCCGAGGATGTATAGGATAAAGAATCGGTATACTATATTGCGAATAAATCAAATCCAATCCCATAAAGACTCTCTGCAACTTTTCGGGATTATCAACATTTTCCTGCCTGTGTAGAGTAAGAAGAAAAAATTGTTTTTCTTCTATTCCAAATTTTGGCAGTATGTGAATATTTTTCCTGGATAGAAGAAGATTCTCATAAACCGCATCAACAATTGTGTTGCCAGTGACAAAGATTTTTTCTTTTGGAATTCCTTCCTTTACTAAAATATTTTCTGCCAGATCTGTTGGGGCAAAAAGAAAGTTAGAAAGATGATCTACTAAGATTCGATTGATTTCCTCTGGCATCTCTGAATCATAACTTCTAAGCCCAGCTTCCACATGACCGACAGGTATATTAAGTTTGGCAGCAACCAATCCACCAGCTAAGACAGAATTAGTATCTCCTTCTACTAAAAGAATTGAAAGTTTTTCATGCATTAAGACTTCTTCCATTCTTCGGAGAAGTAAACCTGTTTGTTTAGCATGCGAACCAGATCCCACTTCTAAATTATAAGAAGGTTCGGGCAAACCCAGTTCCTTAAAAAAAATCCTATCCATCTCGAATGAATAATGCTGACCGGTATGAATAAGAAGCAACCTTATTTTGTTTTGCTTACAAAAGCGAATAATAGGTGCCATCTTAATAATTTCTGGTCTTGTACCGACAGCAATTCCAACTACAGTGTCAGTTATGTTAATCACCATCTACATAATTCCTATATTTTTCCAATGCTATTTTGCTTAGTTACGGCAATTTCCAATAATAAAGCATCAACAAAAAACTTTGCAGCCCAATTGGGATATACAAACGTTAGATAGTTCCCATAAATTGGATGCGAACCTTTTACTGCTCCTCTAAGAGAAGGAAATGGTATTCTCTCCTGAGTTTTGATTAGAAAACTGTTTCCTAACTTTGCTGCGTTGAAATATTTCGAAGCACTGGTAATCTGGTAAAACCTGAGCCATACAATCCCAACCTGTGCACTTCCTGTTAAACAGACCGATCTAGTAGTGGGATTCCATTTAGAATCAAAACTGCCCGGCAGAGCTCCATTCTCTCTCTGTAATGAAAGAAGTATATCTGCTGTTTTCTGGGCAGCAGATATAAAATTTGGATTATTCAACAAAATTCCTGCCTCCAGTATTCCACGGGTTACATATCCCAGCGCATGTGTATAAACTGGAGTATTTTTTTCGAATTTATTGTAATTAAACCAGCCGTTATCTTGCTGCTGAGTTAGTGTCCAGACTACATTACGGTTTGCTGCATTAAAATATTTCTTTTTAGGTAAAATTTCATTAAGTTCAAGTAATGCCCATGCTACTCGAACATTGTAACTATGTACAATATTCTGATACACATTCCTATCCCACTTTCCATCTGGATTCTGAATAGAAACTAACCAATCTCCTGCTTTTTCTGCAGCGGCGAGATAACGTTCTTCATTGGTTTCTTTATAACCTCTCACAAATCCAAGGAGAACCTGTCCAGTATCAAATACCAAAGGAGATTTAGCCCCTTCTATTATACCGGAAATAGCCCCATTATCCCTTTGCACTGAGAGCAACCATTCCAACATTTCTACTGCACGATTTTTGTACATACTATCTCCAGTAAAATGATAATAGTCTAAAAAGGTTGGAACAATATATCCGGTAGTCTCGGGGAAAGGTGGGAGCCATCCCTTTCGTAAGTCATACCCCTCTGATACTCCTCCACCTCCTCCTCTATCCTGAGCATAACAAAGCCATTTCATTGCCTTTTGAAGAGCTTCTATTCGATTGGTCTTATTAATTCGTAGCGGCAGACAAATATCTCTTAAAATAAAAAATGGAATTGTTGCTTTTCGAATTATTTTCATGGTTAATTACTTTCCACTATGTTCTTAGATTATGAAATAATCTTCATCAGTCTAGTTAGGTCACCCTTCCATTCACGCCACCGCTCTGCTCTGAGTTTTACGATCTCTTTTTGTAGAATTTCGTGACCTGTGATGAATCTATAAACGCCGTTGATAATACTTTCTGCTTTTGGTTCTACATAAACCGTGCCTTTTGAGAAAAAATTCATTAGAAATGGAAAATGTGACGTAATAAGTGGTTTTCCCATAAAAAGAGCTTCCATACCCCCAGATTGTAAAGTATGATCACGTGTTGTTAAAGCTATAACCCCATCCACGCTTTTTAAAAGCTCAAGATACTTTTTATAAGGCAAAAAATCGGTAAAATGAGCATTTGGAGGACACATTTCAATCTGGTCGTGTCTGGCTTTGGAAAGATCCCCGGTGATATAAAAATGAACTTCCGGGAAATTATTGGCAGCTTTTAATACTTCATCAAGCGGTTCGTCTCCAGAAAAAGTATTTACGACAAGAAAATTAATCTTGCCTTCTAAAGGAAAAGTTTTCACATCAGGGAAAAAAATTGGGGGATTTATTATCATGGCTTTTGCACCCCAAGATTCTACCAGAGATGCTAAATAGTTGTTGGTAACTATTGTCACTGTTGCCCGTCGGCTTAGAAACTTATGTAAAAATCTGAACCATGTCCATGGAGGTGTAATTAAAGAACCTGTATGAGCATCAATCACAAACCGGGCCTGAAAAAAAAGACAATATAGATAGACAAAAAACGCACAAAAAAGAGGAGGCGACATAGCAAAAACTACAGTGGGTTTTTTAGAAAACAGTTTAACGAATGTTTTTATTGCCATAAGTGGATATTTGAACAGTGCCCAGAAAGGCCTCTGGTACTTGAAGAAATGAATTAATTCAACTTCTGCCCCTATTTGATCTGCAAATGTCTCTGCTCTGCGGTTGTAAGGTGCCCAGGCAATGTAGATAATCTTCATATATCTCCCTTATTTGTTAGAATTTCTCAGCAAAAATGTTCGGTATAAAGTTGTGTAAGCTTCTACCATTTTTTTTGAAGAGTACTTCTCTTGAATTGTTTTTCGTGCCTCTTTTCCTATTTTTATCCTGAGTTCCCTGTTTTTCAGTAACTCTATTACATATCGTGCAATAGAATCTGGATTTTCCGGGAAAACGAGAAAACCGTTTCTCTTGTGCTGAATAAGATTACTGACTTCCCCTACACTCGTAGCCACAACAGGTCTCCCTATTGCCATAGCTTCTAATAATGTAAGTGGAAGCCCTTCTCGCAATGAGGAGGAAACTAACACATCCATTAGATGATAGATTTTTTCTATATCTTCCCGATATCCTGTAAAAAAGACATTTTTGTTCAAGTTTAACAATCTTGTATATTCTTCCAGTTTACTTCGGAGCGGCCCCTCCCCCACAATTAAAAACTGTACGGATGGAATTTCTTCAACAATTTGCTTGGCAGCTTCAAGAAAAAACTTGTGACCTTTTTCAACACTGAGTCTTCCAACAATACCCACTACCTGATTTGTTTTTTCTAATCCGAGTTCCGTTCGTAGAGAAATTATCTTTTGAGATTTCGAGCTTTTTACATCCACTCCATTAGGAATCACTTTCACACGTTGCTCTGGCACTCTTTTTATAAGTTTATGTTTAACATCTTCAGAGACCGCTACAATCTGATCAAAAAACTTCAGGAAAAGCATATCCAACCCTTCCCACAGTCGTACCAGAGAGTTGGCACTTGTCCATCCGTGTTTTGTAGCAATTATTGGAGTACGTGTCCATCTGGCAGCTAACCATCCGTATATATCTGCTTTAAAACCATGAGAATGTATAATATTAATTTTCCGTTTTCTTATCAAGGAAATAATCCGTACCAATGCTTTAAGGTCAAAACGTGATTTACAAATTATTGTTTCAGTAACAATACCTTTTTGCTGTGCCTCTACTATAAGATCCAGAACAGGATGCCGCAAATCGTAGAGACAGCCCACTACTGCAACGTAACTGTCCCTACTCCCTTCGGACAATGAAATAATTATCTTTTCTGCGCCGTAAAAACCTTCACTCTTTCTCAAATGTAATATACGAATTTTCCCCATTCTCTATTAACTCTTTAGTGAAAAAAGCATTTTCTTATCTTTCCATATACTTTTAGCCATATCAATCTCTTCTTTACTAAAACTTCTCATCAAAAAGAGAAGGCTTCCATAAATTGCAAATCCCAGAAAAGATAAGAGAAACATATTCATGTGATTAAAAATCATCATGAAAGCTGTCATTCCTATCCCAGCCAGCAGTACTTTTATGCCCACCTTTGAGTAGTGAATTTTGAAAAGTGTTCGGGAAACAAACCAGTATTGGATGCTTATGAACAAAGCAATAGAGATTAATGTGGCAATACCAGCTCCCAGATACCCGAATCGAGGGATTAAGAGAAAATTCAACAGAATGTTAAAGACCGCACCGATTGTATTTACGAGCAAATCGATCTTTTGGTGATGACTCGCTATAAGTGCATTTCCCATGATATTTGCAATTGGGAAAAGAACCAATGTCCAAATTAGAACCTGGAGTGCTCGTGTTGATTCCAAAAAAGCCTTTCCATATAGAAGTGAAAGAAACGGATTTGCTAAAATTGTGGTTACAATAGCAACTGGTAGCGTAAAAACAAAAAGATATTTCATTGAACGAATACAACTAGATGAAAATTTATCTCGTGCATTTACATAGAGATGAGAGATAACAGGAAAAACAGCAATAATGTAACAGTTTGCCAAACTTTTACCTATGTTGAGAATTCTGTAAGCTGCAGAATAGTATCCCACTTCAAGCATTCCACGCATTTTTGAAAGCATCAGAACATCCATGTTCCAGTAGATCATAACAACAATGTATAGAGTAAAAAAGGTGGGCACTTGCCGCAAAAGGGATCGAATAAATTTAAAATCTATTTTAAACCTTAGTCGGCTTATGTGGCGATTAACAAAAACCAGTCCCATAATCATTGAAACTAAATGAGCAGAAGCAACTGCCACAATGACCCAGAAGACAGAATATCCAGCTTTAAGTATAATTGTTCCCCAAAAAACCTTCCACACTGTTTCAGCAATTAGTAAAAAGGAACAATACTCCATTTTCTCGAAAGATTGCAAAAAAGCCTGAGAATAAGAACTTACTGTATAGAAAATAAGAGCTGCTCCCATAACACGTACGGAATTAACAACTTCAGAAGGATACTTCAAAAACTTTGCAGTAAGCACCATTGCTGCTGAAAAAAATACAGAAGAAATAATCCCGAGAAAAAAAGCGTTTGAAACTACTTTACCTACACGTGAACGATTCCCTGCAACCTCTCTAACGATAAGTTCATTTAATCCTAAGACGGAAAGAATATTAAAAAAAGTAAAAAGGGTAAGAACAGTAGTGTACATTCCCAATCCTCTGGCTCCAAGATCCCTGGAAAGAATCAAAACAAGAACCATGGAAAGCAGTGGATTGGCCACTTTTGCTGCGGAGAGAAAGAGCGTATTTCGCAAAAGTCTAACAGAAGTTCTCATTTTATTTCCCCCACAGCGGATTCTTTTCCTCCAACATTGTGTTCTAGTACCCACTGCTTCATCCCTACTGCCAGCCCAGCAATAAGCCACACGTGTGCATCAGAAATACGCCCGTCCAATGATTCTACCATCATCTGCATGGAGAAAATCAAAAGACCGATGAATGTGCCCCACGCAAACATGGAGACAAAATTATCATCAGATTTTGTGGAAAACCACAAACTTCTAAAAGTAGTTCCCAGAAACAATAAGAAAAATACAATCCCAATGATACCGGTTTCGGCCCATACTAAAAGATATCGATTATGAACAATCCATCTCTCCTGCGTGAGGAAAAATGGCACATAGTCTTTCATAACCAGTGCATAAGCGTTTGTCCCCACCCCGAAAAATGGATGTGTTTGGATCATCTGGAAAGCCGAACGAATAAGATGCATTCGATAAACAAGTGTATCAGTTCCCTGCGAAAAGCGTTCTACAATAACATCTTTAAACAAGATAACAAAGATACCTATCACAACAATAGAGCCGAGAGCAAATTTCCAGGCTCCTCTTCGTCTGCCACTAAGGAGTAAAAAGAAAAACATTCCTGCTCCAAAGCTAACCCAGGCACCGCGTGTTTGTGTAAGAAACAGTGCAATCAATCCTAAAGTAAACGCGGAAAACGGCAGCCAGAGCGAATATCGTCTTTCCTGAGAAAAAAATGCAACCAGTGGAATAGGAAGCAAACTCGCTAAGTAACTGGCAGTAACGTTTGGTGAACCAGTCGTACCGGTAATACGGAAAAATACCTCCCCGGAATTTTTCACAGTTTGAAATGAAGAGGTATAGTTAGTTTT
>CAYYPT010000011.1:0-28208 GCA_964473625.1 uncultured bacterium | reverse complement strand
AACCTTATCTGGCCCACCTTCTATTATTACTTTTTCCCTAAGTTTCCTCTGAATTTCTCGGGCACGCTGGATATTAACATCCCAGTCGTGGAGATAAAAAACTTTCATCTGGATAATTATATAGAATGGTCATTAAAACTTCCAAGATCGTTCTGCAGGAATTTCCATTAGTTACTAAACTTTGGCAAATTTATATTTCATCTCTCATCTTTGGTATAGAGAAAACATCAAGGGTTTCGGAAAAATAATTACTTACTCTTTTTCTCATGACCTCCATTTCCTTTTCCCCTGTCGTTCCTGAAATGTTTTTTCGGGAACCCACCCTTGCAACCACCTCCCTGGATTCCCGTTTAAAAACATGCGGGAATTACAGTATTGTTTATTATAACTATCGATGTAGTTTCCCCTGAGCTTATCGAGGGACTCTGCATGAGAAAAGCATTAAATGAAATTTATTCTGAGTGACCGCCTTAATCTCAAATTTGCCAAAGTTTAGTTAGTTATTTACCTTATACTATATTCATCAAAACGAATCCAGCTCTCCTTAGGGAATTCTTTCCAATACTGTCTTTGAATTTCATAAACAACAATACCAAAGGCTACCGCTACATTAATCGAATTTTTGTAACCCAGCATGGGAATTTCCACAATTTCATCCGCAACTTGCAACACCTCCTCAGATACTCCCAATGCTTCATTACCCAACACTACTGCAATGGGAAGGGGGAAAGAAACATCCCAGATCACACGACTTTTATTTGTAAGTTCCAGTGCGTAAACAGGGATTCTTTTTACTTTCAATTCGTAAGCTATTTCAAGAGCAGTTTCTCTGTGTTCCCAGGGAACATAAGGAAGAGCACCAAGAGAGGTCTTATCCAGTTTCTTGTGTGGAGGATGAGCGGTGATCCCGCAACAATAAACTTTTTCCACTAAAGCACAATCTGCTGTACGAATAATTGAACCTACATTAAAAGCGCTTCGCAAATTATCCAGAACAACATAAATTGGACGCCTGGGAATCTTCCCAAATTCTTCTAAAGAAAGCGGTGAATCAAAAGATCTAACTTCTAATTTTGTTTCCATAAAGAAATTCTTCCAACTTTTTGATCAGCCTGAGCTGTCCAATCAATTAAGATACGATCTAATTCTTCTGCGGTAAGTCCGGTTTGCTTTTTTAGAACCCAAATGGGTTTTCCCATCGCAACATAACACCTGGCAAAAGGCTTGGGCAAAAGATAGCGACACCAAGTTTTCTTCAAAATCCAGGCTCGGTCTGCAGAAGTTGTTAAAGGAACAATTGGATAACCCATTTTCTGAGCCAAGAATATAATGCCGGGCTTTGATTTATAAATTGGACCGCTTGGACCGTCCAAAGCAAAAGCACCTGCCGTTCCTTTTTCAATAACCTTTTTCATAGCGAGAAGAGCCTGCGCTCCTCTTCGCTTACTCGAACCACGTACAACTACATATCCAAATCGGGATAAAATTCTAGTCTGTATTTCACCTGCCCAACTTAAATCGGACATTAGAGAAATATGCCAGCTGCCAAAACTCGGAACTAAAAGAAACTGCCTGCCGTGCCAGAACCCATAAAACACCTTTGTGCGATCTAATTTTAAGAAATCAGGATGAAAATAATACTTGATCTTTAAGGTTTTAATGTAAACTGTAATAATAAAAACAGCCAGTGAAGCAACAAAATTGATAAATCTATCTGAATATGTGATTCGTCGGCGTAACTTTTTTAGGGAAAAACCCATACTTCTAATTTTCTTTCCCAGCATTATTTTCATAACATAACACCAAAAGTCAGGGTAAGAACCTGCGGATTATTACTGGGACGAAACAACAAATGCCATCTAAGTTCAAAAACAGTGCTTAATCGTCTTCTATATTTCCATGCTGCCAAGCCAAGGCTAAAACCAGGAGTAACCAATACTGTCTTTTCTTTATTAAACTGCTGGGAGAGATGGTACTCGCCAAATCCTAACATTAAAAAAGATTCCTTCTCAATATCGCTATTAATCCGATAGGCAAAAATAAATGAACCCCAGACTAAATTAAATCTCAGTTTGCCTTTCTCGCCGCTTGCAGTTCCCATATTAAAGGTATAAAGAGCACACCCCTCTCCCTCTAAGGCCAGTTTTCTACTTAAACGACAGTTTAGCTTCCCACCGGCAAGGAGAGAAAAAGGAGTTCGAAAATACGAAATGGGAATTTTTGGCAAACCAAAGCCCGCAGAAAGCCCAGCATGGATTCGAGGAGCACTGTAAATCTCTTTGCTGGTGAAAGTAAGAAATAACAATAAAAAAACAAAAGATAACTTCTTTGCCATTTGTTTATCCTAACTATACTCGAACTTTTGTAAAATGAAAATAGCCGCCATTTTTTAGCACTACTATTCTATCCCTATTTTTTCTTTGATATCAGTTGGAAGTGAATTTTTATTTACCATAATGGCAATTGTTTTCAGGCGAAAATAAGATCGAGATAAATAGACATACCCACCATATTTTCTATCGGTGCCATGAGAATTCTTCGTTAGATAAAATTTTGTTCCTTTCTGATCATGAGCAATCCCAACGATATGCATAAGGTGATCGTCGGTTGTAGTAAAGTTGTCAAAAGTTTTTTCCCGCATTTCCTGGGTAATTTTCTTTTCTTTTACAGGTTTTGTTATTTTTTTCTCTCGTTCAGCCTGCGTTTTGTCTTCCCAATCTTTAAGCGGCACAACTGCATATCCTGTTTTTGTAGAGAATTCTCGCTCACTTACATCTCCATCCCATGCAACAGAATATCCTTTTCTCAGGGCATGATCTACAATTCTTTCCAAATCATCAATAGGAACATTATAATAATTCTCGTTGAAACTCCAGTTGTCAGGCACTTCTAAACGACATTTTTTGTAAAAAGGGTAATGCGTATAAGAAGTTAATTCAATATAATCAGCAAGATTAAGCTTCAAATAATCTGATAGAAAAGTTTTAGGAGTATACTCTTTTCCTTTATATGTAAACTTTTCCGGTGGTTTACCAAGATAAACATCAAGAACAGCCTGAAAAGCTTCCATCCATCTCGGTGTTAAACGCGAACCTCTCTTCTTTAAAACTGCATCCAGCATTGCTTTAAGAACAGTAAACATTTCTCCATGGTTATGTCTCTTTTCACCAATGTTCATTCCTGTGTATACCTCTTCTGGTACAATACCGTATCGCCTGATTTGATCAATAACATCATGACTTTCTCCGCCCTGACCAAAGGTGGCATTCCCGTGGAGACGAATGTAACTCTCTGCTTTCATGGGGTAGGTATGACGGACAACGTACATTTCTGAGAGATCTACTTCACCTCTTCCCATTCTTAAAAGCTCAGATTCGAGAAAAGAAATGGTGGCAAAACACCAGCAGGTTCCTGTACGATATTGATTTTTCACAGGGGTTCTTTTAACTTCGGTAACAATGGTAAAACGATAAGGAGACTTCTCCTTTTTATCTTTTTTATCCTGAGCAAAACCACTTGAAATTAATAAACCACTCAGGAGAAAAAGTATGGCTCTGGAAAAACTTTTGTGGAATTTCATGATTTCCTCCTTGAAATTTTAAATTACAACCTAAACTTTGGCAAATTTATATTTCATCTCTCATCTTTGGTATAGACAAAACATCACATGCTTCGATGTAAGTTTACCCTGAGCTTGTCGAGGGACTCAGCATGAGGAAACCTTTAGATGAAATTTATTCTGAGTGACCACCCTAATCTCAAATTTGCCAAAGTTTAGTTACAACTATACCTCCAAAGAAACTAAAATAAACAATAATCTATAAATTTGTATTCTGGTAATTTATTTGTCACTAATTTCTGATAAGCTAACACCAGCCTCATTAAATGCTTTATCCAACAATTCCATTAAATTAAGCCTCTTTGACCAGTTAAGAAGATATTTTTTATCAAGCGAATTACCCTGAACTTTAATTATTCCCACTACATCAAGCCACTGCCGCTCCGAAACTCTCTCTCCCATTTCATACCATTGCAGTTTATTTATGATTACATCCTCTGGAGACGAAAAATAAAATTCTACAGTTTGATCACTTTCCTCTAATGTATCTTTTACTCTCCTACTGATCGCACTCTTTTGATAGGGATCATCACTATAAATGAAAATATCAATCTTAATCATTGTTTCAAGGTGAATAAGATTAAAAGAGGATTTACTGCGGACAGCATCGGCTATCATTTGTTCGTCAATATAGTAATTTTTCTGAAGTAGCACTTTCAAAGGAAGAATTTGACTATTCTTAATATCTGCTACCATATCAACATCTATTGTTGCCCGTGGTGTTCCGTACAGAGAACTTGCAATTGAACCACCTATATAATAATCTATTGATAAATTCTCAAAGGCTTGAACTATTGGTTGAACCGCAACAAGTATGTCAGGACTTCTCATTTTTCCCTTTTTCCAAATATTTTCTCAGACGTTCAGCCAGATCTTTACCATAATTATGAGCCACAAAGAGTACATCGAGTTCTTTTTCATCAAGATTCTTGTTTCTTCTAGCAATAGCTCTTCTTGAAAGCTGAACCACTGTTTGCGAAAGCGAACGGACCAGTGAAATCTTTTCTGCACTACTTGCTTTTCGCAACAGAGAAATCAGCACCTTTTCAGTTTTCAGGTTAGTATCTATTGATTGAGGTTTCATAAAACCCCCTTGGCCTGGATAAAATTTCTTAGACTGCATCGATTAAAATAACTTTAACAGGCACGGCCGGAAAATGACGTTTCAAACGTTCAATATCATAAACTAATTGTTCCCCATACGAAACACCAGTAGACATTTGCTTATACAAATCATGACAAGGGACTATTTCTATCCCAACATCGGCTTTATTTTCATTAAAAAAATATTGGAATTTTGCCATATCATAAAACATGAATGCATACTTGCCAAATTGTACTTCTACCAAAACATTTTCCTTAACAAAATCAATTTGTTTAAAAGCGCCAGATATTTCTATCTCGCTTTTTGGTATTGTAATCGTGTATGTATCTTTTAATTCTTTATAACCCTTGGCATAGAATTCTTCTTTAAATTGTCGATTCATATCTTTGGGAGAAAATAGCCTTCGCCCTTTCATAGTCTTTTCTTTACTTACCTTTATACGATGTGCTTTCACTCTTGAAATTATTTCGTAAATATCTTGTTCATGTTTTGGATAGCGAACCTTTAGAATCTCTGAACCACCAAGATGTGAATATTCGTAAATTATTTTCATCGGACTAAATTCCCTCTCTTTTTCTCAAACAAATGATACTAAGTATCCTGTAAAAAACTTAGTTGTTCTGAAGGAGACTTCAATTGTACATATTTTGGTGGGATATTCTTGCTGGATGCATTTGGCTCATAAATTGGCCTTTCCATAGGCCTAATACGTAACAAACCTTTCTCAGCCAATTTAATACGCTCTTTTGCAACCTGAACATATGCATGAACTATCTCAGCACCAATTGCCCTCCTATTATGCATTAACGAAGCAATAGCAGTTGTACCCACACCAATAAAGGGGTCAAAAACCCAATCATGTTCATTTGTCATAGAAAGAACAAGTCGTTCAATCAATTCAACAGGAAACTGGCAAGGATGAATAGTCTTTTCAACATGATTTGACTTTACATTGGGAATTTCCCAGACATCACTCGGATTCTTCCCAATGGGATTTCCAGATAATTGACCTTTCTGTGAACCTTTAAAATGTTTCTTGTTAGGATATTTTTGAGGTACTCGGACTGCATCCAAATTGAAGGTATAATCATCACTCTTAGTAAACCATAGAATCACCTCATATCTTCCAGAAAAACGTTTTGAAGCATGGAGACCGTGACCAAAATGCCAGACAATACGATTCCGCAATTTGAGCCCCAAAGAATAAAATATTGGATAGAGTATTATATCAAGTGGTACAATTTCACCATTTTTAACAAAATTACCAACTTGCCAGCAAATACTGCCTCTACGATCTAACACACGTACACATTCCTTAATAACCTTTTCTTGACCAGAAATATACTTGTCAATTCCAATTTTATTTTCGTATTCTTTACCAATGTTATAAGGTGGCGATGTTACAACGAGTTTGACAAATTCATCCGGCATTGTTTTTAGAAGATCTAGAACATCACCTTCATATAAAACAAAATCTGAAGATGGATCTAAAGTAGATGTTAGTTTAATTTTAGCCATTTATCCCTCTCTAAGACTCCCTACAAGATCCGTGATATTGTCTATATTCTTCTTATAACAAAACTCCTCAATGCCTTGAATTATATCAATTGTCCCATCAGGCTCAACAAAATTCCACGTTCCAACTTCAACAGCAGTGGCACCTGCAATAAAAAACTCTACTGCATCCTGCCAGCACGTAATCCCCCCAATCCCAATCACAGGCACAGAAACAGCTTTTGCCACCTGATAAACCTTGGCCAGAGCAATGGGTTTTATAGCAGGACCGGACAGCCCACCTACACCTCTGGCCAGAAGAGGACGCCTGGTCTCGATGTCAATACCGAGCCCAAGAATTGTATTGATCAAAGATAGCGCATCTGCCCCTGCCTCCACCGCAGCTACTGCGATGGAGGTTATATCGGTAACATTTGGAGTAAGTTTAACAATCACAGTTTTATCCGTTGCCTCTCTTACTCGAAAGACAACTTTGTGAGTGAGCTCTGGATCAATTCCAAATGCAAGTCCGCCTTTCTCAACATTGGGACATGAAATGTTTATCTCAAATCCATCAACCCGATCGTATCCCTGGAATTTCTCCACCACCAGACCGTATTCTTCTACAGTATTCCCGGCAACATTTACAATAACTACGGTATTAAGTTCTGTTAGTCCAGGAAGTTTTTCTTCTATAAATTTTTCGACTCCCACATTGGCAAGTCCTATCGAATTCAGCATTCCACAAGGAGTTTCAGCAATCCTTGGCAGTGGATTTCCTTCTCTTTCACTTAAAGTTATAGTTTTTGTAATAATTCCACCCAACTTGTTCACATCCAGGTATTTACTGTATTCTGTACCGTATCCAAAAGTACCAGAAGCAACAAGTACAGGATTCTTAAGTTCCAGAGAACCAATTTTAACTGACAGATCAATCATCAAAAAGAATCTCCCGAAGATTAAAAACAGGACCATCCGAACAGACCATCTTGTATCCACCCTCTTTCATTTTCACTCCACATCCCATACATACTCCCACACCACAGGCCATTCTCTCCTCTAAAGAAACCTGCCAACCAAAAGTTGTTATTTCAGCCATCCCCTGAACCTGCTTCAACATTTTTACTGGTCCACATACAAAACCCTCTAAGGAGCGATCTTCCCTGTGTTCAGCAAGAAATGGTTTAAGAATATCTGTTATCAGTCCTTTTCTCCCCATGGATCCATCTTCTGTTATAATTCTCACATCTACTCCTGAATTTCTCAAATCCTTAAGAGCAAAAATTTCATTTTTGTTTTTCACACCCCAGAAGAATGTAATGCGTTTTTTTAATTCTAACAATTTATCAATAAGGAAAAAAATCGGAGCGCTCCCCATACCGCCAGCTACAACGAGTGCGTGAGAAAACGAACCCTCAAGATAAAAGCCTATACCGAGAGGACCTAGCAGGTCAAGTATATCTCCCCTCTCTAATTTCTGTAGAAGTTTCGTACCGCGACCAACAACCCTATAAAGAAATCTTACTTCTCCTTTTGGGGGATCAACTCTGTGAATACTTAAAGGCCGCCTTAACAGTGGATCTATTCCATTACCAATTCTAATGTGGACAAATTGCCCTGGAAAACTCATACGGGCAATTTCATCTGATTCTAGCAATAGAGAGTATATATCTTCACTTATTCTCGTTTGACTGAGTAACTTACATTTATGTTGACCCACAAAAAATCCTCTACTTTTCAAATTTTCTTGCTTCTTTCTGCCCCAATGGGATAGATAGCTTAACCCAGGAAGAAACCGGCTTCCCTTCTCTATAAGCGGGTTTAAATTTTGTTTCTCTAATTATTTTTAGAATAGATTCATCCAAAGCCTTTACACCACTGGATCGTTCCATACTTAAATCCTTTGCTTGTCCATCAGCATCCACATAGATCTTCAAAACCACAAGGCTGACGAGTTTTTTCTGATCTATTCCTTTCGGGAACACCAATCTATTTTGAATCGCTTCAATTCCTCCTATAGGTGAGGCTGTTTCATTTAGTCGATCTTTTATCTTTGCAGGTTCTTTGAACTGATTCTCCTTCATTCCTTCTTCTACAGGCACCTTTTGCTTTATCTTTTTTGTCTCGGTGCTTATTTTCCCTTTAGATTTTTCTTTTGTTGATTTTTCTATCTTAACTGCTTGAACTTTCTCTCTCACTTTTTTGGCATACACTGTCTCAGGATACTGTGCTATTAAACTATCATAAAGGGCCATGGCCATGGAGGAAGAGTCCAATTTCATCTCGTAAATCCATCCCATAGAATAAAGCGCTTTAGGAGCCAGATCTGAATTAGGAAATTTTTCCCATATCAATTTATATTTCTTAAGCGCTTCGGAAGGATCATTTTTTTCAAATAGAAGCTTTTCCCCTTCTTCAAAAAACGCACGGATAGAATCTTCCTTTGTTTTTACTTTAGGAAGTCCTAACAACTCACGAGCAGCATTGGCAAAAGAAGACTGCGGATATTTTACAATTAAATTATGATAACAGCTATCCGATGCCTCTGGTTTATTGTATATCTTACATAAAATATAACCAAGATTATAAAGAGCCTGCGGTGCATACGGACTGTTAGGAAATCGGGTAATCAGTTGTTTATACTGACTTATTGCTGAATCAGGAAGGGAAAAGCGGAAAAGATATAGTTCAGCTAACAACAGCAGGTTTTTATCCAGTTCTTCCACACGAAAAGTTTTTAATTCCGGATTGATAACCATCTTCGATTTCTCAGATTCCTTGAATCTTTTTCGGAGTTTTTTTAACTCCTGAATCAAATCTACTCCCTGGGGTATTATCCCATCCTCAACCCAAACATTCCAATCGATCTGGGGTTGATTTCTTTTAAAAACTGTCTCCCTAACTTTACTAAAAGTTTCGTTACGATTGGAGAAATTCGGTTTTTTTCTTACAGAATCAGCAAAAACTTTTCCTCCTACTCTCGAAAGCAAATGTAGCCTAGCAGAATCCGTTGTTGCAGAATCTATCATTGCATATAGTCTTTCGTCTGTAAGAGTATCCGTGGGACTTTTTTCTGCGTCCAGTGCCAGCTCTCCTTCTTTTCCTTTCTGTGCCATGTCGATAACCTGCCTCAAAGCCTGGAGTCTTAGGATATCTAATTTTCTAACATTTGCAGAATCAGCATATGGGGAATTTCTGTACTCTGTTCTCACCTGGCTGAATTGTTCTAAAGCACGACCATAATCCTTCTTATTTTCCTCAAATATCTTCCCTAACATATACCTGGCTTCGGCAGAATATTTTGTCTTTTTGTGTGCCTGAATTATATCTTCGTACGCAAGAATGGCTCCATTAATATCGCCTTTAAGAGTAAGGCAGTATGCAATCTCCAGTCTCAACTCAGGAATCCATTGTTTGTTTTTTTCATCTGCCAGGAGTTTTTCTAAAAGATGAATCGCACTATCCAGGTCGTTTTGTCGTTCTTTTATTTCTGCATATCTTACTTGGGCTTCAAAACGAAGTTCAGCAGATGGATTTGCTTTCAGAACTCTTTGAAAAAACTCAGCAGATTTTTCATAATCTCCCAATGAATCATAATCTGCCGCTATAGTAAACAAAACCTCAGCTCTTTTATCTCCCAAGCTTTCTTTAACAGCTTTATGATAAAAATGAAGAGCTTTTTCAAATTCTCTGTTTCTTTCGTAGAGTTTACCAAGATAAAAATAGGCTTCTCCTTTAATTTTTTTTGAAACTTTTCGATTTATAAGTCTTCTAAATTCTCTTTCGGCATCATCCAATTGATTTAATGCAAGATAGGTTTTCCCCAACCAGAGATCCGCCTCCATCCTAAGCCCACTCCGAGGATAGTTTGTTCTAAGTTCTATAAACTTTCGTCGGGCCTTGATATACTCTCCCAGAAAATAGTAGGATTTCCCCAACAACATAAGTGCATCATCTACATACTTACTTTTGGGATAGAATTCAATAAGTTTGAGAGCCTTATCAATTGCTTTAGTGTAATTTGTTCTCTCACCACTTGTAGGCTTACTGGTCCTTCTTTTTTTAGTCTCAAGATACCCTTTGCGATAGTACTGCTTTGCGTTGTAAAAAGTGTTGAAATAAGCACAGCTTACAAAGAGAAGAACAAGTAAAACTATAAATTTGAGGGTTGTTTTCTTCATCAGTTTCTTTCCAAAAAGATTTAATTTAAGTTACAATGAATTGAACTTTTTGTCAAGGCCAAAGTTAGGGGGATTCGTTGTTAGAGGCTAAATTGTTCTCTTCAGTAATAAATCGTCTGAATTTTTGTCCCAATAGACCAGAGCAGGGGCCCTCGTCTACCCCCGTTTAATTTGGATGCGGTATTACCTTTTTGCGTGTCCACCTACTGGCGGAGTAGCCGAAACAGAGAGGGAATTGAAATCAATGACAAAGGAATGTTTGTTATGGTTTATCGTGAAAAAAACAGAAGTAAGTAACACAGGACTTTCAAGAAGGTAAGTTCCTTGAATTTAAGTTTACGCCAATTATTAACTTCAAAAACATCAGCTGCTATTTATTATTTTTTATCAGATACATGAGTCCAATCTAAAAAGCCCTAAAGGACTTCAGAAAAATAATTATTTACTCTTTTCCCCCGACATAAATGTCGGGGCTATTCCCTTGTTTTGTTGCTAATTAGCTCCGTCCTTCAGGGTCGGAGGATAAACTCAAACAACTAATATTATCTATGGGCTTTAACCCCTTAACAAAAAATTAAATATGTTTACTAACTTAATTTTTTCTTTACTATCTCCTGAACTATTTTTCCATCTGCTCTACCTTTAACTTTTTGCATAACAGCGCCCATAACCTTTCCCATATCTCGCAGACTTTCCGCACCAGTCTCAGCAATAATTTCATCAACAATTTTTTCGATCTCATCCTGAGAAAGCTGCTCAGGAAGATAGGAAGTAATAATTGCCAGTTCTTTCTCTTCCTTTTCTACAAGATCAGCCCGACCACCTTTTTTGTACAGTTCAAGAGATTCTTTCCTTTTTTTTGCCTCTCTAGAAAGAATATCTATCACATCTTCATCAGAAAGGTCTTTTCCCTTTGCAATACTTGCATTTTTTAACTGAGCACGTAGCATCCGTATAGTCCCGAGAACCATTTTATCCCCGGACTTCATTGCAGATTTCATATCATCCACGAGCTTCTGTTCGAGCCCCATATTTAACTCCCGAACATCATTTGAAGCTTCCGCTGTTTACGTTTGGCAGCAGCCAACTTTCGTTTTTTCCTCTCACTTGGCTTTTCATAGTGTTGATGTTTTTTTATATCTGACATCAACCCTGCCTTCTCGCATTGTTTTGTGAATCGTCTAAATGCTCTTTCAAAAGGTTCGTTCTCGCGAACTTTTACAGCTGGCATAGAGTAACTAATCCCTCCTTTCTGTTAGTTTTTTAGCTTCTTAAATATATCAAAATTCTTCTATATAAGCAAGTTTTTTCTCACTTTTCTGCAAGAATTTATAGATATTTATCAAGCTCCATACTCATCCCATCACGAGCAGCAATCACAGGAACTCCTAAACGTTCTTTAATTTCATCAGCTATTACCCAGGGTTTTGCACGAAGCATTGTCATACCAAAATGGGAAAGAATACCAAGTTTAGGCTGTATTGATTGAAGTATTTTCCCGGCATCTTCTACTGTGAGATGATCAATAATACGGCCCTTGAAAGACTGATAAAGAACTACATTGAGAACAACAATGTCAGCGCTGTATGCTTTTTCAAGCTCGGGAAAATAACGAGTATCACTCACAAAACTGAGTGACCCCCCCGAAGGTATTTTGAATTTCAGCCCGTATGTTTCAACACCATGAATGTTGCGAATAGGTGTCTCCCAGGAAATATCACCCAGTTTGTATTTACCGCCTTCTCTAAGAATTTCTATTCGTTCCACAAAATCCCGAAGATACTTTAAAACTACTGGATCATTATCCAGAGCATCAGCAGGAGCATAAAGAACACCTCGTTTTTTGAATCCCCCCTCTGTCATTGCCTCAATCATGATGTTGACATCTCCTGCATGATCTAAATGACGATGCGTCAGAATTATTCCATCCAACTTCGCCGGATTGAGTTTAGGCCGACTCGAAGCGCACCTTACTAAAGTGCCAGGCCCAGGATCAATCAAGAGTGTTTTATCATCAAGAGTCAACCATATTCCACCTGAAGAACGAAGTTGTTTTATTACTACAAATCTTGCTCCTGCTGTACCAAGAAATTTAATGGTATTCATTCAGTTTCCTTTTAATTGAATGTGGATAAGTTGTGTAAAAATGTTCACACCTAAGGGAAAAGAGCTATTACATTTCTTATGAGAAAATTTTTTTAACGACAGCGCCAAAAACATCTCTCAACAAAATAGCAGAAAGGGCTATCTTATGTAACATCAAATAGTTAGAGACTGCAATATTAAGGCAAATTAAATTTATCGCTTTGGTTTATAAATTTTAGTAATCTTCCCGCCTTTTTTCTGTAATATTACACAGAAAAAAGGAATTATCCCCTGTTAGAAAAATGTGGATAACTTACAATTTCTTAGCTAAGACTACTGTTGTTTTAGCTATTGCAACTTTTCCCGCTGCACTACTGAGGCTTTCTATACAAACAATATAGATACCCATCGGACAGACCCTTCCTGCTTCATCTCTACCATCCCAGATAACAGAACCCTGTGACCCTGAAGGAGAGGCTCCCAAAAGAATCCTGATGCATCTTCCATGAATATCGTAAATTCTGAGATTGACTGCAGAAGTTTTTGTTGGAAGAATATAAGAGACAACCGCCACATCTTCAATTCCATCCCCATCAGGCGAGAAGGGATTAGGAGAAACCAAAACCATTGCCTGAGATGGAAATGAAGAAGCAAAGATACTGTTTCTTCTGCCAGGCGTACCTCCCTCGACTGAAACACACTGACTCCAGTTTGAACTGTTGTTGGGAAAATTTTTAGGATTGATGCGCTCCAATGAAAAACCTTCACCACCTCCCCATTTTGATTGGTAATCCACTCTATCCACAACAGAGCCTGAAGAATCAAATAGAACAACGCTATCAAAATCATTGTTTAACCGCGGGAATTTACCCGGCACAAAAAGAGTACCATCGAATGGAGAAAATAACCTAACAATGGATGAATCCTGTGATATAACCACATACCCAGAGGGGATAACAAAGGAATTCTTATTAGTAATCAAGATTCTACGATCAGTATTACTATCAGAAATCTGCCATTTGCAAAGATTTACATTACTTACTCCCGGGTTGAAAAGTTCTATCCATTCGGGCTGGTCTGTTAGCGGATCGTACATAATTTCGTTGATCACTAACATATGGTCTTGAGCCCGTAATTGTAAACCTGACAAGCTAATTATCACAAAACAAAAGAAAAAGCCGAAAACCAAACGGTGTTGCAAGATACGGTAATTTTGTAGTTTCTCTATAATCAATGAAAGATCTCCTCTCAAACACTAGACTGAATTCATTAAAAACTCTTCACTCAATTTGTGAGAGGTAAGGTCGGATAGTATTTAAAATCTTTTCGTGAATAAAAGAATTCCCTGCAACAACATTTCCAGATTCAATATATCCTTTTCCACCTTTAAAATCAGTCACAACTCCTCCTGCTTCTTCTACGAGAAGGATACCAGCTGAAATATCCCATGGTTTTAGTTTCATCTCCCAGAAACCATCAAAACGGCCGCAGGCGGTATAGGCTAAATCTATAGCTGCAGATCCCATTCTGCGCACTCCGGCCACAGAGAGAAAAAGCTCCCTAAAAGAAGCAAGATAAGGATCTAAATAATCTTTTGAACGCCATGGAAAACCAGAAGCTAACATTGAAAGAGCCATATCTTTCTTTGCTGATATATGAATTCTTCTTTCGTTGAGAAACGCACCTTTTCCTTTTACTGCCCAGAACATCTCATCCCTTTCAGGATAATATATGAGTCCCACCTGGGTTTCTTTTTCCTTTACCAGTGCAATAGAAATACCGAATATTGGTATCCCTTGAACATAATTGGCTGTGCCGTCCAAGGGATCAATTAGCCAACGGTATAGCGACTTTCGGTTTTCTTTACCAGATTCCTCTGCATAAATCCCATGATCAGGAAATTTTTCTTTTATTACGTTGATAATCACCTTCTCTGATTTACGATCAATCTCGGTTACGTAATCTCCTGCTCCCTTCAGAGAAATCTGCTTTTGATCGAGTTTGCCAAACGCCTGTAACAATATTTCTGCTCCAACTTTTGCAGCTCTCTTTGCTACTTCCAAAATTTTGTCCGTTTCTTCACTCATCTAAAATCTCCTGTAAGTTCAAATGCTGCCCAGGCAGCAGGGTGACTGTTTACTTTCTCTTTGACTAAAAGTTGTGCCTTTCTCAGAGCCAGTGCTTTTGAAAATCCGGCTTTCAAATAACGATAAAATCGTTTTATCATAACAGCTGTAGCCAGATCGTCCACTTTCCAGAGACTTGTGAGAATAGAAGGTGTGCCTGCAAAGATAAAACTTCTGGCAAGCCCTACAATTTCATCACCTCTGGTAATCTGGGCAAGCCCTGTTTCGCAACCACTCAATGTAACTAAATCAGAATTTAATTTCAAACTGAAAATTTCATGGGCTTCAAGCCTCCCGTCATCTGTCCCTGCTGGAGTAAGAAGAAGAGCTGAAAAAAGAGGTGCTTCTGGCTCATAAACAGCGTGACAGGCAAAATGTATTAAATTGTAATACCCTGCCAGCCGTCGTACAACACTTTCGGTTGCCTTTTTGCCAAAAAATGCTTTCACATTTTTTGTACCATATGTACGCTGTAGCGATTTAACCTCTTTGGCAGCAAAGGGTAAATTGTAAACAGAACTCCCCAGAAAAGGATTGCTAAGAGCCAATATTTTTCTTTTCATGTGTTCTTCACGAATTTTTTCTTCCTTTTCCATGCAATAGCCAAGAACTGTTGCACTGGGAACAATGGATAAAGAAAATTTTTCCAATAGATACTTCCCATTTTCATCCTTAAGAGCAGCAAAAGGCAAATAGTGAAGAACTCCATGAGGAACCAAAATGATATGTCGAATATTCAGTAATTCCCCTGCTACTGGTTGAAGAAGCCACTGATATAGTTTATGTGCCTCGGCATCGGAGGAAAGGTAGGCTTCTATCGCTTCTCTGAAAAGCCTTACGGTTGTACGGATTTTTTCTTCTTTTATTTTAACCCTCCTACCCATCACTTTATCAGCCGAAACAGACCACAGGAAAAGTTCCTCCGGTGTTAAAAAATACTCCAGAAGAGCAGTACTATCGGGCAGGATATTCTGGATTTCTTCAAGACTCCAGGGATTAACACTCACAAAGGAAGCCAATTCTGGATTTCTTTCCTGTATTAAGATGAGAATTCTTTTGTATGCTTTTCTCCGCTTGTTAAGTTCAGTTTCCCAATATCTCTTTTCCTTCTCTCTCTTTGCAGATGGTGCTCTATTTTCACGGGAAAGAGCTGCCAGACGGCTCTCAGCTTCTTGAAGGGCAAGGCGAGCCTTTCTTTCTTGTTCCATTAATTTTCCCTCTGCCTTGGGCAAAACAAGAGCCTGATTTCCAAGAAGATCTATAAAATTTCTGGACTTTGATCTCTCCACAAAGTTAAATGCTTCTTCTAATTGTTTCATCTTCAATAAATGACGTACCACATCTACGTAAAGATCAATCTTGTTATCTAAGAATCCCTGTTTAAAAGCTTCAATTTTAAGCTCTGCTCTCAATCCTTCAACAATCTTAACAGCTTTACGGTAATCTGCCAGACTCTCTTTATCATGCCCCATATTTGCAAGAACACCGGCACGTTGTCTATAAAACCGCCAGAGAAGCTCGGGTACCAAAAGGTTTGACGCCTTGACTACCCCACTATCAAGAAGTGCTAGTGCTTTTTTTAGATTCCCTACACGATTATAAGCTTTTCCTAAACCATAAAGAGACTGGAGTTCATTTCTTTTATCTCCAATGCTAACAGAAATATTCAGTGCTTTTTTCAATATAGGGATTGCTTCTGCTGTACGCCCCAGATGAACCAACAAAACGCCTATATTCCTGTAATCGTATGCTAATCCTCTTCTGGTTCCAAAAGTACTGTCTATAAAACTGGCGCGGCGAAAACTGTGGTAAGCGTCTGAAAAATTACCTTCCTGAATTGCAACAAGCCCCACATTTTTAAGAATAGTTGCCTGATCAACACGAGCGTTGATTTCCTCAGCTAAATATAGAGCTTTCTGCTCAGCTTTTCTGGCACCTGATAAATCACCGAGACTCATGTTGATCAACCCCTGAGTACTGTAAGCCATTGCAAGAAGTTTTTTATTGTTTAGCGATTTAAATCCATCCATGGCTTTTTTCTGGTAGAAAAGTGCCTTCCTATAATCTCCTGTTTTCCAGTAAAGATTTGCAAGATACTGATATCCCAGAGCAATCTGAGTAGATAATTTCAAATCTTTGAATAAAGCCAATCCCTTTTTCTGAAATTTCATGGCTTCATCGTAGCGAGTTAACTTTTCACAGGTAAGACCTAAAAGCTGATTGGCAGATGCAAGTTCTATTTTTACCTTTCCTGGATATTGAGCAAGTTTTAAAGTCTGTTCCAGCAGCGAGATACCCTTTGAAAGATCATTATAAGCTATCCAATAGTTCTCTCCCTCTAATTCAAAACGTCCCTTTCTTATAAGAGCTTTTCCCTGACCAAAAATATCGTTTCTTTTTTCGTAAAGCTGAAAGGCCTTCTCTGCCCAATTAACTGCTTCCCTGTACTTATGATCCATTGCATAAATAAATGCAAGGCTTTCACAGGAAGAAGCAACCTCTTCTTCTTTCCCATTTTTCTTAACCAGCTCTATGTATTCAATTTCTTCCTGGGCAGCTTTATCAAATTCTTCTTCTTTTGTGTAAAAAACTACCAGATTTTTAGTACTTGTTCGGACATTTTCAATGTCACCCCGTGCTCTGGCAGTTTCTTTTATTCGGTTCTGATAGAAAATAGCTTTTGTCCACAATTTACCTTTAACACTGACTCTTACAATCTCATTATCAATTTTCGAAATAAGAACAGAATCTCTCATGGTCTCAGCCATATCATGTCCTCTTTCAAGCCACCTTACAGCATCTCTATACTCCCCTCTCTTTTCAAAAGCCCATCCTTTTTTCACAGCAGAAAGAAGATTTTCTCTGGCAAAATATATCCTTTCTTCAGGGTTCATTCCTCCAAAACCAATCAACTGAAAACCCGCCCATGCTTTGGGTTCAGGAAATTCCTTCATAATAACACTTTGAGCCTTCGCAAGAGCCTCTGAAACAGAGAAAGCATTAAGATTGGTATAAAAGAGATCAAGAAATTTTTTCTTTGTTTCTTTGGCCATATGCCACATAGAATTTACCACTGAAGGCACACCAGCGTACAGTAAACCGTAAGTAAAGAAGAGAGAACTTCTCCATTCCCATTTCCTCGCTTCACTGCGTGGAGGAAGAAAAAATATACTGGCTTTGAAATCCCATGGAAAGAGTTCGCTGAGGTGGAGAAAACCGTCATTATTTTTGCTGCTGTATAGAACAATAGCAGAAGTAAGAGGATCATTATCATTGGCCACCACCCATCTTTCAACATCCACAATATCAGCAGATTCAAGAGCTTTCCTGAAAGCTTCTTCAGTTGCCTGGTATCGGAGAAGAGTTGTTCCTTTCTTTGAGGCTCTTTTCATTGAATCGAGAAAAATTTCGTCACCGACATCGCCTACTACTATCCCTGTCTCATGATTTATCTTCCTTCTTTGCCAGGAAAGCTTATAAACAGTAAGACTGGGAGCGTAATAAAGAATCGTTCTATTGGCAAAAAACTCTTTGCCATTGGAGAGAGCACCAAAAGGCAGATTCCAGAGAAAGCGGTCGGGTACAATAATAATTTGTTTGCTTCTATTAATAAAAGATTCAACCGGTTTAACAAGAATGTTATACAATTCACAACTTATTCTTTTAGCAGAACTGTCTTTTTCTATTTTATTAAGAAACTCCTCAACTTTGCTGTGGAGGAAAGAACTCCCTACGTGAAGAGCCATTAGACTGATAGTATCTTTTGTCACTGCCCAGAGAAGTGTTTTGTTCGTATCCATCAGGTAGCAGAATGCTGCACCGTCCATAGGAAGAAGGGATTGAAATTCTTTTAGATCAAACGACTCTGCCCCTGAAAAATAGGCAAGCACATCATCCTCTCTCCGCATTTTCTCAAGAAGGGCGGTATACTCACCCTCGTATTTTCTTTTCTCCTTTTTTAAACGCGAGAGGAAGAATACCCTATTCCCCTGTTGTTGTTCTTCTGTTATCTTCCTGTTAATTTCCTCGAGTTTGGACCGGAGATAGCGAATATTTCCCCAGGCAATCTTGTGCCTTTCACGTCTCCATTGAGGCGGATGACGTGCCAGAAAATCAGCTACTTCCGTCTCTCGCCCTCTCTCCACTGTGTTTAATGCTTCATTAACCATCCCCCTATCTGCCATTGCAAAAGCGGCGTCAACGTAAAGATTCCATCGTTCTTTTCTGTCCGATAGTCTTTCCTCGCTTCCTTCTTCTTGAACCGGAAGACTTTCTAAATAATCCATTGCCTTCCGATAAAGGGGAAGCGGATCAATTTCTACCCCTGTGGAATCACAAATTTTATTACGGTTCAGAAGATTCGCCGTGCTGTAAAAAACTCTCCAGAGGAATTCATTTCTACCTTTTTTCTTAAAAACACCCTGGCTTTTCTGAAGATAATTATAAGCTAATTTAACATCCCCAGAGAGTTCAGCCACTTCAGATAAATTCTTCAGAAAAATCCCTTCTTCCTTGAAAAATCCTTTCTCTTTTGACAGACTCAATCCTTTTTGGAAAAGAGATTCTGCCCTGCCGAGTTTTTTCATACGGCTCAGTGTTTCTTCTATATTTTTACTTATGTCTTTCCCCTCGCTATTTTCTTCTCTAGCAAGAAGAACCCAGAGTGTTCCTATCGTATTGAGCAAAGCCAGTTTCTCTCGGGAAGAAATATCTACAGGGGTACTCCTTTCAAGCTCCTCTTTCAGACAGTCTACAGCTTTCAGACTGTAGATTTTCTCTCCCAAAAGGGAAAGCTCCACTGTTGCCACATTGCCCAGATTGATCGCATTGATCAGTTGCCCCGTCCTATCCTTCTTATTCTTGCATTTCTCCCATGAACTATAGAAATAATTCCACGCTTTTCCAAAGTCATAACTTTTGTAAAAAAGGGTACCGAGACGATTAAGAGTTATCCTTTCCGCCAGCCTATCTTTCCTTTTCTGAAATATTTTAAGCCGTTTGAATTGATACTCAATAGCTTTATGGTATTGTTTAACATCTTCAAAACTTCGACTGATCAAGCCATAAACCAGTGCCGCCTCTTCGGCCAAAGAAAATCCCTCAGCAGAAGCTCCTCCAATCTCTTCCATTCTCCAGACAGGTATAGAAAAACCAAAAATTCCAATACGAAGAGAACTTTTCTGGGGAGGACTAACAGGAATCCTTCTCTTCTTTAGAATATTCTCAGCTTTAAAAGCGTATTTCAGACAATCCTCTGGTTCACCCATCAGGTAGTAGTTATATGCAATATTTCTGTAATCTCTTTCTGTTTCGTTCCATTTCCCTTTTCTCTCATCCACGGCAGCTATTTTTTCGTAAGTTGAAATTGCATTTTCATACCTGCCAGCAAGATGATACAAAAAAGCAAGCATTTTCATATTTCGCTGAACATCTTCTTCTCGCCCAAGATCAGTATATATTTGAATTGTTTTGCGGAAATACTTCTCACTATTTTTTGTGTCTTCCACCACCAAACCACAGTGTCCCATCCGCTCATAAAAAATTGCCTTCTCAAAAGGTTGAGTAAAAGTAGTATCAAGCGAAAGCCTCAGGCGGTAATACTTGTAAGCCTTTTGGTATCCAAATTCTCCTAAGTTATAAAAGTTATTCGCAAGGTTCTGAGCTAAAAGAGCCTTGATGTGAGAATCAACTTCAGCACTATTTAAACTCATTGCCGTAATCAATGCCTGTATAGCCTTTTCGTAGTAAGCTTCTTTTTTCTCCTTTCTCTTCATAAAAGGCAAAAAACCAAACATCCATCTTAAAGGAGCAGTTACTGTTTTCCCGGTTCGAAGGAAAAAACCCGGTTTTTTTCTTGCCCTGTCTTCAGCAAGTTTCTCTAAAAGCTCATAGTTGAAACTCAATGTTAGATATGGATATATCAATCTGTAATTTTCTGCCAGAGCTTTTGAGAGAAAACTGTTGGATTGTTCCAAAATTTTAGGACGACCTTCACCCCAATAAGAAAGAGCCAACCCCAATCCGTAGAGCAGAACAGGGTTTTGAGGCTCTTCTTGCAGTTTTTTTCTGTATTCACGGATTACTCCTTCAAGTTTCCCTCTCCTTGCTACAGCTTCCACCAAACCTCGATGAAGACGAATATCATTGGGACGAAGCTCCAGAGCTTTTCTGTATCTGGATTCTGCAAGAGCAAAATCTCCTGCAGCTTTTAACCTTTCCGCTGAACGAAAGAGGAGTTTAAAAAGTGCTTCTCTTGCTTGAAGAACAAATCTACCTCCTTCCAGACTTCTGTAGGAATCAATTACATCTTTGAGCAGGAAAATGCCTTTAAGTTCGTCTCCCATTTCTTGATAAATCCTGGCTTGAAGTATCTCTGATTCCGCATGAGCCCAGGTGAGAGTAGGAACCATTTCCTCTACTCGTTCCAGTTCACGAATAGCCTGTTGATACTGATCCTTCTTAAACAGGGTTTCGCCAATAGCAAGCTGTGCTTCTGCTACCATAGAAGGCAGGTCAGAAACCTCCTGTATGATTTGCTGGTAACCGCGAATTTTATCCGTGGAAGAACCCTGCACCATATTAAGCAAACGATCTCCGGCTCTCTTTCTCCAGAGAGGAACATCTCCATACTCTTTAAGTACAGAAAGATAGGCCTGTCTTGCTGTTTCTATCTGTCCTTCTTGTTTAAGAAGATCCCCTATTTTAAGCTGAGCCTGAGCCCTGAGATTTCGGAGAGATGGGAAAAAATTTAGTATTCGATTGTATGCTGTAAGACTTTCCCCCATATTACCTAAACTCTTATATACATCTCCTAAAATAAGCCATGTCTCAGCAGCAATTGAAACTTGATCTGAAAAAAGTTTTATAATCCTCTTACATTGTTTAATCCTAACCTCTGGAGAATTATTAGCCAATGCTGCTATTTTAAGTTCAGCAAGAGCGACTTCTCTTCTACAGGATTGATAGTCATTTACTACTTCCAAAAAAATTCTTTTTGCTCTTTTGTCTTTCCTTAAAATGTGATACGTTTCTCCAGCTTGAACCAATGCTCTGGCCACCCAGACAGAATCATCTGGAAAATAGTCCCGAACCCGTAAATACCCTATGGCTGCCTGAAACAATGCTTCCTCAGTTTCTGCTTCTCCAAACCTATTTTGAACCAATCTGTACTGCTCAGCTGCCGAACCAGTTTTAGGGAAGATACCTCCTGCTGGAATCGACCAGCAATCCATATCTCCACCCCTAAAGGAGGTAAAGATGATTTTCTCATCAGGACTCCAGCACGGCTCAGTATCTTTATAAATTTCACCTGTAATCTTGATCTCATCTTTCCCGACAAGTATCTTGCTGGGTAGAATTGTTGATGTTTCACTTAACTTCTTCTGCCAAATAGAACTATTGTCTTCGGGCGTTATTCTGCCATCGTGATTTGTATCACTTCCTATCCTGCGGAAAACAATTTCACTACCGTCAGGAGACCAGGCAGGACCGCCGTCCAGAGATTTCCCACGTGTAACCTGATAGACACTTCTCTGATCCAAGTCCTCTAACTCAGGGTTTTCACTGTTAATCAAAAAGAGATCTCCTCCTGGGTCGTCTCGGAAGGAAGTAAAAATAATCCAATTGCTTTTAGGAGACCAGGAAGGATCTGTACCGCCGCGAGAAGTAAGCTGATAAACCTTTCCTGAACTCGTCTCCAGAATCCAGAGGTTGAGTTTTCCATTACGATCAGAGGTAAACACAATTTTATTTCCGTCAGGGGAAAAACATGGTTTCACATCCATACCGAGATAATGAGTGAATTGTCGTGGAGAGGATTTCACCTTTCCCCTTTTCTTAAGATTAAGGGCAACAAGCCAGATATCGCCCTGGGCATCTCTTCTTCTGGAAACAAAAGCAAGATGGTGGCCATCAGGCGACCATGTAGGCTGAAAGTCCTCAGCAGGATCAAAGGTAACCTGAACCGCCTCTCCCTGTGGAAGTGGTTTTATCCAGATATCCAGGTTACCTGACCGTTGAGAAGTAAAAGCTAACCAACGGCCATCAGGTGAAACGCTTGGAGAAAAATCTGGGCCAGGATGAGTTGTAATCTGCTTGATTTCTGGGAGTTCATCTCCAGCGTGAATCGAGGCTGCGAAGAAAATTCCCAATACAACTGAAAAAAAAGTTATTTTGTTAAAGGTATATTTCATCTTGCCTTATAGAACTTTGTAATTTCCAAATGATCCTTAAGTTTTTTGGGAGACTCAGGATAAACTTTAATCAAAGCCGAAGGATGTGTTCCACACCTCATCTTCCCTAAACTTGCCGAAGGGCTCATAATACCCCCCCACTCTCAAATTTATCAGAATTTATTTATTAAATACAAAATTCTGGATTTTCTCATTTGGAATTTTATATGGTTCATTTCCTTATCCATTTCCCGTTCCGAGTTTGTATCCACGTTCCCTTTGGTGAATTCTCCTGATTCATACGTGCAAAAATAGCCAGAACATCTTCTTTTATTGCTTTTTTTAAAGACGCGTTCAATTCGATCACGCGATTCATTATAATTTTGCGATCCGCATTCTCTTCCTGAACAATTTCCTGTACCAGTTTCATCTTTTCAGAATCTTTTGCCAGTTCTTTGGAAGGTCTAATTTCAAGGAATCCTTTGTTATTTTCACCCACATATCCCTTCTTCTTAAATTCGTCTACATCGTCCTTGTTGAATTTCTGTTCCTGTAACGCTTCCAGCACTTTTCGTTTCTCAGGGGGGGATACTTCAACCCCTTTCTCAGTTTCACCGCCCCTTGTTGAAGCAATCATCCATGTATCTTCTTCCATCTGGTGATAGGTACCCACCACCTCTCTTTCCAGTGCTGTTTTTTCTCCAGTAACTCGTACTTCTGGAGCTTTAATACTGCAGCTTAAGATTAAAGAAATTGCAAACAATACTAAAGAAATTTTACTCAGTCTCATTATTTTTCCCTCCAGATTTGTTTTTTCTCTTGCATGTACATAGTTATTTACTACCTTTATCCTTCAAAAAGAACGCCAGGGGAAGTCTCCCATACTCCAGACGACCTGGTATTCTTATTGGAGAAAACCACGGCTGGGAAAGAACCAGTGATGGATAAACATATCCATGCCTGAGTTCAAACGATAGGAGTTTTGGCTTCCAGCCTGCATTCAGAAGTCGTCTTGTTAAACGAATAGATCTGTCGGATCCTTGGGGATCAATTCCTTTAAGAAGCGTACTGGCAAATTTTGGACCTATCTTCGAGATGTGAAAAAAACCATCCAGATCGATCCCCTTATCAAAATCAATTCCTTTACCCTCGAAAGCTAAAGCAGCATCCAGTTCTGTTTCCTCTTCACTTCCTGTACCGGCACTCACCAGAGCAACCGAATTGATTCTTGAAATTTGTGCCCGAATCTCATAAGATATGTCGTCTTTCATCCCGGTTCCTAATTTCAATAAAAGATGCCCTCCGATATTCCCTCCAAGAACATTCACATTAAACCATGGAATCTGCACATATCCTTTTTCTACATCTATATCCATCATAAAATCAGACATCCTATACCCGGCTATTTCAATTCCCTTTACTCGGAAGTTTCCCATTAAGGGAGAAAAATTTTTGTAAACAGGGCGGTATTTCTCATATTCTATCCATGAAAAAGGATGATAATTTTCAGGAGGAGGAAGAAACTTCTTCCCGGGAAAATCAAAATCTGCCTGGAAAGGAATTGCAGCTTCGATTTTGCGAAAACGAAAAAGACCTTCTCTGGCAAGATCGAGAGAATCAATTTTAATTTCACCTGTTACCCGCATCCACTGCTTTTCCGGATTAATTGTTTTTAATTTTAAATTGGAAGTTAAACTTCCCAGTGCTGACATACCATTAACTATTTCCATGGAGTCTGCTGAGACAAAATTCATTTCAATTCCACCAGAGAACAGGGGAGATTTACTCATATTTATTATACTAAAAAAGAAATCACTTTTTACGCCCAGCGAACCAAAAGCAATCCTTCCATCACTTATACTGAAATTCTCCATTGCTGCCATTTGCCAGTTAAAGCTAATACTTCCATCAACAGGCATGGAGCGCATTTGCCTGGCAAAAATTTTACCAAGAGAGATCTTCGCATTCCCTGTAATTTTCTCAGGGGATCCAGAGAATTTTATTTCCCCGGCAACTTCTTCCATACTAAAAGACTGCGCAGGAATTTCCAGACTCACATTTTTCAATCCGAACTTCCCATTGATAAAAACATCCGAGGAATCACCTACCTGTTTTCCGCTAACAACTGCTGAAATTGTTTCCTCCCCGCCAAAGTTCGTTTCCATCATCTGTTTCTTAAATTCGTCGGGAAGAAATCTATAGATTCTTCTATTATCAATTTTGCCTTCCAGTGAAAAAGAGAATCTCTTTTCGTGTCCTACAAATTTCCCCGTAAACTGTGCCTTAAAAAGTTGATCCAGATTTATGTTGGCACTATCCAGTATAAATTCTTCAAAGTGGCGTCCTGCATGTCCATTAATATAAGAAGTCAACCGGATAGATGGAAAAGCTTCAATACTTTTGCCAGTGTTATAGAAAATCTCAGGAGAAAAAGCTGTCACACTAATCCTGATATTCTCCTTTCCATTTACTTTGAAATCAGTAGCGATATCAATTTTCCCCATTACTCTGGCTGAATCCTGGAGAGATTCCAGCTTCAAAGAATCTGCCCGGATATTTCCGCTGATTTCTATATCCTTGAGCTGATTGTTCTTCCCTGCCAAGTGAAAATCCACTCCCAGCGAACCGCCAAGTATTTTCTCCACCTTTCCTTTAAGAACCCCATGGGAAGGAATAAAAGCCTTATTTAACTCAGAATTTAGGTCAAAAGAAATCTTTTCAACAGTCGAAGAAAATGTACTGTCCTTTTTATAGCGAAAAGAGTCTGCATAGAAATTTCCAGAAATTTCTCCTTTTTTAAGACCCTCCCTTGCCCATAAGCCTCTTGCCTGTAGTTTAAAATTTGCCCCCTGAAGTTTCATGCCTTCAGCTCGAGATTCAACTTTCCCTTTTTTGAGTACAGAAGAGAATACAAAATCGATCTCTCGTAAGTTTCCTTTTATTCTTCCTCTAAGTAAACTGAGGAAACCGTCTATTTCCATATCTTTCAAGGGATCAAATAAGGCGGAAGGAAGAAATTTTTTTAAATTTTTGTTTAATTCAGCAAGATCTATGACATCACCCCCTGCAGTAATATCAATATCTCCATTTTCTCCAGGGTGATCTACTACGCCTGCAATGTGCAAAATTTTCTGGGAAGACAAAAAAAGATTTATTTTGTCAAACACAACACGATCAAACCCAACCCCATGTACATGTGCGTTAAAATGAATCGCTGAACCGCCAATTACAGTCAAATTGCCGCCAAGACTCCATTCTGCTTTCTTACCCCACTCTCCGGCAAAATTAAGGTCAGTTTTCCATCGATAGGCAGTGTTTCTATCTTTTAAGAAAATTTTTCCTTTCTGAGTAAAAAGACGAATTTCCCCTCCCATTTTTTCCTTTTCTTTGGAATAACTCCGGGAAACGTAAAGACGAAAAACCTCTAAGTTGACACCATCTAAAATTAATGTTTTCTTTGCATCAGCCTCACCCATGGTTATGGCAAATCGGAAATTTTTAAGAGAGAACTTGCGGAGTCCAAACGAAAGTGGAAGCTTTTTGGGGAGAGCTTCTGTTTTCTTATGAGTTTTTATTTTTCTATTTATGAATTTTTCTCTGCTGGACACAACTGAAGAAACCAAATGGAACTGTGGTTTGGTAAGCACAACATTAGTAATATCGACTTTTCGTCTAAAAAGCGAAAGCAGTCTAAATCGAACGCTCAATTTCTCTAAGGAAAAATACTCACCTTCTCCTGGCTTTTCTTCTTTTCGAAAACCGATTTTCACACCCTGAATCTCTAACTTTCCAAATGGATCGATTGAAAGGGCTTCTATTTTTACTGGCCTATCGAGCGCTGCGGTAAGTTTTTCCGAAACAATCACTTTTATTTTACCTTCAGGGAGAAAATATTTGACCCAAATAATTCCGGCAAGAAAAAGCACCACAAAAACTAGAAAGCCCCAGAGGACAACGCTCCGAAGCTTTCTTTTTCTGGAGAAGTTGTTTTTAGTTTTATTTTTCATTTAAATTAGAAATTTGTTTCAGATACCCGAGAATCTGGTCTATTAAGGGATCAAGTTCTTTCTCTAAGACTGGCGAAACATCGCCGTATCTTTTCAACTTATAGGATTTTTCATCTTCAAAAACTGACAGAGAGCGAATTTCTCTGTGCTTCATTTAAAAGATCCTTATCAAAATTCTGCAAAATTAACTTTCTCCTTTTTCCCCCTTTTTATAAATTCTGTATGTAGGATAGGCAAGGACAACATCAGGAGTTTTACCGATCTCTGTAAGAATTTTACGGCTTAATTTATCTTCCACAATTCTTCTCTCTTTTGCTTCTGTGAGATACCTGAGTGTAAGCTTAATACCGCTCTCTCCAATCTCTGTGTAGACAATTGGAGTAAACTTTCTATAATAAATAAGATATTCACGGGACATTCTCTCTATTTCTTTCTTAACCTTTTCTTGTACATCTTTACTTTCTTCTTCGCCACATTTGAGAAGAATTTTTCTGGCTTTCTCCCAGTTGCTCTCGAATGTCACAAGTATCGACATCTCATTCCATAAAAACTCAAAACCTTTGGTATAGTTGTACAGAGGATTTTTAAAAATCTGCCCATGAGGTAAATTAACCAGGCGGCCGGTACTTTGATCTCCACCAACCCAGTTACCTATTTCGAGAAGCGTTGTCTGAAAAAGTCGTATATCAATCACATCTCCGCGGACATTTCCCAATTCGATTCTGTCCCCTTCCCGGTAGGGACGCCTGGCCATTATGTAAACCCAACCTGCAATATTGAGAAGCACTTCGTGAAGAGCCAGTGCTATACCCGCACCAAGAAGAGAAAAAAGTGTAGCCCATTGTTTCCCATTACCCGCCCATATAGAGATTAAGATTATAAAATAGATAAATGTGGCCGTGTAACTTGCTCTTTTCCGGTACTGATGACGTTTAGCAATCCCGATCTTAAGCGAATTGATAAGACGGCGAACAAAAAAAAGAGATAAATAGACAAGAAGAAAAGCAAGTCCCGAAGTAACAAGTTTCCCCATCACTGTTTTAGAATTATTAAGATAGCTAAACAAATTTGTTACTGTCCAGATAGGAATCAAAATTAATAAAGAAAGGAAAGCTGCTGTACGGTTTGCTATTTTTAAATATTGCCGACGTTTTTCAACATCAATCTTAAGAGAATTAATGAAACGCCGGACAAAAAATAGTGCTAACCATAGCACAATTATAACAATTCCTGAACGGAGTAGTTTGTGAATTACAACAGGATTGCTGAAATAATTTAATAGATTGTTAATCATAATAATTCTTTATCCACTTTTACGTTCCCTGCGCCTACGCGGTGATACAGTTCTCACACAAAAAATGCTAAGTATTTATTTAGTTAGATCGAATAGGTTAGGAGACTTGTATTCTATTAGAGAACC
>CAYYPT010000010.1:1280-29657 GCA_964473625.1 uncultured bacterium | reverse complement strand
TATTATAACTCCGGGAGGTGACAAAATGAAACGGAGTGCTTCAATTAATAAGATAATTTTTATCGTTTTTGTTTGTTTAATTTACATGCCTCGCACTGGATCAAGCTACACTTTACAAGATCCGAAAACTCTGCTCTTTAAAGAAGCAAACGAAGCGATGGGGAAAGCCAAAGCTATACACGCTGAAATCTTCTCCCCCACTCGTTTCAAAACCGCTCTTAAGTATTATCAAGAGGCTGATGAGGCTTACAAAAACAGTAAAGCTTTAGAAAGTGTTCGTGAAAAGCTTAAATTAGCCGCTGTGTATTTCTTGAAATCAATTGAAACCACAAAACTCTTTAAGAATAATTTTGCAGACTGTATTGCTGCTCGTAACGACGCCTTAGCAGCAGAAGCACCACAGTACCGGAACAAACAATGGGAAGAAGCAGAATCTTTGCTCACTCAGGCGGCCAAAACGCTGGAAGACGGCAATCTCAACGGAGCACGCTCAAAAGCCAGAAAAGCTGAACAGGCTTACAGAAAAGTAGAATTAGAATCTATTAAAGCCAACTATCTGGATGAAACAAAAGCTCTTATAAAAAAAGCCAAAGAAGAAAACGTGAAAAAACTGGCGCCTCTCACCCTTACAAAAGCACAGCAACTCGCTCAAAAAGCTGAAACTCTTCTCGCCAAAAACAGGTATGATACTGATCAAGCTCGAGAACTTGCTCAAGAAGCTAAATATCAGGCTCAACACGCCATTTTTCTTGCTAAATCTATCCGTGCATTAGATGAGAAAAAGAAAACACTTGAAGAAGTATTACTGGATGCTGAAAAACCAATCCAGGAAATTGCTGATGAGTTTGATTTGAATCCAAAATTTCAAAATGGGTTTAAGCAACCTACTGCAGAAATAATCCAGAACATTAATGCATTGAAAAATAAACTTTCCTCAATGGAACAGGACCTTAATGATAAACGTGAACAACTGGCCACTCTCTCTGAAGAACTTTCCAGAATGAAGTCTCGACTGGGCGATTTAAAAAGCAAAGAGGAAAGTCTAAGTAAACTTATGGAGCAGCAAAGACGCGCTCGTGAGAAATTTGCTAAGATTGAGAAAATGTTTACATCAGAAGAGGCTCAAATTCTCAGATTGGGAGACAAGGTTATCATTCGCCTATACGGATTGAGTTTCCCTGTGGGCAAAGCAACTATTGAACCTAAATACTTCGGACTTTTAAGTAAAGTACTGAAAGCTATTAAAGAATACCCGGAGTGTGGAATTACTGTTGAAGGTCATACAGACTCATGGGGCAGGGATGAGGCCAATCAAAAACTCTCTACTGAAAGAGCCGAAGCTGTAGAAAAGTATCTAATGGCGACAGCAGGAATCGATTCCTCCAGAATAATCGCCGTTGGTTATGGGGAAAGCAAACCAATAGCTACTAACGAAACAAAAGAGGGACGACGTAAGAATAGACGCATAGATATAGTAATACATCCAAAAAATAGATTACAGTAAAGTCTATCTTCATTCTTAAATGGGCAACTTAAAGCTTTTGTTTAAAGATGCCATCTTTCAAAAAGATGGCATCTTTTGTTAGTTTGTATGTATCCCAAATTAACGGATAAGGAATCCATTTATAGCTATCTTCGGTTATCCGAATAGAATGTACGCATTTAAAAAATATTCTCTAACTTTTAAACTAATTGTTTTATTTTTACTAATTGCTGGATGTATCCATAGTAAACAAAGAGTAAAAGTTGTTTATGATGGTGATACATTCAAAATAGACAATGGGGAAAAAGTAAGACTTCTGGGAATCAATGCCCCTGAAATCGGAGAACCTGGTGCTGATATTGCCAAAGATTTTCTTGAAAAACTTATACTGGATAAAGAGGTAAGATTAAAAAAAGATATTGTAGATCACGATAAATATGGACGACTGCTCAGATATGTATATGTGGGCAATTTATTTGTAAACGCTGAGCTAGTACGAAAAGGATACGCTGAAGTAAGATTTTATCCACCTAATACTCAGCATAAAGAAGATTTTGAGAATTTAGAAAAAATAGCCTATAAAAACAAAAAAGGACTCTGGGCTTTTTCTGTATTCCAACCGCCTGTAATCACGTCTGATAGAGAAGAAAAAGAATCTTTTTTGTATAAAAAGAAATCAATATCATGGAAAGATGCTGATAAATACTATGGGGAAATTATGACGGTTGAAGGGGTGGTAGTTCGTACCTACAATTCTGGGAAAACCTGCTTTCTGAATTTTCACCCAAATTGGGAAAAGTACTTCCAAGCTGTAATTTTCACCGGCGACCTCGATAAATTTCCTCCCCATCCTGAAGATTTTTATCTTTACAAGAAAGTACGTGTTACAGGACTGATTAAAAAATATAGGGGAAGACCCGAGATAATTCTGAGAGATAAGAGGCAGATAAAAATAATCAAATAGTTTTGAAGTTAAAGGGTAGATCTTTTATCTTTATATACGCTCTCTGGACCATTATTCCTGCCCAAGTTTTTCCCCTCTTCCACATTCACTTTAAAAAGTAAAAATCCTCCAACAACAAAAAAGAAAATAAGAGAAAGAATTCCCAGGCGACTTGAGCCAGCAATCTGCCCTACCAGTCCAAATACTGCAGGTCCCAGAATGCCGGCAAATTTTCCACTTATATTATAAAAGCTAAAGAATTCGGCCGATTTCTTCTTCGGAACCATAGAAGCGTAAAGAGAACGGCTTAATCCCTGCGTACCCCCCTGCACTAATCCTACCATAAAGGCCAGAATCCAGAAATGTACAGCTTTTGTCATAAAATATCCCCCTACCGAAATCATTACGTAAACTCCAAGCCCCACAAAAATAGCTTTTTTAACGCTTATGCTTTCTGCTAACCTTCCAAACCACAGAGAAAAAGGAACGCCCACAATCTGGGTCAAAAGCAGTGCACCGATAAGATCTATTGTTCCGATACCAATCTCGTCTCCATAAGCAGTGGCCATTTTGATAATAGTACCAATACCATCATTATAAAACCAGAATGCAATAATAAAAATAAAAAGTTGTTTGTAGCGCTGTATATCCCGGAAAGTTGTGTAAAGGCGCTTCCCGGCTACCATGAAAGGATTTTCACCAACAGTCGGTGTTGTTTTCCCTCCTAATGGTTCTGGAACATTGCGAAAAAGGGGGATTGAAAAAAAAGCCCACCACAATCCCACACTTAAAAATGAAAGTCTCATACCAAGAAGAGAAACAGATTCTCCACCCGGTAATATTGTGATCTTCGGCAAAACCCAGATCATCCCAACATTGACGGCTAAAAGTATACCACCTCCAATGTAACCGAATGCATACCCTTTAGTAGAGACCCGATCAATTTCCTCTGGCCGTGCAATATGCGGTAGTAGAGAATCATAAAACACTTCGCTACCGGCAAAGCCAATATTACCCAGTATAAAAAGAACTGCTACCCAAATCCAATCTCCAACACCTGAAAAAGCAAGAAAGGAGGTAGCAGTAATACCTATGCCTGCAAAAATAGCTAGAAATTTTTTCTTAGATGCACTATAATCTGAAATTGGTCCCAAAAGGAGAGACAGAATTGCTACAAAGAACATAGCAATAGCAGTAGTATAGCCCCAGATCGATGTAGCAAGTTGATGCTGACTAGTTGGAAGAGTAACTGCGGCCACGTTCCGAAAAAAAATTGGCAGAACCGCTGCCATAACTGTAGTAGCAAAAGCAGAATTTGCCCAGTCATACATACACCAGGCTTGGATAATCTTTTGGTGACCTGGGTTTTTCATCATTTAAGGTTTGTATCGATTATAGCTACAGACTGGAAATAAGCTTGATTACTTTTGAAAGGGCTCTTTTATACCCTTTCTTACCTGAAATAATAGCTGCAATAATAAGATCGTCCTCAAGTGCATGAAAATAACGGAATATAAGAATCTTCTTTTCTTTTCCTCTTATAATGATTTCTTTTACTGGAGGTTCATTACCCAGAAGCTTTACCGTATCAATCAAAGAGAAAGAAAATTCCAGTAATTTTTCTTCATTGTATATTTGAGAAATCCCGTACTTTGCCATAAGAAACCCTTCAGAGGAAAAAAGAAAGATACTTTCCCACCGTCCTTCCTCAACGTAATTTTTCATAATAGATTCTATTCTGACCTGAATAGAGGGTTCTATAGTTGTAGGAATATCCGGATTTTCCATTAGGCCATCATCCTTTGATTCCCTTCAAGTTGAGATTGGACATTTGATACAACCTGTTTAATTACTTCTTTTAAAGTAGCGAACACTCCCTTTCCCTCAATGGCTACAGCTTCAAAATACGGCACGTTGAAAAAGTTTAACTTCCTTTCCATTTCTTCTACTGGTTCTGCTGACAGAAGATCTCGTTTGTTGTATTGGAGAACCCACGGAAAATTTTCCAGAGTTTTTCCATCAGCAATGAGGTGTTTTTCAAGATCTAAAAGAGTATCAAGATTTGCGTCCATCATTTCTCTTTGAGAGTCTGCTACAAAGACAATCCCATCTACTCCGTTGAGAACAATTTTTCTGGTAAGATCGTAGTGAACTTGCCCAGGAACTGTGTACAGATTGAATTTTGGCTTTTTACCATCAATGTTTCCCACTTCTAACTGAAGAAAATCGAAAAAGATTGTTCTATCTTCTCTGGTTTTCAACATTACAAGGTCTCCCTTTAAAGCAGGGTCAATACGGGAATAAATATACTGAAGATTAGCAGTTTTTCCACTGAGACCAGGTCCATAGTAAACGATTTTTAGGTGAATTTCACGCAGCGCCCAATGTATAAACATACCTCAACCCTCATAATTATTTTAATTCTTTAAAAGAACGATCCAGTTCCTCTCCTAACATAGCCTGAAATCGTCTGTTGAATATCTGCTTAATTTCAACATTTTTCTTATCTTTCTTTGATAAAATAGGAAGTAACTGCATAATTGTTTTTTTAGTAAAAAGTCTGACCATTCCCAGTGCTACACCAGATTCAAATATAACAATCAGGAAAAAATCTTTATTCACACTGGCAACAAAAACATTGTGGCCTTCACCCTCATGGAGAACCATTTTAAAGTTTGATTTTTCACCCAAAATCCTGGCCATTTCTCTGGCCGCAGCGTAACTACTGGCTGCCAGGGTAGAAAGCAAAGTTGGATCTACCTTCGAGGAACCCAATACTTTTTTGGCAATTATCCGTCCTCCGCTGTTAACGAGAAGAGTAGCTGTTACGCGAAGTTTCTCTGCCAGATTGGACAAACAATCGGAGACTTCCTCAAATTGTTCTTTTGACAAAATTATTTGTGCTGCATCGCGAGTACGGTCTGGAACCTCCATAATAGAATCCTTCTTTTATTGTCCTACTGATAAACGGTTAATAAGATAGGGCGGCAGATTTTCCTCTCTCATTTTTTCCTGAACTCCTTCCACAGGATATGGCAATCTTTTCAACCAGAATTTTTTCTTATTCGTATCAAGAATACCATAGGTAGTTCTAGGATCTCCATCTCTTGGTTGGCCTACACTTCCCACGTTTATGATATATTTTTCACCTGTTTTTATGTTTAGTTCAGAAGGGTTGCGAATTGAAATTTTCCCATTTTGATCTTGAACAAACGCCACCGGGATATGAGAGTGACCCACAAAACAGAGCGAATTTTTCAACGCTCTAAAACTTCTCTGCGCGTCGGCAATATCTAAAATGTAATGCCATCCTCCTGGTGCTTCTGGTGTAGCATGCACTACTGTGATTTCATCTTCAATCACAGTAAGAGGGAGATTACTCAAAATATCCGTAAACTTAGTTTCAATCACTCTGGATGTCCAATCAATGGCCATTTTCGCATATTCATTAAAATATTCTGTGGAAAGCATACCACAGGCTGCATAATCATGGTTCCCTGCTACTACAATGTCAGCGATCTCCATTACTTTCTCTATACATTGATTAGGATCAGGCCCATATCCTACTAAATCTCCCACGCAAATAGTCTTATCTACATTTTCGTACTCTATGGCTTTTAAAACTATTTCCAATGCCTCTAAATTCGCATGCACGTCAGAAAAAATACCGACCCTCACAAGCCCTCCTCCGGTTAAAATTCAACCGTTCCGATCACAAAATAATACACAAAATTTAACCCAGCAAAAAGTGAGCCAACATTGTTACTCCTTGTTTTTTTATAATTTCTTTTCATTTTGAAGAACCTTCTTTCCAAGATGGAAACTTATGAAAAACTATAACATATCTACAGGGTCCACATCAACAGAAATTTTAACACCTGGAAAATGCATCTTCTCATGAAAAAGAGTTAACGCCTCTCTGACACTTTTTCTGAGAATTTTTCCAGAGGGATCTTTTTCTTTTTCAGCTCTGAATATTACTTGATAACGATACATACCCTGGATTCTGGAAAGAGGTGCAAAACTTGGGCCTAACAGTTCTATAAAATTATTAGTATTGAATAACTTTGCAAAGGCCTGTGCAGCGTTAGCTACTCTTTCTTCCGTTTCACCCCTGAAGTGAACAAGAATAAGCCTCCCCCACGGCGGATAATTTAATTCTTTTCTCTGATTTATTACCCATTTATAAAAACCAGCGTAATCCTGCGCAACAACGAATTGTAGAATTGGATTCTCTGGATGAAGCGTCTGAATAATGACCTTTCCCCTTACATTTCTTCGCCCAGCTCTGCCTGCCGCCTGTGTTAATAGCTGAAATGTTTTCTCTCCTGACCTGAAATCGGGAAAATAAAGACCAGTATCAGCAGAAATTATTCCGACCAGATTAACACCCGGAAAATCATGACCTTTTGCTACCATCTGGGTTCCAAGCAGTATATCTCCTTTCCGTTTCTCAAATTCTGTAACAATTTTTTTGTGAGCATTTTTCCGCCTCATGGTATCTCGATCCATGCGGAACAAACGACTTTGAGGAAAAAGTTTCAGTGCTTCTTCTTCTACCTGCTGAGTTCCTATACCTCTGTAATCAAGGGTGGCGCTGCCACACTTTGGACAAACTTCAGGAGCAGACATTTCGAATCCACAGTAATGGCACTGGAGTTTGTGGCCTTTTCTATGATACGTCAAAGAAATAGCACAATTAGGGCATTCCAGCACAGTTCCGCAAGCTTTGCACTGTAAAAAGGTTGCATAACCCCTGCGATTCTGAAGAAGAATAATCTGTTCTTCTCTCTTAAGATATTCTTTTATCTTCTGTTGTAAAAGCGGAGAAAAAACTCTATTATTCTTATTCTTACCTGCATTCTTCTGATCTACCAAAACAACCTCAGGGAGAGGAACTTCATCTATACGCTGTGTTAATTGGCAGAGGGTATACTTACCTCTCAGAGCATTGTAATATGACTCCAGACTCGGTGTAGCCGAACCAAGAATGACCACACAATTGTTCAACTTTCCTCGAACAACAGCTACATCTCTTGCATGATACCTCGGGGCAGGATCAATCTGTTTGTAGGAGTTTTCGTGTTCTTCATCAACTACTATTAATCCCAGATTATCAAGAGGAGCAAAAACTGCAGATCTTGGCCCCAGAGCAATTTTAAACCTTCCTTCACGAATTTTACGCCATGAATCATACCTTTCCCCTGAAGACATTTTACTATGGAGAACAGCCACTTCATTACCAAATGCTCCTCTGTATCGTTGAACTGCCTGAGGTGTTAAAGAAATCTCGGGAATCAAGACCAAAGCTGTTTTCCCTTGAGTTAAAACCTTTCGTATTACTTCGATGTAAACCTGGGTCTTTCCACTTGAAGTTATCCCATGCAGAAGAAACACATTAAATTTCTTCTTTTTTATTTCGTTACTTATTCGAGAAATAACTTTGCCCTGTTCTTCCGTCAAATTTATCTCTCTAAAAGACTCAGATCTTATTCCCTGATAGGCATCTCGAAAAATTTCTTTTTTCTGGAGCTTGACTAATCCATTTTCCTCCAGCCTTCGGATAACAGAAAAATCTACTTTAAGATTACTTCGCCGTATTTCACCTCCTGAATTTACTATAGTTCTCAAAACCATTCCCTGCCTCGGAGCCCGTTTTGTAATACTCTGAAGTTCATCCTTATTTAAGAACTTAACAAGCGAAACCCACATTTCAGATCGGACTTTAGCCTTGGGTTCTTCGAGAATTTGTTCTATATCAATTAATCCTTTTTTCTTCAATGCCATTACTTCAAATCGTACTCCTTTCTTCTCTAATTTCCTCTCAAGCCACATCAGCGAAATTCTTTTGCTTTTTTTAAGGTGAGAAAGAATTAGCTTTTGAGTCTCAGAAATGGATTCTTCTGGAACAGTATCCTTAACAGCCTTAATGACAAGCTTACTCTTTCTATGGATACCAGGAGGAAGTGCAGCTCTGATTACCTCACCCCAAGAAGAGATATAATATTCAGACACCCATCTGGTTAATTCCATAAGGTCAGGTGTAAGGAGCGGATAAGGATCAATAATATCTTCCACTTCTCGCAAGTCATGAATTTTTGGTTTTTCAACAAAATCTACTACAAATCCTGTCATTTTCCTGTTGCCAAGCGGAACCAGAACTCTGTCTCCCAGAACTATTTCATGCTGAAACCGATCCGGCACCACATAAGTAAACTTTTTGAAAGGCGGATTAGGAAAAACTACATCCACCCAATTCTTTCCATGTGCCAAATTCATATTTGAAATATACAAATGAAGAATTTCATTTGCAATGAAAAAGGGTAGGTTTTAAAAAAACCTACCCTTTAAATAGGAGGGAGAAAATGAAAAGATTTAAACAAGAGGAAAATTCTCTAACCGCAAAACTATTTTGGCAGTTTTACAAAAGCATGAAGCGGTGTATCCTGCCGTTTGAGATAAAAAATAACAACTTCGCCACCTTTAAATTTACGAAGAGCTTTTCGATAGTCCGAAACTGAGCGAATAGGATAATTCTCGATTTTCGTTATAAGATCACCCTTTTGTATCCCTGCGTCGGCTGCCGCACTATAAGGTTTTACTTCTGTTACGATTACTCCTTTATCATTATCATACATTCCAACACGAGATCTTATTTCATCAGTGAGGGTTTGAACACTGAGACCAAGTTTTGAAATAGTGGAGCTACTGGTTGTTTTGGCGCTTTTTTCTCCTGTTTTTCTTTGCCCCAATTTTACTCGAATCTCTTTTTCCACTCCATCTCTGAGAATTGTCAAAATAATTATATCACCAGGTTTTTTCAGTATAACAGCATTTTGAACTTCGTTACTTTGATTCACTTCTTTCCCATCAACTTTTAAGATAATATCAAGCGGTTTAAGACCTGCCTTTTCAGCAGGACTTTGATCTAAAACCTGCTCAATAAGAACACCTCTGGGTTTATCAAGTTTAAATCTTTCTGCGATTGTTTCATCCACAGATCGCATGGCAATTCCCAGCCAGGCTCGCACAACATAACCGTGTTGAATTAAATCATTCATGATCTTCTTGGCTAAATTGATTGGAATGGCAAAACCGTATCCTTCATAGTAACCGGTTGCAGTGGCAATTGCTGTATTAATCCCTATAACTTCTGCCCTCAAATTCACAAGAGCACCACCACTGTTCCCTGGATTTATTGCTGCATCTGTCTGAATAAAATTTTCAATTGCATAGGATCCATAGGAACTTTTATCTTCCTCTGCATTCTTGTCATGAATAATTCCAAGTGATCTACCTTTAGCACTGACAATGCCTGCTGTTACAGTGGAAGAAAAACCGAGCGGATTCCCAATTGCCAGAACCCATTCGCCTACTTCAAGCTCATCTGAATTTCCCAATCTGGCTACCGGCAAATTATTGCCTTTGATTTTGATAACAGCAACTTCTGTCAACGGATCAGTCCCTACTAACTTAGCCTCAAAAATTCGTTTGTCGTACAGTGTAACCTTAATATCGTCCGCATCTTTAATAACGTGATTATTTGTCAAAATATAACCATCTTTACTAACAATCACACCTGAACCCAATGCATTTAACCTCTGGGTTTGAGGCTGTGGGAATCTGAACTCTTTACCAAAAAAATCTTTAAAAAGCGGCGCAAAAAATTGATCGTCCGCAGGAGAACGTTTCACAATTTTTGATGTAGATATACTCACTACTGTGGGTAAAACTTCTTTGGCAACGATGGTAAAAGCCTTACCAGTATCTTGAAGTCTTAAAAGCTCTTCAGAAGGACTCTGCTGTGATCCCAAAATCACAGGAGCATTGCGAGAAGCAAACCCTCTGGTAGTCCAATTGAAATTAGAAGCGAATATAATTCCTGCAACTATTCCTATAAAAATAAATCCTGCAGCAGACCACCTTTTTGTTTTCGACGACCACATGTTTTTTTCCTCCTAATTTTAGATTCAAAAATATATCAAAAGTTAATCTCTGGCTCCCCTTAAGATAAATAATCTTAGCAAATTAAGCACTGCAACAGCCGTAGCTGCAACGTAAGTAAGAACTGCCGCTTGGAGTACTTTCTTGGCCTGATTCACTTCTTGGTCAACCAGATACCCCCTTGAGCGGAGAAGAACCAGGGCTCTTGAACTGGCATTGAATTCTACGGGAAGTGTAACTAACTGAAAAAGAACTGCACCGCTAAAAAAGATAATACCTATATCCATCAGTTTAGGAGTAGCAAACAAAAAACCAATGAAGAAAAGAGGAAAAGCCAGTGTTGAACCAATGTTTGCTACAGGGAAAATGGCCTGTCTGATATTAAAAGCACTGTACGCCATCTTATGTTGAATAGCATGGCCCACTTCGTGAGCAGCCACACCAATGGCTGCCACAGACCGACTTGCAGCTATAGAACTGGACAATCTTAATATTCGGGTTCTAGGATCGTAATGATCTGTTAGTTTTCCGGCGACTTCCTCTATTTTAACATCGGTAATTCCGCTTTCGTAAAGAAGATGCTTAGCTACATCGCTGCCTGTCATCCCTATAGAAGCGGGTATTTTGCTATACTTTGCAAAAGTAGTTTTAACGAGATGCTGCGCCCACAAAGCCAAAATAATGGCCGGGACAAGCAGCAGCATCGTTGGATCATAAAAAAGAAAAGGCATAAACAACACCTCATTTATAAATATAACCGTTGTTTCACTGCCACAACTGAAACTCTACATTTTTACTATATTTTTTCTGAAAAGTTCCAATTGTATTATTTGGAAGAAAAAACAAGAATAATTCAAAAATGGAGAGCTAGCATAAAACCATTGCGGGTTGTGCTTAAATTAATCCGTCCAATGGGAACTTTTACTTCCATTGGTCGGAGCGCGACAAAAAAAGACCCTGCGCTAAAAAGTGCTGAAACAATAGACCACGCCAAATCTCTTTTAGACTGATCGCTGAGATTGGTATAGCCTGGGATTGTATTCTCGTCTGCTTGACGGCGATGCTCTTTATAGTCCTGGAATCGCTTAACCGAATAAACTCCTGTTGCAACACTTAATACCATAAAAGGTAGAAAAGGGTGTCTGATTTCTCGATAATAGCTCATTTTGCTTTCAAAATCTAGAACTTTGTTGCCGCGAAATATTTTAGAAATATGGCTCTGTGGAATAACAATAACATTCCCATCAATTGTTTTTACTACAAATCCCTTTTCAATTATCTTGATGACCTTTCCATAATATTTTCTATTCTTTTTTGTCACAATAGTATCTGCAGCAAATAATTGAGGCACAAAAAGCAGGCACAAAAGATAGATTGTTATCCTCCGCATAAACAAAATCCTCCTAAGGACTACCATAATATAAAAATTCCCTTAAATGTAAATAAAGTAAATAAACACTCAGAATTTTCCCCCACTAATTCTTAAAAAGTGCAGAAACTGTGCCAAAGAATGAATTCAAAATTTTCAATACTACTTAATGTTCGCTGTAGAGTAATACCATAATTCTTCTGTTTAAGTATCGGCCAATAGGTGAATTATTGTCGCCCAGGAGAACACTACCCTGTCCCTTTATTTTGATCCGTAACGGTACTCTTTCGCCAAACCCCACAGGAGGATCAATATGTCGCCATGCTTTTCTATAAATGTTTGGATAGGCTGCTTTAAGACGATTTTTAAAAGCCATTGTAAAAAGTTTAGCTCTCTGATAAGACAAACGATCGTTAACTTTATCAGGTCCTATAGCACAGGCATGCCCTTCAAACCTTACCCGCATACCCGGATTCTGAACCAATTCTCTGGCAATATCCATAAGATGTTCCCAATAAAACTGGTAAACGGGTTCTACCTTAGCAAATTTTGCTGCTCCAAAAATTTCTCGTTTCCGAATTGTTCTCTTTTCTCTAAGATAAACGGAATCTGGTTTAGTTCTAAAAGTACGTCCCAATGTATCGGTTAATACCAGATTGTAATAATACCATTTATCTCGCGGGACAAGGTTTTTATCTTTATCTTCTCCATTCCAGGAAATACTTCCCCATAAACTATCATTTAACACTAATTTTCTTCTGGTTAAATTAATCAGGCTAGAATCAATTTTTAGTTCCCAGCTCTGGATTCCACCCGATGATATAATCTTAACATCAAATTTAACACTATCTTTAAGAGTTGTATCTACTTCTATCTTATAAGGCTTGAATATTTTCGCTTCGGCTTTCTGAGGAACCACAAACCGAACCACTCGGTTTTGTTCCATTACCCATTTAGCATCCTGGGGATTAGCGGGCATCTTACGACGGCCCAAAACCTTAGGATGATTTTTTACCACGATCACCTGGGATGAAGGAACGCCCAGTTCAATAAGTTTTTTTCTTACCTTCTCTGCCCGTTCATCTGCCAACTTTGGATCATTTTCTCCACTTAAAGCGTCTATAAATCCCAGCACTCTAATGGTTACATCAGAATTCTTTTTAAGCCTATCCGCCAGAGCGAGCAACACAGAATGAGGAACGCTTTTACCTTTAGTATAGTAAATAGAATCTATATCGCTTGAATGCGGACTAAAATAAACTTCTGGAACAAAGGGAATCTCTGCAAATTTGTAACTGGTGGCCGTTACTTTTACTGAATCAGGAGCTAACATGCTCCCTTTGGGGACCGATATAATCTTTTCCTGTTTTACATTGTTTTCTTTATTTAGCTCTGGCCATTCCGAAAGAGATATCACTGTTTCGGAAATAATATGCTCTCCCTGTTTTTTGGTCATCCACGGAATCTGAAAAATAGTATCCTCTCCAACATCAAGACCGGAAAGATTAGCCACAAAAAGAGTATCATCTATTGAATTCCTTGTCGGCTTTCCGCCTATAAATACATCCTGAACCACAACCTGAAATCTACCAGAAGGAACAACACCCATATTAGCAATTGTGAAAGAAAAAGTCCCTTGCTCTGGAGTAATTGTTATCCACGGAGTAGGAGTAAAAACGAAATCTTTGACAACAAGATCATAAGTAGGAACCACAAATTCAGCGATATGCTCTTCACCTTTTCTGCCAACCCGAGCATGCTGAGCAAGATCGTAAGCAACTACAGCCCAGTAATAAACACCTCCTTTACTTACGGAAGTAATATACTGTGTTGAAGAAAGAGACTTGAATAACAAAAGTGAATCTTTTAACGAAGAGTTCAAAAAAACATTCATGTTTTTTTCTATATTGTGAAGTGCTTTCTCTACCTGCTGTTTGTCTCTGTCAACAACGACAAAATATCTAACTTTGTCAAAAGGATCGGGATCCGAAGCTTGCTCCCATCTTAAAATAATTCGAGAGGAATTATCAGCGTCTCTAGAAATTATCACTTTAGCATCGTTTAAAAGAAAAGGCTCTGGAGCCACTGGATAATGAGAAATGCTGCCTTGATAAGTCTGTTGAAGAACATCCCCATAACCAACATCCGCCACATCTATTTCCACTGCATCACCAAGATGGCTGGGAAGTCTCAAAAGAGATTTTATCACATCATCCCAGCGTATGCCAAAACCAAAACTAAAATCGCCCAGATCCTCCTTGTTCTCTCGATATCCTAAGCGGAATCCTAAGAAATTACTCCACCAGATTTCTGCTCCGGCTCCTATTACTATATCTCTATTCTTAACATCTATCATATCTGATGCTAAGAGTAAACTCCATCCTCTGTACCGTCCGAGAAGAAATGAAATGCCCAAACGCCCCGTTCGGGGAAGAGAAGTAGATTCGGCATCAAATTTCATCCTTGTACCTATATGAGACAAAGAAAGTCCACACGAAACAATACCATAGTCAAAAATCCCCAGACCAAACGGCCCCAAAGCAAATCTATTGGGCTTAAAAAGAATTCCTATGTCGCTACTTAGACCAGAACTAGAATAAGCATCAAATTGACTGGAGATAAGTTGTAAATTAACACCAATTGCCAGAGTTCGGCTTATCCAATCCAATCTCTGTCCCAGTGAAATGCCAGCAACCAAGTGACTGGCAGAGACTTCTGGCTCCCTGCCTCCTGTAGCATCCCATGATGGCATTCCAACATAATTACAGGTTAAGCCCAGAGCTGATTTTTTGCTTCCCAATACTCGAAATTGTTTTACAGCGGCAAAACTAGCCTGATAAACATCGGTAAACCAACGATTGTACGAAACAGACCACTGCCACCTGCGAATATGCCCAATGCCTCCGGGATTCCAGTACAACGTATAAATATCATCTCCCACACCGGTAAAAACACCCCCCATTCCTGCCTGACGGGAGCCTATACCTATTTTTAGAAAAGGAAGACCCACATATTCCTGCCCACGAGAAATTGAGGGCAAGATAATAATCATTAGAACTACAAAAAAATAATATTTCTCCCTTTTCTTTCTCATCGTTTTATCCTTTCATTACCGCACAAGAATAAACTTTCTGGCTTTCTTAAAATTACCTGAAGTAAGGATCGCTACATAGATTCCACTTCCTACAAGCTGATCATTTTTATTTCTCCCATTCCATGTAGTAAAATTCCAGCCTGCTTTGAATTGTCCATTGACAATCTCTTTTACAAATCCTCCAGCAATATCGTAAATAACAATCCTAGCAGCCCTATTGGAGCTCAATTTAAACCGCATTCCAAGAACATCGTCGCTAGCTATTCGGAAAACATTCTCGTCTAATAAAAATTCATCCGAACTCCGAACAAGAAAATATGCTGTATCAGACTGGACAATATCCCAAAAATCCACTGTTTGGAAAACAACTCTAACTTTTTCTTCTTTCCCATTAGTACGCATCCATGTATCTTCAAAAGGCGGGACAATGCGGGTCCAGACCAGGGGAGCTAAAGGAGTAGTCTGGATGAATTCATCCCCATACGTATCTACTGAGCTTCCATCTTCAAAAAATATCTTTATATCCCAATTTTTAACAGAAACCGGTGTTATAACTTCTATAGAAACAGTATCGCCAGGTACAATAACAGAGGGCGAAACACGAACCTTAGGAGCTGGCGGATAAACACCAGCAATCCAGACAGTGTCCTGAGCAGAATTGTTTCCAGGAATAGTATCTTCACTACACTGAACTGTAATTGTGTTAGCCAGAGGCACATCCCAGGGTGGAACAAGAGTGTCAACCCGACAACTGTAATTGAATTCCATTTCCCCACCATGGCCAATTAACTTGCTCACAGTCCAACTGAGAGTATCGCCATTCTGCGAGAATGAAGACCCTGAAAAGTGTGTAAGTGTAACTCCTGAAGGCAAAATATCGGTAAGTGTAATATTATGAGCATCCATTTCACCAGAATTCTTTAACAAGACTTTGCAAACAATCGTATCGCCGGGAGAAACGTACCATGTAGAATCCCCATGAGAAACAACCAGAGAATCTCCTATTGCCTGTTTTGTTATCGAAACATCTGGAGGCAAAAGCGGAACAAAATATACAGTAGCACTATCAGTATTATTTATAAGAAATGTATCAGGAGCACATTCCGCTGAAACTTTATTCGTTAGAGCTACCACCCTGGAAAATTTAAGTGTGTCAAGCAAAGAATAATATCCAATGCGGACAGTTTCTCCAACCTCAATCTTGGAAATTTGCCAGACAACAGAATCTTGTATTACCGTATCAGGCAAAGTTTCGAAATCAATCGGAAAAAGAGAATCGGGAGGGATATCTACAACTTTTACATTATAAGCTTTCGTAGGACCGTGATTAGTCACATAAATTTCATAAGAAACTGTATCCCCAGGGGTCCCGAAATGGAGAGTATCACTATTCAGAACAGAAATCGAATCTGTCACGATCTTTTTTGATACACTTACATCGGGAGGTGTATAAGGAGCAAGATAATTCCCTATTCCTCTACCTATCATTCCATTGTAATCTATTGTAAGATCTATAGTTCGCCATGTTCCATTGAAAACAGGATCGGGGCTTGTGTAAGCCAGAACATAATAGGCAGTAACAATGTTATAAATGTCAAAATATATAGATTTAAGATCTTCAGCATTGGGAGCGTATGAAAAAAGCCCTCCGGTTTCATTAGCAATTTTTCTAAGAACATCTTTATTTGCATTCATTAAGCCAATTGTAAAAACCGCAACATTATTCTTGTTAGCATACTTAATTACATCATCTATAGAAGCACCACCCGAGTTATTCTGACCATCAGTATAAACAATAACTGCTTTTCTATTTGATTCGTTTAAACATTGAGTAATAGACTGAAGAATAGCACTGTATAAACCTGTACCATCGTGTTCAGTAAATTTTCTTCTTATAGCCTGTATCAAAAGTGTAGTATCACTGGTAAAATCTTGAAAAACTTCTGGCATCTTACGAAACTTAACAACAGCACATCTGTCATTAACTCCCATCTGTCGTACAAAGTCTATGGCTGCATTTTCAGCAACAGATATACTATCTCCCATACTGCTACTATAATCCATAGTAAGAACTACAGATATGCCTACATCTGACACTTCTGTTACCATAAAACCTGGCATTGTCTGTTTCACATCTGGATTTGCCGGTAATGTTGTATCTTCCTGATGATATTCTAAAATTGTCTTCCACACATCATTAACAAGAAGACCGCACTGAGTAGTATCAAACGCACTCAACCAGCGAGCAGTATCAGCCAAACCATGAACGTAAAGCCCATTTTCCTGCTGCACAGTAATAAGAGAAAGAACTGGATAAGGAAACCCAGCTGTAAGCCCTCTAAAAACAGTTGTATCCTGAATAGATACAGATTCAAACTTGATATTGAGATAATCACTTTGACAAAACGAGCGGGAAGAAAAAAGAAAAACAATTCCATAAACAAGCAGGAAGAACAGTTGCTTTAGACTGGATCCCAGCGAAAAGAATTTCTGAAACATTTTCACCTCTTAATACAAAAGGCGTTTTGTTCATTAATATGTCATTTATTAAATAGTAATAATTTTTTCTTATAAAGTCAAGAAAAAATTCTTTTTACTTGGGGAACGCATTGAGTCGTAAAGAGAGCAATATATAGGAGAGACATAATATTAGCGGTAATTTTTTGAAAGCTGAACTTTGGTAAATTTACGCTTGTGTGGTAAAAAATACCTAATATAAAAATTCAAATGAAAATTTTAAGTGGGCGATACTGGATTCGAACCAGTGACCTCTGGTATGTGAGACCAGCACTCTAACCACCTGAGCTAATCGCCCCTGTATTTATGAAAATATAACACAATAACTGTTTATTTTCAACAATTTTTTCTAAGAAAAAGCCCTCCTGAAAATTGTGGAGGGCCTTTTTGAAACTTATTGTCTTAAAAACAATTCCAGACTCTTTTGGATATTTACCCCTCAGCCATTTTTTTGTAAAATTCATACCGTTCCTTGACTATCCTGTCGAATTCTTTCCAGTAGCTTTCTACTTTATCCGGAAAAGTTAGATTTAAAGAATTGTACCGTTTTTCACCTGCTAAAAATTCTTTGAGAGGTAATTTCGGCTCCTTGGAATCTAAAATAAAAGGATTTTTACCTTCTGCTTTGAGCATTGGATTGTAGCGATAAAGTATCCAGTAACCCGTATCAACAGCCTTTTTCTCTTCTTTCTGGGACATACTCATATCTATTCCGTGAGCAATACATGGAGCATACGCAATGATAATAGAAGGACCATCATATGCTTCTGCTTCTGTAAGCGCTTTGACAAGTTGGTTTTTATTAGCACCCATGGCTACTGAGGCAACATAAACATATCCATAACTCATCATCATTAATCCAAGGTCTTTCTTAGGAGTCCGTTTGCCAGATTCTGCAAATCTCGCAACAGAACCCAACGGAGTAGCCTTTGAAGCCTGACCGCCAGTATTGGAATAAACTTCCGTATCCAGTACAAGAGCATTTACATTTTTGCCCGAAGCCATTACATGATCTAATCCGCCATAACCGATGTCGTAAGCCCAGCCGTCACCACCAAAAGCCCAAATACTTTTGGGAACAAAATAACTCTGAAGTTCTTTTATTTTGCCAAGGATTTTCTTCATATCACCGCTTGCCTTCTCAATAGCTTTAGGGAGTAAGTCTTGAATTTTCTTTGCGTTCTGTTTTACTTCTTCCCCTGTGGTTTTCCAGAGCTGTTTTGCTTTGAGAAGTGCATCTTTCAAATCGCCGCTGATTCCCATTTCTAAAACTCTATTTACGCTGTACAACAACTGCTTACGATTTGCATCTACTGCTAAGCGCATGCCAAGACCATATTCAGCATTGTCCTCAAATAGAGAATTTGCCCAGGCAGGACCGTGTCCATCCTTGTTTTTACAATAGGGAATACTTGGAAAGGTACCTCCCCAAATGGACGAACAGCCTGTTGCATTGGCAATGATCATTCGATCGCCAAACAATTGGGTAACCAACTTCACATAAGGGGTTTCTCCACATCCGGCACAGGCACCGGAGAATTCCATTAACGGCTGCTTGAATTGACTCCCTTTAACCGTAGTTTCTACATTGGAACCTAAAACATCTTCCGGAAGCGCTGCAAAGAAACGCTGATTTTCATTTTCACCAGCTTCTCTTTCTTCCTCGATCGGCCGCATTTCAAGAGCACCTTTGGGGCATTCATTAACACATAATTCACACCCAACGCAATCTTCAACATAAACCTGGACTTTATATTGAAAACCCTTATCCTTACCCATTGCTTGAAGGGTAGTAAATGTTTTGGGAGTCTCTTTTAAATCTGCTGGATTAATCAATTTGGAACGAATTGCAGCATGGGGACAAACAAAAGAACAGAAATTACACTGGATACACTTCTCAGGAATCCAGTGAGGGACAAAAGGCGCTACACCTCGTTTTTCCAGCTGTGTTGTTCCAGAAGGTACATATCCATCATAAGGCATTTGAGAAACAGGTATAGTATCACCTTTTTCCCTCATAATAGGTTCAACCACGTTTCTGGTAAACTCATCTGAATCATCCGGGATCAGCTTCTTTACCTCATGATGTTTTTTTGGCATTTCTTTGGGAATGGGTATTTGCTCTAGAGCCTCAGCCGTTTTATCCACTGCTGCCCAATTCATTTCTACAATATCTTTTCCTTTCTTCAAATAAGTTTTTTCAATTGCTTCTTTTATCATCTTAATTGCTTTTTCTCGCTCAAGCACCTTAGATATAATGAAGAAAGCAGCCTGCATAACAGTATTAATTCTCTTCCCAAGACCTACTTCCGTTGCGATTTCCAGTGCATTAATATTGTAAAACTGAATTTTCTTCTCAATAATGGTTCGTTGCATATCCTCTGTTAAATTCTCAAAAACTTCATCCTTGGACCAATTGGAATTAAGCAAAAACACTCCACCTTCCTTGATACCCTCCAGAACCTCGTAACGTCCTATAAATGCTTGATTATGGCATGCAATAAAATCAGCATTTTGAACTAAGTAAGGGGACTGAATAGGTGATTTTCCAAAGCGTAAATGGCTCCGCGTAATTCCCCCGGATTTCTTGGAATCATACTGAAAATAACCCTGAGCATACAAATCAGTGTTGTCACCAATAATTTTAATGGAGTTTTTATTAGCTCCGACTGTTCCATCAGATCCCAACCCCCAGAACTTACAGCTTATGGTTCCTTCAGGAAGACTGTTGATATGCTCCTTCACTTCAATAGAAGTACCCGTCACATCATCATTAATACCAACTGTAAAACCATGAAAACATTTGCCATTAAGATGATCATAAACAGCCTTAACCATTGAAGGTGTAAATTCTTTGGATGACAAACCATACCGTCCGCCAATAATTGTGATATCTTTCCTATCCTTTAAAGCGGCAACAACATCAAGACACAGGGGTTCACCAATTGAACCCGGCTCTTTTGTCCTATCCAGAACGGCAATCTTCTTCACTGTTGAAGGAATAACTTTCACAAAATCTTTAACAGAAAAAGGCCTGAATAATCTAACTTTAACCAGACCCAATTTTTCTCCTCGTTTTGCATTAAGATAATTTATGGTCTCTTCAACAGTTTCACAGCCACTCCCCATTGCTACAATAATTCTATCAGCATCAGGAGCACCTACATAATCAAAGAGATGATAATGTCTTCCAATCTTCGTAGCAAGAAGGTCCATGTATTCCTGAACGATCGCAGGAGCTGCGTTATAGTATTTGTTGACTGTTTCTCTTCCCTGGAAATAGACATCAGGGTTCTCAGCCCCAACCTTTACACGCGGCTTTTCAGGATTAAGGGCACGATTGCGAAAATCTTCAACATATCTCATGTCAAGCATTTCAGCCATGGTATCGTAGTCTATTATTTCTATCTTCTGGATTTCGTGTGAATTTCTGAATCCATCAAAGAAATTCAAAAATGGCACTTTGGATTTTAAGGTACTTAGATGGGAGACTACAGCAAGATCCATAATTTCCTGAATAGAACTCGCTGCCATTAAAGCAAAGCCTGTATTCCTCGCTGACATCACATCAGAGTGATCGCCAAAAATAGATAAAGATTGACAGGCTAAAGAACGGGCTGAAACATGAAAAACTGTGGGTAACATTTCACCAGCTATCTTGTGCATATTGGGTAACATTAACATAAGACCTTGTGACGCTGTAAACGTGGTGGTAAGAGCTCCCCCGGATAGTGATCCATGAACTGCACCAGAAGCTCCACCTTCAGATTGCATTTCAATAACATCAACAGTTTGTCCAAAAATATTCTTTCGACCATTGGCCGCCCATGCATCTGCCAGTTCTCCCATGGGAGAGGAAGGCGTAATCGGATAAATAGCTGCCACTTCACTAAAAGCATACGCCACATGTGCAGCAGCAGTATTTCCGTCCACTGTTGCTTTTTTGAATGTTTTCATAGTACTTCTTCCTTATTTTTTATTTTGTTATAGACCATTGGGATGATAAAAAAACTATATAAATCCCCTCTCAGAAGATATAAAATTATTCTTTAAGATAATACTTTGATTTGCAAAAATCAAACATTTTTCACATAAAACCCAAGAACAGAATAAAAGAAATTCTTTGTTAGCGTTTAAGAATCAATCTTGACAAGTGAACTGGAATTTTGTATATTAGGAGCGCTTATGATAATCTCTCTGCCGGGGTGGTGAAATTGGTAGACGCAGGGGACTCAAAATCCCCCGGGCTTCGGTCCATGAGAGTTCGAGTCTCTCCCCCGGCACTATAAAAAACCTTCCTAAAAAATTCTTTATGTTAATTTTTGTCTTTCCACCGCCACAACAAAGTATAAAAAATGAACGGGAATAAAAAAGAAGGAAATTAAAATGCAGAGAACAATAAATCGATTACCCACATTTATTGTAGGAACAATGTTATTTACGCTGTTTTTGTGGGGTCATTTACTCTGGGCACAAAATAATTCTTCAGAAGTGTTGGAGAAAAAACTTAATATTCTGCAACAGAGGTTCGAATATCTGGAACATAACTTAGATATATTACAGAAGTCTATCGATGACGTGCTCTGGTATCACAAGGTCGGAGATATTGCCTATATTGATAAAGTACGGCACGTAGGGCCTCCTCCTACTAAGGTACCAAACCCAACAGCTATGGGTGCCAAGAATCCGCTAAAGTTTTATTCTTATATTTTTATTCCAAAAGACATCGATCGAAGTAAAAAATATCCTTTGTTGGTTTTCCCCCATGGTGGTGTTCACAGCAACTTCAGTACATATTACACACACATTATCCGTGAGTTGATAGCACAGGGCTATGTTATCATTGCATCGGACTATAGAGGAAGTACAGGCTACGGCAGGCGTATGTACGAATCTATCGATTACGGTGGACGTGAAGTAGAGGATGTTTATGCAGGCAGAAACTACATGATAACAAACTATAGTTTTGTTGACAGAAATCGCGTGGGAATACTCGGCTGGAGCCATGGAGGATTAATCACGCTAATGAACATTTTCAATCATCCAAAAGCTTACAAAGTAGCTTTTGCAGGAGTCCCTGTCAGTGATTTGATAGCACGCATGGGATACCAGACTGAGGGTTATCGCCGCCTCTATTCAGCCCCCTACCACATTGGTAAAACTGCTCACGAAGATGTACAAGAGTACCGCAGACGATCACCAGCATGGAATGCAGAAAAACTACAAACCCCTCTCTTGATTCACACAAATACTAATGACGAAGATGTAAACGTCTTAGAAGTAGAACATTTAATTCAGGCATTGAAAGCTGCTGGCAAAAAGTTCGAATATGAAATTTTCAAAGACGCGCCGGGAGGACACAGCTTCGACCGGTTAGACACAATGATGGCTAAGAAAATTAGACTCAAAATATATAAGTTCCTTGCCAAATATCTGGACCCTCCAAATCCATTTACATCGGTAAAAGATCTATCCAGAACCGGCTACAAATAAAAAATGGAAGTGCAAAGTTCCAGCATGAGTGGGTAGATGAAAAAACTCTGCTCTCATCTTAAGAACTGCATACGTACTTTTCTATTATCCCGATTCTACCGGACTTTTAGAAAGAAAAGTACTCGCGAAAAACGGGATCAAACAATAATATAACAGACTGATTGAAGACAAAAAGATATAACTCATTTGGATTTGTTTATCATTTTCTTAGCAACGAAATAATACAGAATCAATCCAAGACCGGCCAGAGTGAACATACTTCCAACAGTAACTTCCTCTGATATACCCGAGGGGACCAATTGCCCAATAATAAAACCCAGTCCTATACCAATGAGTACCATTCCCCACTTCAATGAGGCAGAAACGTTCAAATCGGATTTTTCCGGATAGAGATATTTAACGTTCTCATCTACCATTCCCTTATCGATCAGCTTATGCCTGATCTTTGCATCTACCAAAATTTTGACAAAAGCTACTATTGAAAAGAAAACAATAGCAGTGATCAATATGCCTGTAAGATCCATTTCCATTATAATTTCCTCCTATGTTTAAGTTATTTTTTCACCTCGATCATTTGTTAAATAAAAAAATTGGGGTACCAATTTCTGTCTACTAAATCAGACAGATTAAAACAGTATATGTTGCATAAAAAATATTTTGCAACATCTTTTCCATTCACCTGTCGTATATTAATAGAGGAAATGAAAAAGTCAATCACAGATACCCGCCTGCTAATAAAAAAAATACAGGGTGGAGATAAAAAAGCTTTTCAATCCTTGATTGAGGAATACCAACAATTGGTCAGCCACATAGTTTTTAGAATGGTTTACAATAAAGCTGACAGGGAAGATCTTTGTCAGGAAATATTTATCAAGGTATATCAGAACTTAAGAGGTTTCCGTTTCGAGTCTAAGATTTCAACATGGATCGCAAAAATCGCCTATAATTCTTGCATCAACTATTTACAGAAAAAGAAAATTCCTCTTTTCGCCGACCGTGTTGGAGGTGACAAAACAATAGAGGATTTCTCGGGGAATTACATACTTCCAGACTCTCTCACAGAAGAAAAAGATATTGCTTCACGTTTACAGACAGAAATAGCAAAGATGGATCCTCCATCCAGGACCATTTTGACGCTGTACCATCTCGAAGAAATGAGTTACATCGAAATTTCCCAAATCATGGGTATACCCCAGGGCACGGTAAAAAGCTATCTATTCCGTGCAAGAAAAAAATTAAGAGAAAAACTAATGTCAAAATATCAAAAAGAGGAAATATGGCACACAGACATTTAACTGATGAAGAAATCCAGAATATTCTAGATAAAAACTATTTGCCGGAAAATAGTGTTTTAAAGGAGCATTTGAAAGGATGCAAAATCTGCCAGAATAAAGTGCAGGAGTACCAAACTCTCTACTCAGAATTAAAAAAAGACCCGGGATTTAAACTTCCCAGGAATTTCAAAAGATTAGTTATATCAAGACTGACAACTGGAGAAATCAACCCTCCTTTATTCTCTCCCAAGGAAATTGTTCTCATTGCTATCGGAACTTTTCTTGCTATGGGAGTAACATTATATCTAGTAGACCTAAAATCTATAGCTGAAATTATAAACCGTATAACTCTACCTAGAACAGAAATTAAAAACATGCTCTTATCACCGATAAGAAATTTTATCTACAGTTTAAATCTCAAACTAACCCTATTGGCCTTTGCAGGACTGACTCTTTCTGTAACAGCAGTTATTGATCAATTAATCCTGAAATTAAAACACCAGAAACTTTCACTTTAAATTAACAACCCAAGTTTCTGTTGCTTTCGCTTACTAAAATTCCTATATTTATTAATTGGACTTTTCCAAAGGCTTAGTATTAACTCACTGTGGGTAAATATCATGACATTTCAGAAAACAATTGTACCAGCTTTAATAAAACTATTCGTTCATCCTGTTTTTCGTAGGCAACCTCTCGATTTCAAAACTCATTTAAAAAAGGCAAACAAAATTCTTATCTGTTCTCCTGGGGGAGAAAAAGTAGTAGCCTCTATCCCCAGGTTCATTGAACTTTTCCCACACAAAAAAACAATTGTACTTCATCAGGGTTCACCAATCGCTGATACAGATAACTATTCAGTTATCTCCTTTGACACCCCAAAACAGAAGTTCTGGAATCTAATTGAATCGAAACTTTTAAAGCAACTTACCAGCTACAAGTTCGATGTCTTTTTAGACCTTGATCCAGAATTCAATCTTTTTACACTTTATCTCTGTCGTTTTTTAAACTCTCCGGTAAGAATCGGTTTTTCGAAACTCCACACCAGCTGGTCTTACAACTTGGAATACTGTGTCCAGAAAGATCTTTCATACGAAAAAAAACTGGAAGGGCTTCTCCAGTCTTTGCAATCCTTTTTATCTTTAAAGTAAAACCTAAAATAGGAATTCATTGGATCTTAGATGCAGCTTATTTGAAGCTAACTATCCTTCTATCGCTGTGACTTCAAATCCTTTTTTTAAAAGAAGCGCTGTTGTTACACCGCAGCCATTTACAACTTCTTTCCCTTTATAGATTTTTTTAACACCGCAGGAAGGACTTCTTTCTTTAAAAATAGCTTTCCTTGCTCCTACTAACCGTGCTAATCGGAGTGTTTCTACTGCACCCCTGATAAATTGTTTTGTTACATCTATTCCTTCTTCTGAAATCACCTTGGCTTTCCCGGAGAGAACATCAAAACCATCTCCTCCAATAATATTAGCTGGAGCACGTGGTGTGGGAAGACCTCCCAATTGTTCAGGACATACTACTATGCCTTCTCCTCGTTTAACTAATTCCTGGACAGTTGCATTAGAAGATTCCTTTCCATCATACCGGCAATGAAGACCTGCCAGACAACTACTTACCAGAACGGGTAATTTCTTCATCTTTTCAAAATACCTGTAGAAATCCATACAGCAGGTTCTTGAAAAAGACTATTCGCTGTGTGCTGAACTTCATCCAGATTAATCTTTTTGATTTCTTCTTCTATAGAGGGAAGAGTCAAGTAAGAAGTCTTCCCTAAAAAAGCAGTTGCTAAAAAAACAGCCTCCTGAAGAGTATATTGAGAATTGTATGCAAGTTCAAACAAGAGTTTCCGTTTAGCAATTTCAAATTGTTCTAAGGAAATACCATTTTTCTTAAGCTGTTCAAGTTTATTTAAAACAAAGGACTTTGCTGCAAAACCTTCCCCGGAAGGAGTTTCAATCTCTATTACAAAATACCCATAGGCCTCTTCACTTTGATAGTAAGACTTAATTTTATACTCTCGCTTGCCTTCAAATTGGAAAATGTTAGGCAGAAAACTGCTTTTTCCAGAGGCTATAAGCATTTCCAGTAGACGTACAGAAAGAAACGAGTTTTTAAAAGAAGCAGGCGCACTAAATCCTATCAATACTCGGTCTGTTGAAGACTTTTTACATAGGGATATTTTTTCTCTGGTATCTTCTAAAACTCCCAGTGAAACATCAGGCCGACGGAATCCTCTATTCTGTTTTAGGGGAGGCCATAGGGATAGAACTTCTTTGAGAATTTCATTGCTGCCAAAACGGCCAACAACGGCCAGAACAATGTTGGAAGGTATGTAATATTTCCGGTAATGATTGAGAATTTCTTCACGTGGATATATCCTCTTCCTATTATTATAAAGTGAACGGCTTAAAGGGGACCCACAAAACAATATTTGACGAATACCAGAATCCTTCCAGAGATAATGCTCTCCAATGAATGTGAATTGACTTCGAGTTTTGTGATACATTTTCTCTATCCATTCATTATCAAAAGCAGGTTGAGTAAGACATTCACCGAGAATATTAAAACATCTCTGAAAAGTCTCTGGAGGTGCCTGAACGTAAACAAGAGACGTCATTAGAGCTGTTTCATCCCCGACTCTCCCCCCCAATGATTCAATTTCTTCGTACATTTGATGACTGGTTCTGATTTCTGTTCCTCTTAACAGTAAATCAGTGGTTATTCGTGTAAGTCCTTCTGGCCCATCTGCCTCACCACACCTTATAAGAAATACAGCAGAACTTACAGGAGAATCTCTGTGGAGCAGAATTATGCGAAGCCCATTGGGGAGAACAATCTTTTCCATACGTTTACCAGGGGAACAATCACTTAATAACACTAAAAATAATATTAGTAGGGGAAAAACTATTTTTCTCAGGAATGATACACCTTGCATACAAAATCTCCTACCTCTTTTCAGAGGGCAGCAAAACAACAGAGGTATAATTATTACTTTTCAAATATTTTGAAGCAGTTTTTTTAAGCATCTGGAGTGAGACTTTTCTAATATTAGGCAAATAGGTTTTAACAAAGTGGATGTCTTTCATCACAGACCAGAAACCAAGATAAAAAGCGCTTTCCATCGTACCTTCACGACTGTAAGCTTCCTGAGCCTCAAGATACATCTTGGCTCTCTTCAATGCCTTGGGGGTAATAGAATCTCTGGAAAGGATATCTATTTCTCTAAAGATTCTTTTTTTTACCTCCTCTACTGCCGAAGGGCGGCAGACAATATTAATTAAAAAATAACCGGGTTCTCGGGGTGTCATGTATTCAGCCCAGATAAAGTAAACAGAATCCATCTGATCTCTTATCTGTGTATTTAAAATGGAACTCTCTCCAATACCAAGGGCAGCAGTCAAAATATCCATACTGTAAGTATCGGGATCACGGATACTGGGAGCTCTCCATCCTATGGTGAAAAAAGCTATGTTTCTTGGAAAAGAATGGAAATTAGCTTCTTCTCGCGGAACCGTTTGTTCTGGTTCGGATGCCCAATGGTAGGTCCTTAAGGGAATTCTCCAAAAAGACCCAAGAGATTTTTTGAGGATACGTAGTACTTGCCTGCGCTCAAAATTACCTACTATTACAATAGTAATGTTTTGCGGAATGTATAGATTTTCGTAATATTCACGGACATCTTTACTTTTTAAATTCTGAATAGTTTCCATAGTACCCAAGGGCAAAAATCGGTAAGGATGTACTTGGAAAGATTTTTTCAGGAATAACTTCCGAAGCTGAAGTACAGGATTTTTATATTCCAAGTTTATATCACTCAAAAGTTCATCTTTAACCCGATGAACCAGAGAATCGGGGAATTCCGCATTTTTGACAACATCTGCAAAAATTTCCAATACTCTAGTCAAAAACAACTTATCTACTGTTACAGAAAAATAAACAAAATCATTGTATGTAGCCGAACGATATTTACACCCATAAGAATCCAGTGTCCACTGAATATCTCTGTAGTTTTTGCTTATCCTGAAAAGCGAAGATTCTACAAGTCTTGAGATTCCATTGTTTAAAGCTGTTTCATGTATAGATCCAGCTTTAACCATCATAAGTACAGTGACAATACTTGTATGCGGAACATTTTTCATCACCACCGAGATTCCGGTGGGAAGCTTGCCTTCTCGTACTCCATTTGTAGAACCGCAATTTAACACTAACAGATAAACAACAAATGGGAAAAATTTAATAATCTGTTTACTCATT
>CAYYPT010000010.1:0-1180 GCA_964473625.1 uncultured bacterium | reverse complement strand
CAATGGGGTTTACGGCTAAATTACCGTTATGTTGCAAAAAAACCACTAAGGTTTAAAGTCCTTAGTGGTTACAAATACTTCCTTCCGGATTTATGTTAAAAACAGAAAAGTCTTAATTATTTAATTATAAATAAAATTCTCTGGATCTTGCGGTTTACCCTGGTATAAAACTTCATAATGAAGATGAGGCCCAGTAGCCTTCCCCGTCTCTCCAACTTCACCTATAGGTTGCCAACGCTTAACCTTCTGTCCTTTATGAACCAATATTTTAGAAAGGTGAGCATATCGAGTTACAAATCCATAACCATGATCAATCACAACTTCCATGCCATAGCTCTTGTGGGGTTTATAAATAGTTTTAACAAGAGTTACAACACCATCAGCCGTAGCAAGCACTGGAGTTCCCATAGGCATTGGAATATCCACTCCATCATGATGAGTAAGTTTTTTTGTAAAAGGATCAATTCTATACCCAAATCCGTCTGTGATATGTCCCCCCAAAATTGGTCGAATGGATGGAAAATGATCAATCCTTTCCCGTCTCGCCTTTAGTTTCGCGGCGATTTCCTCCATGCTGCTTCTTTCAAGCCGTACAGCCCTCTCTAACTTGGAAAGATCCATATTAATTTCTAGAGCAGTTTTACTGACTCCATCAGCATAATAGCCAACATCCAAAGATTTATAAAGAGAAGGCCCCCCAACACCTACCTGTCTGGTATCATTATCAATAGGCGGAAGACTTGCGACATTTCGTAGCTCATCATCTGTTGCTTCAATATAAGCCAGGCGGTTATTCAGTGAAGCTACCTTTTCCTTAATTGCCAAAAGTTCTCGCTTGAGATGTTTCCTATCGTTTTCCAGAGAAACAATTCTATAGTTGTGATATAGGCGGGTAAAAAGACCTATGCTAAAAGCAGTAATACTTACAAGAATAACAAAAAGCAAAAAAACAACAAGAAAGAGCTTCCTCCAACTAAGATTAATTTGTTTGATACCTGTTCCTTCTTTCGACAGATACATCAAACGAAATCTTTCTTCCAGCATCCTCTCTCCCCTATGAGTCATTGAGTGATAAAAAGAAAACGGCAGGCAGTTAATTTACATATAACAGTCAATTTACTTATAAAATAATAAAATAAAAATCTGATGTCAAGAGAAAAAATATGCATTTAATAGGGCG
>CAYYPT010000009.1:0-30859 GCA_964473625.1 uncultured bacterium | reverse complement strand
AAAAAAAGTACTTGACAAATTCAAATTGATTTTATATACTTATCAGTATGGAGGAGAGAGGTATCGTACTTATGCCTTCCGATTTTATTAAAACATACTTCAAAAATCAATGGCTACTGGCTGGATGTGTAAATTTATAAAGAAAAACGTGATGGGGATATTTATTCATATTATCTGAATAGATATAATTATATCATAATAGATTTTGCTTCACTCAGCTTCAATGAAATAAACAGCCAGAAAAGAAAGGAGGTGAGGTAAGGATTAAAAAAAGTGTTATGTGGAAGGGATAGGGGAAAAGGAGGGAAGTTGTAAACTTACATGTAAGGAGGTTCTTATGAAGACTGGTAAGTTGATTAAGCCGCTTTTAGTTCTTCTGATCTTTGCCTTAATAGTTCCTGCCTTGGTTTATGGGCAGAGTGGTAAAATTAGGGGAACTGTGACGGATGCTCAAAGTGGCAAACCACTGGTCGGTGCTGATGTGGTTATTGACGGGACGACTATGGGTGCTGCTACAGATGCTAAGGGTATTTATATTATTTTGGATGTCCCGCCAGGAAAATATACCCTTAGGATTTCCTACATAGGTTACAAAACTCTAAAGATCGAAGGAATTTTAGTCCGGCCAGGGTTGACTACTACAAGAGATGCAGCATTGACACAACAGGTTATTGCTGGTGAAACTGTTGTTATTGTTGCGGAGAAACCACTGGTAGACAAAAACGAAACCCACGAGATTCATACAGTACGTTCTGAGGATATAGCAAATCTTCCTATCCGTGGTACAGGGGCAGCTTTAAACTTGTTGCCTGGTGTTGTGAATGTGGGAGGTAACATTCATGTTCGTGGCGGTCGTAGTACAGAGATGGCTTACCATGTAGATGGAGTGAATGTTACCCTGCCAAGCAATGGCAATAACGGACTTTCTATCATTAACAACTCTATTGAGGAAATTACCTACCATGCTGGTGGTTTTGGTGCAGAATATGGTGGCAGGATGTCAGGTCAGTTGTTTACTACTTTGAAAACCGGTACTCCCAAGTATCATTTTGGGGCGGAACTTATTTCCGATGACTTCTGGGCCACCAAAAGTGAAACAGAAGGCTATCGTATTTTAGGAATTAACAAATTGTATTCCTACGGATACGATGACTATGTTGCCTGGGCAAGCGGTCCTTTACCGGGAGCGTCTAATGTGAGGTTCTATGTTGCCGGACAGCGTTATTACCGCGGCCAAGTTGGTGGAGCTAGAAGGTTTGAGGGCTTCAGTGAGGATTCCAGTGTTGTGGCAACAGGTAAGTTTACCACGGCAGGCAAGGATGCTGGTACTGTGATCGATGATACACTGAGCCTCGGTATGAATATTCCTCCAGGACGGTTCCCGGGCGGCGGTCAGGCAGGCTGGACAATTAATGGTAATATTGTATGGGATAAAAAGCCGTTTCGCGTGAAGCTGGGCGGTACGTTTAATACGCAGCGATATCAGGAAGGCACCAGAGATCCAAGAAATTTTCTGGTAACACCTGTGAGAGCTGAATTAAACAAAAGTGGTAATTACAGTGCTTATCTGCAACTTACTCATATAATTAACCCCAGTACTTTTTACACACTAGGTCTCAATTACTTCAACAACCACGATGAGTATGGAGATCCAATAATGGGATGGAGCCCGGAAGATTGGCCCAAGTGGGGCGATCCTGTGTATAACCCTGCTTTAGTAGACACAAGTCGAACTCGTACATTTAGCCACGGTCCTGGTAATTTTGATATTACTGCCCCGGGTACTCCTACCTACTGGTACGGCAAAGACAAGACCGAAATGATGGGTGCAAAACTCGACTTTACCAAACAGTTCGGTACAACTCACGAGGTAAAATTTGGAGGTGAAATAAATTACTATACACTCCGCAGGTATTATGTAGGTGCACGCGATTACCTAAAACGGTTGGCTCAGAAGGAAGCAGTTGAAGGTACTCCAAGCTATATGACGGATTGGGATTTCTACAGAGGATTGAACACATGCTTTGTCGGGTATGATATTACTGGCCAGAAAGAAGTTAGTAAAGACGAGATGTATGCCACTAATGTCGGCGGTAAGGATGTAATGATCAATGCCCACAATGGCCCCGGTCATCCCATTTACGCTGGTGCATACATCAGAGACCGTATTGAGCTCCGCGACCTTATTATTAATGCAGGATTAAGGTTGGACTACATTGATAATGGTGTCCCAGGATATAAGGATTTGCGGACACTCACAATGGGTACTAACGGAACGATTGCTGATGAGAACTTTACTGATAATAAAACATTCCTGTATCTAAGTCCCAGATTAGGATTTTCCTTCCCTGTAACTGACAGAGTAATTTTCCATGCTCAGTACGGAAAGTACATACAGGCTACTCGTTCTGATATGCGAGGAACTGGTATTATGTCCTACGGGTATATGCGGATAACCCAGTTCATATACGGTGGTGGTTATGCTGTTCAGGTGCCGAATCCCAATTTGAAACCAGAGAAGCAGACAAGCTACGAGTTCGGCTTCAAAGAGAACTTTGGCAATATTGCTTCGTTAGATCTCACTGCTTTTTACAAAGACACCCGTGATTATACAACGATGAGAGTTGTTTTCCCTCTGGTTACGGATTACAGGGCTCCTTATTTTAACATGAATCAGGATTTTGGTACCATAAAAGGACTGTCTTTTACATTTAACCTGCGTCGTATCCAACGGATTCAGGTAATGGCTAACTATACATACTCCATTGCTAAAGGAACAGGTTCAGAACCGCGCTCTCACTTTGACATTTGTTGGACAGAATCAACCCCAGTATTCCCCACTGTGATTGGTCGTCTTGCGTTTGACCAGCGTCACAAAGGCTGGATTGATTTTGACCTGAGATTCCGTCCAAATGACGGGCCGACTCTCTTTGGAGTAAAGCCATTGAGCAGGGTAGGTTTGAACCTTTCGTTCAACTTCCACAGCGGTACTCCCTACACCAGAGTTGATCCATCGTGGGGAAGCGAAGGGGTCTTCGGCATTCAACACCCCATGCCTTTAGAACCTTACAACAGTTCTTCACTACCCTGGTTCTATCAGCTTGATGGCAAGCTTGAGAAAGGTTTCTCGATCGGCCCTGTTAATGTTGATGCTTATCTCTGGGTCATCAATGTGTTAAACAGCAAATGTGTAACCAATGGTTATCGTGCTACAGGTCGTCCTGATGACGATGGGTGGCTTTCAACAAACCAGGGAAAAGATTGGGCCAAACAATATGGTCCTGATGGTGTAAAGTGGTTCAGAGCTATTATGACGTATTGTGGTTCATGGGGCTGGCAGGCACCTCGACAGATACGTGGAGGTTTGAAGTTTGAGTTTTAACCAGAAGAATTGAATCTTGTTGATCCCCCTCTTACTGTTGGGGACTGGTTTATTACAGATTTTATAAGGAGACTCGACCATGGGAAAAATAAAAACGTGGGTTCTTTTAGTGATCCCTATTTTGGTGTTGTTACTCATTGGTAATGTGGTCGTGGCCAAAGTTGCAGATAATAGCTCGTTAAAATCACCGAATTCTCTGAATAAGGCCATGACTATTGACCATAAGCTAATTGATGTCAATCAGATAGCTGCGTGGATGTCCAACGATGGTATCCTCTGCAGTGATCCTGTTACAGGTCAGTCTGGACTCTACTATCCAAAGGGTGCTCCCTCCGACCATGCAATCATTTATACGGCTGGGCTCTGGCTCGTAGGTAAAATAAACGGTGAGATCCGTTCTGCGGCAGCAGATTATGCTACTGAGTTTCAGCCGGGAATGATCCTTGCAAATGGAGCACCAGATGATCCTAGTGATCCGAAGTACAAAATCTTTAAATTCACAAAGGAGAACTGGGACAGTCCTGAGATGGCTGCTGACAGAGCAGAAGCTATTGCCCAGGGTATGGAAGACAAAATGTACGGCGATCAGATGCTCTATACTGTCTACAATGATTTTGCAGATCACTCTGGTGTCTGGACATTGTCTCCTATTGGTTTGGAAGTACATCAGACGACCTTTGGGTTTAACCAGACAGGGGCAATGGGTAATACAATTTTTATAAAGTATACTTTTATTAACAAAGGCAGTTCTCCCATTGAGGATGCTTACGTTGCCCAGTTCTTTGACCCTGATAATGGTGGATCCAGCGATGATGCTGTTGGCTGTGATACCACACTTGGTATTGGGTACGTTTACAACATGGACGGTTTTGATGATGTTTATGGTACTGCAGTGCCTTCTTTTGGGTGTGACTTCTTTCAGGGTCCTGTAGTTCCTTCGCCTGGTGATACTGCCTATCTTCCTGGACAGGATCCTATTCCTGACTATAAAGTTCTCCCGATGACCTCATTTGGTCCTTATATTAATGGTGGTCCTTCAGGTATGACAGACCCCAGCCTCCAGAGTGCTCAGGGTGCCCAGATGGCGTACTGGTTCTGCTCAGGGCTCAAGGGCGATGGTACTGCCTGGCAGGATCCAACTAAAGGAAATGCAGTGACAAATTGGCCCTTCTACGGTGACCCTGTTGCAGGAACAGGCTGGATTCAATCAATCACCTGGCATGGTGATGACATGCGTATGAGTCTTGCTTCTGGTCCGTTTAACCTTGAAGTAGGTGTTCCTTACTCAGTTGTGGTAGGTTACGTAGTAGGACAGGGTGTTGATAATTTAAGCTCAATTACTGTAATGAGGTTCTACGATCAGTCAGCGCAGCTTGCATACGATATGAACTTTGAGCTTCCTTCTCCGCCTCCACAGCCAAAAGTTTCTGTGGTTCAGTTAGATGAGGATCTGATACTTACGTGGGATCCCGCGGCTGCCACTTTTTCGGATAAAGGATACAATTTTGAGGGATACAATATTTACCAGGCTCCTTCTGCAGCAGGTCCCTGGACCAAGATTGCTACTCTCGATAAAGTAAATGGTATTACTACTATCTGGGATATGAAATTTAATCTTGACATAGGTGCATTGGTAAATCAACCTGTTCAATGGGGTAAAGATACAGGTATTGGCTATTCTTTCCACATAGAAAAGGATTACCTCCATAATACACCACTGATTAATGGGAAAAAGTATTATTTCTCTGTGACAGCTTATGCTTACAATCCTAATGGTATACCAAAGGTTCTTGAGAATGCTACAGAGGCAGTAACTGCTATTCCACAGAGACCGGTGCTTGATACAAAATACAATGCTACATACGGTGATACCATTGAAGTAACTCATACTGGCGTTAGCCAAGGTGCTGTTATTCCTATTGTTGTTGATCCTGCTAAACTTACAGGTCACGATTACAAGGTGACATTTTACACCATAGAGGATACTACCAGTGCGCATTACGGAGAAGTAGCGTGGAAGCTTACTGATGTTACATTGGGTAAGGACCTTTTGGTAGATCAATTCCATCAGGGGACCGATGAAGATTTTCAGATGGTTGATGGAATGTTGGTGAAAGTTGCAGGGCCTTCACCTGGTCTTCTTGCAGTTGTTGAGGTTTCTAACCCAAGTTACAGTTCTCTTCCTCCGGATGAACAGGATGCTGCAGGAGCACCGTATGGTGGGAACAATGTTTGGCTGAGTTTAAGTTGCCCTGATGATGATAATTACAGTGGCAGATTCTTTATAAGTTACCAAGGTTCCTATATAGGAGACATCTCCAAGTGTCATGATTATGAAATCCGCTGGACAGCAGATTCTAGTTGGGCTACATTTGGGTTCACCTCTGGAACTTACATTAAAGTTCCATTCGAGCTTTGGGATATTGGATTCTCTACCCCTGATGATCCTTCAGACGATGTCCAGATGATGGCTTGTCTCTACGAGGATGGTGGAACACCCGATGTTTGGGATATTCCTAATGGTGATGCTGTAGAGAATGTTTGGGGTCTTCCTTGTTCCGACCGGATCTACTTTTATTACGTTGATAATGCAGCCAACGGTTATGCTGATTTTGCTGCTGCTTGTGATGCAGGTGATTTTGCTTCTGCAGATAACATGTGGGGAATGGTGTATAGTAGGCCACTCGGTCGGCTCGTAGTTGTAAATTACACTGGGACAGGCGATCCGCCTGCTGGCACGACAGTTCGTTTTCTGACAAACAAGCCGAATAGTAGCGCTGATGTTTTTACTTTCAGTACGGCTGATTATGCTGCTAAGAAGGGAGTAGATGTTGCCAAAGCCCGTCTCGATGAAATTAATGTTTTCCCGAATCCTTATTTTGCATCGAACAAGGCTGAGACGGATTTCTTTAGCCAGTTCATCACCTTTAACAATTTGCCAGAGAAATGCACAATTCGTATATTTACTCTCTCTGGTCAAATGATGAGGACGATCGAGCACACTAACGGAACGCCTTTCGAGAAGTGGGATTTGAACAACGAGCATGGTCTTCCTGCAGCAAGCGGGATGTATATTGCTCTGGTTGACGTTCCCAATGTTGGGCAGAAGATTCTTAAGATCGCCATCATCAACCGTCAGGCAAGATACCGACACATGTAAAATTGAAGAGGGGCAGGCCGCAAGGCAAAAGCTTGCGGCCGAGAAACTCCTCGTCTCAGTGTTTGGGTGTCTTCCGTAAGAGAAAAGAAAGGAGAAATTTGGTATGAAAGCGAAAAAATTGTTAATCTTTTCTCTGGTTGTTTTAACGGTGGCAGGACTGGTTGGTCTAGCCAGCGCTGGAAATCCAGAGAAGACCGGTACAGCCGGAGCTCAGGAACTTCTCATCCCCGTTGGAGCCCGGGGCACAGCATTGGGAGGTGCATGTTTAGCTTCTATTACTGGAGTGGATGCTCTTTACTGGAATCCTGCAGGAATTGCCAATACGAACCAGAGTGTAGAATCGAGCTTTTCTTATATGAATTACATCGCTGATATTAATATTACCAATCTTGCAGTGGCTACCAAGCTTGGATTCGGTTCTCTGGCGTTTTCATTCCAGTCAATTGGATTTGGGGATATAGAGCAGACCACTGAAGATGCTCCTGATGGCAATGGGATTATGTTCTCGCCTACATATTTTACCTTATCCGGAGCTTTTTCCCGAGCCATGACTGATCGTATATATGCAGGTGTAACTGTTAAAATGATTTCTGAGAAGATTATGGGTATGGGCGCAACAGCAGTTGCTTTTGATATGGGTGTGCAGTACCTGACGGGCATGGGTATTAAAATTGGAGTTGCAATGAAAAACTATGGTTCCACAATTACATTTAGCGGCGGTGATACTGAAAGATTAGTTTACCTTCCTGACACGGAACCACAAACTCCTCCCCATCGTCTGGCATTCCCTACACAGAGTGCTGAACTGCCCTCTATGTTCGAATTAGGTGTTGCTTACGAACTAAAGCCCGTTGAGAATGCTTCCTTAACAGTTATGGCTAACTTCAGGAACCATAATTTTGGGAATGATGAGTACTTAGGCGGCGCTGAGTTGGTCTATAATGATATGATTTTCTTGCGAGGCGGGTATTCCTATGAGAATAATCAGAGAGAATATCTTGGCGCAAAAGATTATATTTATGGGCCGACTTTCGGTGCTGGATTTAAGTACAAACTGACAGGCAACACTAATATTGCTGTGGATTTTGCTTATAGAACTACTGACTTCTTCTCAAATAGTACTATCTTTACTGTGAAGCTCGGGTTCTAAATAGCAGATCATTGGTTAAAAGAAAAGGGTTGGCCTGGGGAAAAGAGCCAACCCTTTTCTTGTTGTATTTTTACCTAAGTGCTAAAAGTTTAGTATATAAGAAAGGATGTTTTATGTCACGGAAACTTTTTTGGATTATATTTGCTGCCATATGGGTTGTTGTAATGCCCGTGGCAGCATGGGCCCGAATTGATGTGGATAGTGCAGTCTTCCGTTATGATTCCACCCGGGTTTATTGGGAGATATATTATACTATTCCACGAAATCAGCTAACCTATGTCGGTGCTGATAACAATAGTTTTTCTTCTATTGTTCTTCTTAGACTTAAAATAATTAAAGAGGGGACGATATGGAAAGAATTCGCCTGGAAAGTTCGAGATATTCTTTCTGATACTACAGAAACTCAGCGTAATAAGGCGATTGTGGATCGAATTCAAGTGCTTGCGCCTCCTGCTGATTATTCAGTTTCTCTTACTGTCAGAGATTTGCATAATTCTGTTTACACTGATTCTGCTTCTTTTTCAGCAGATATTTCTGGTTTTCCTTCTGGAGAATTGCTCTTGAGCGATATAGAACTTGCCAGTTCAATAGGAGTAAATTCGCATGATAAAAAGAATCCATTTTACAAGAACACACTATTAGTTGTACCTAATCCGAGCCGTGTTTTTGGCGATTTTCTTCCTGTTCTTCATTTTTATGTTGAGACCTACAATCTTCTTAAAAATATCAAAGGGCAGAGTTATAGAGTTTGTTACTCAATTTTAGATGCTAATGGCAAACCAGTTGATAAAATAAAACCAGTTTCTCTCTTTCGTAAGAAGCAAGTAGGATCTCGAGTTGAAATTGGTTCAGTGTCTGTAAATATTTTACCTATGGGTACTTACTTTCTTCACTGTGCGATTGCTGACAGCGTTGATAAAGAGCTTATATCAAAGGATGTAAAATTTTATGTCTACAATAAAAAAATGGTTTCCCATACAGAGGTCGTAAATCTAAGCGAAGACAATCTGGTCCAAAAGAGTGAATTTGCTAGTATGAATGAGGATGAATTAGATCAAGATTTTAAATATACTGATTATATCACTACACCTGAACAGAGGAATACATATAAGTCACTGAAAGATGTGGAAGCTAAGCGTCGTTTTCTTTATTCCCTTTGGAAAAAATTTGATACCAATCCGGCAACTTTTATTAATGAATTCCACCAGGAATACATGAAACGAGTTCGTTATTGCAATCAAAAATTTAGCGTTATGAAAAAAGAAGGGTGGAAAACAGATCGCGGCCGAGTTTTTATTTTTTATGGTGAGCCGGATTATATTGACAGAAACCCAAGTACAGAAGGCTACAGACCTTATGAGGTCTGGCACTACGATGAAATTCAGGGCGGAGTGATTTTTGTATTCGCAGATTTGTCAGGTTTTAGAGATTATACCTTGCTTCATTCTACTGCACGTGGTGAAGTACACTATCCAAACTATATGGAGAGGATCAGGCGGGGATATTGAGGCTTGATGAAAAAGAGGTTTTTCCCCCGTAACAAATCCGGATTTGCTAAAATGAAAACAGTAGTGATTAGTTTTCTTGTAGGTTTTTTCCCTCTCTTCAATACTCTATATGGACATGAAAGGATAGATCTCAGCAAAAATCAGGCTGATCTTACTATCATTCCTCCAGGAAAGACTGCAAATTTTGGGTGGTCCCTGTCCTGTGGAGATGTGAATGGAGATGGGGTTGAGGATTTAATTATTGGCATTCCTTACTATAATGATTTAGGAGAGCCTCTTGGTGGAAAAGTTTACCTTGTTTATGGCAATTCTTTTTTCCCCGATACTCTTGACATAAAAACTTTTTCTGGTGCTTTTTCTCTCATTATGGGACCAGACAGCATAGACATTGGTCGGACTGTGAAATGTAGAGATATCAATGGAGATGGTATCGACGACATCTTGATTGGTGCACCCGGGGCCAGCCCTTTGGGGCGGAGGGGAGCAGGTTCTGTTTACATAATTTATGGTAAAAAAGGTGGCTTTTTGCCCGAGTGGAATCTGGATACAACACCTCCTGATGAGCTAATTTTTGGAAGAGAAGAAGGAGATGCTCTTGGCATCTCGCTTGCAGTAGGAGATTTAAACAATGATGGCTTTCAAGATATTATCATGGGGGCTTATAAGGCTAGGCGACCTGACAGTACCCAATATCTTGCAGGGAGTGTTTTTTCTATTCTTAATACTGAAAATCCACCTGCGGTGGAAGATTTGGCACAGCCTGTACGTTGTATTATCCAGATAGCAGGGGTTATGACGAATGACTATTGCGGGTGGGCAACTGCTTCTGGTGATCTTAATGGTGACAAATTTAAGGATATACTTATTGGTGCATACAAGGTTAATACCAAGCTGCCCTTGACGGATCAGGGAGAAGCCTATATAGTTTTTGGCAGACATAGTTTTCCAAAAGCAATCAATATTGGAGTGGATAGTGTCGATGTAAGGTTTAAGGGAAGCCAGTTCCAGGAGCACATGGCTTACAGTGTGGCTATGGGAGATTTCAACGGAGATAAATTGGACGATGTTGTACTTGGCTCCCGCCAGGCAAGTCCTGATGAGGTTAATCGTTCTGGGCGACTAAGAGTTGTTTACGGAAATTCCAGTATGCCCAGGTTGATTGATTTCGGAACTGTTTCCCCTGCTTTGGATATTTTTGGGGAATTGGAGGGTGGTATGTTGGGGAGTGCAATAGCCACAGGAGATGTGAACGCTGACGGCTTTGAAGACATATTAGCTGGTGCTCCTTTCAGTGAGTTTAATGTTCCAACACCGCCTGGGAAGGCTTATCTGTTTCTTGGTGGAGCGAAGCTTTCTGGTGTTTGGGACTTGAAGGAAAGACCTGCTGATCTTGCTATTGTAAGCGCTGATTCGTCGGATAATCTCGGGACAAGTCTTGCCTGTGGTGACATTAACGGGGATGGATACGATGATATAATTGTAGCTGCTCCGGGAGAAAAACCCAATGGTGCTGTATATGTTTTATGGGGCCAAGAGATTACAGGAGTAAATGATTTTCAAAGAAAAACCTTCGCATTAAAAAGATTTCGATTGTATCAGAACTATCCCAACCCCTTCAATGGGAAAACAGATATCAGTTATTACATACCCCAGAATAGCCATATAACTCTTACCATCATTGATCTTTTAGGTAGGGAATTGAAGCTGTTGGTAGATAAAGATCAAGCAGTGGGTGTCCATAGTATACTATGGGATGGGAGAGACAGGTACGGCAGGAAAGTTAGCAGTGGCATTTATATATGCAGGATTGAGGCCGTGGGATCGTTTGGTAACTTTATCCAGACCAGAAAGATGATCTTCATGGAATAAAAATAATACTCGATTCTTTACCAACACACAGGTTATTATGAAGATAATAAGATTCACTTTTTTGTTATCTATGTTCTTTTCTATTTCTTCTTTGATCTTTGCCCAGGAGATTACAGTCAGCGGCAAGGTTCGCGATAAAAACACTTATGCGGGAATTCCCTCTGTAAACATTTTTGTGAAGGGTAGACAAATTGGCACTGTTAGTGACTTCAGTGGCAAATTTTTTCTTAAAATTCTCAAACCCAATCCGGATATGATAATTGTGTTTCAGCATGTTGCCTATGATGTTTTAGAGGTTCCTCTTGATTCGGCTAAAACGTTACATAATATTTATCTCCAGCCTCGTGTAATTCCCCTGAAAGGTTTGACAATCGAAGCCCTGGGAATGGCTCCTGAAATCAAAAAAGATCTACCGCAATCCATTTCTGTTGCGAAATCCAGAGATTTTCAAACCCGCGGTTTTACAGATGCAGGAGATTTCCTGAGCACTGACCACAGTGTTCAGATCGATGAAAGAATGAGCGGTAAGAAGACCATTGCAATACGTGGAGGAAATCCTGACGAGGTTCTCGTGGTGTATAATGGTATTAGAATAAACAGTAGCTTTGACAATGTTTTTGATCTTTCACTGATCGATCTCCAGGATCTTGATAGGCTTGAAATTATTAAGGGGAGTAGTACAGTATTGTACGGTCCAGGAGCGCTGTCCGGAATAGTTAGTATTGTTCCAAAGGTTTATAGTGATTATAATATTCGTTTTCAGCAGAGAATTGGGACTTACCGTTCCGGGAATTGGGGACTTCACCTCTATAAGGATATCGACAGATTACATGTTATGTACAGTTTTACAAAAGGAGCAACAAAGCGGGTCTTTTCTAATACTATTAACACAAATGAATTTCTGCAAAACCGGGCATCTCATCACACTGCCAGTCTTGTATATAATTTCTCTGAAAACAGAGACAAAAATTCTCTTACTGTTATGTATCTCAGATCCTCTCTTGATTACAATAACCATAGGGATATGGAGAACTTATCTGATTTAAATAGAGTTGTTTTATTAAAGTATAAAGGTGATATTGGTTTCTTAAGAAATTTAGATTTCTCTGGTTCTTACCACCAGTTAGATGAAAAGCAGGGGTTTAGTGCGGTTTCCCAGAGTTTTTCTAAAAAGATATATGACGATGTTTTCTCTTTTAATGCAGGAAAGTGTATAGTCCTAAAAAGAATGGAATTTTTGCTGGGTTACCAATTTGAAAATAGCAAACTGAAGTTCCGGCAGTACTCCACTTTTGCCACTCATGGTATTGATATTCAATTTAATCAGATACACAAAGGATTTTTTGCTATTTCAAAATATCACGCGCCCAGTGGTTACGACTTTATATCCTCGATGGATTTTGATCTCAGCATCCGTCACGATATTGTGAAAAACGAACAAAATAATCAAGAGATGAGTTTTGGAAATGAAAGCTCTCAGGAAGGTTTAGTTTTCCCCCCATCCCAGATCCATCTCTGGAATGAAACAGTGGTTAAGTTTTCTGCAAATCTTAATGGCAATCGTGGTGATCTCACATTCAATGGTTATATGAATTTTGGTACAAACATCAAGTTCCCAAATCTCTTTCAACAGATCAGCATTCCTTTTATCACTGCACCGATTCTCACACATTCAAATGTTAATCCTGAAAAAGATAGTGGGACAGAATTGGGGATAGAGATAACCAAAGATATTCAAGGACATCCTGTTATATATGGATGGGAATTCTCAGGTAATTTCTTCAAAAATTACTACGGTAATAAATTTACTTATTTTTATACTCCTGGTGTTCCTCTTGCCTATTTTGATAATGTCAAAGATGCTAACATGACAGGTCTGGAGACGAAATCGGGAGTTTTTCTGTTTCGTAAAAAAGTTACTATTGAGATTGGGGTCTCTCGTTATTTTATTTCAAACAAGGCAGCTTTTCCATTTAAAAGCGATGCGAAGGCTACCTTAAATTTGAGGATAAATCATGCTGGCTATGGGCTTCAACTCCATTTGTTCAAAGAGAGTGAACAGGTGGGTTGGATAAGACAATATCCCTTTGGTTTTGTAGAAGTTGGCCTGCCCGGTCAGACAAATCTTGATTTCTATCTAAGTAAAACTTTTGAGTTTGGCAAATTAAAATTGATGGGTAATGCTGCTGGACGTAATCTCTTGAACAGGACTGTTGAGTTGTCAGGTTTGACAATTCGTGATCGAAGATTTTATCTCACGGTTGGGATACAATACTGATTCTTCTACGAAAAAGTGGCAAGGATTCATTGATGATTTGACTTTAAGATCAGTTTTAAGGAATTTTAGTCATGGAGAAAATATCCAGTCTTTTTTTCATTCTGATTTTTGTTGTCTATTTTATACTGGGCGGCTGTACAGAAAACCCCTTTTTTAAAGACGATAAGATTACACCGATAAATAGAACGATTGTTGGAAAGGTGGAGCTCAGTGATGGGGTTTGTCCGAACAATGTATTTGTCTGGTTGGAAGGTTTTGATTTAAGTACACGTACAGACAGGGATGGTAAATTTCAAATAGAGCTGCCGCAGCCTTCGCTCCAGCCTGGCGGTGGTTTGAGCGGAGTATTCAAACTCTATTTTTACGTTGCCAATTACCAATTGAAATACGTGGAGATAGCAGTTGTAAATGGAAATATTGAGTATTCTAAAGCAGGACTCAATGATAAAGGAGAGCTAAATCATACCATGATTTTATCTAAGATGCTTGACCTGAATGCGTCGATTAATCCGTGTTCAGTGAAAGAGGATAGTCAGGATTCTATCTCTGTTATTATTACAACTCGGGCCGTTGAAGATACAGTATGGGCTACAAGTCTGTTTAGTAAACCTTCGTACAAAGGTGATACAATATTGATAACAGGCTTTCTTAAAAAGGCAGATTCTGGTGAGTTTGTTAGAACAATTTATAATAAAAAGAAAGAGTATCTACCGGGTTTTTTCCCTGTGAGCAGTGAATTTCCAGAATTATTACATCTGGTAATTTCTCACCAGCCCGGTACTCTTCCTGTTGGTGAATACGAAGTTGTTCCGTATATACTAATTCAACAAGAAAATATTCCAGCAGATTTGATTAAGAGTCTTGGTGAAAATGTTGAAGATTTTGGAGCGGATTTTCTGAAGATTCCTTTAAAAGTAAGAAACAATAAATTAGAGGTAAAACCTTAAGTAATTAAGAGGTTTACTCATGATATCCAAGAAAGTACGAAAGGTAGTTGCCGTGAGTTTCTTTTTGTCTCTTCTTTTGCCAACAGTAATTTTGGCATCCACAGAAATGATTCGCGGTACTGTCCGGGATGGGGAAACAGGTCAGCCTCTTAAAGGAGTTCGTGTAAAAATAAAAGGAACGAAACTGGTTTGTCGAACAGATGAACAAGGGAAATACGTTTTGATTAATCCACCTTGGGGAGAGCAGACTTTACTGGTATCACTTAAAGGCTATAAGAAGAGAAAAATTAAGAATGTGGTGGTTTTCCCAGACCAAACAACAACCATAGACATTACACTTTTTCGAATTAAGAAAAGGCCCCACAGGCGAAAAACTATCGTTCCTGCTAAACCCTGGGGGGAGAATCGTAATGGTTACCAAATCTGGTCATTGAAATGGGGCAATATTGAAAAACTTCCTGTTAGAGAATTAAGTGAGGTAGTGACACTTTTGCCAGGTGTGGTTCGTAAGGATGGAGATTTCCACATACTCGGGGGGCGTTCAGATGAAAATGGATGGAGTGTGGATGGGGTGTATGTTCGGCTTCCGATGAATGGAAAACTGGGAATGAATGTGATACCAAATTCTATTGATAAAGTATTGTTCAGCACTTTCAGCGATGTATCCAGTGGATTTGAAATGTCAGGAAATATTGCTGCACTGACCAGAACAGGTAGGTCCCAGTACCATCTGACAGGAGAGTTAATAAGTGATGATTTTTGGGCTGTGAAAAGCAAGAAATATGAAATTCTTGGGATAAAAGATCTTTATTCTTACGGTTACGATGATTATGTTTTGACATTTAGCGGTCCTGTGCCCTTAGTAAAAGACTTAAAGTTCTATTTTGCGGCACAGAGGTTATATCGTGCAAGTCCAGCAACCCGATTTGAGGGCTGGAAACAGGATTCACTTAAAGTCGAAGGATGGTGGGGGTTGGATTATGAAACTCAATGGTGGAGCGTGGTTAAAGATTCTCTCAATCTCTACGCTGATATTCCACCGGGCAGATTGCCGGGCGGAGGAGAAGTTAGTAACACGATAAGCGGGAATTTAACATGGAATCGTAAACCATTTAACTTGAGGATTGGGGGGTCATATTTCTGGGGCCGTTCTCAACAAGGCTCAAATGGGGACCCGCTTGATCTTTACGTAACTCCTGTTCGCGGGAGACGGTATCGTTCTAAGAACTACAGCTGTTATATTAATTTTGGCCATAGGGTTACGCCGACTTTTCATTATAATTTAAGGCTCAGCACTTTTTACAGTGGTTCACAGGATGGTGATCCAATCTGGTGGGATGATATTCGAAAGTTAGGAGACCCTGTTTTTAATTCGGCTCTTGTTGATACTGGTGTAGTTAAAAGGTTTTATTATTATCTTCCTCTTTATGAAAAGGTTCAATGTCCGGGAGTTCCTGTTGCAAGCTTTAACAAGTTGGATCAAAGTTATTGGGGAGTGAGACTGGATATATCCAAACAATTTGGGAAGAATTTTGATCTCTCTATGGGTGGAGATTTTAATTATTACACTCTGAGGCACTATTCAATTCAAACACTTAAAATGCTTCAAGGGTTCTCAAATGCGGAAAAGGTTAAGGGAACGCCTCAGGAAATTTCAGACTATTGGATTTATCGTCGTTATGGTTCAGTCCAAAATTATGGTTATGATATCTACGGGAATAAGATCAATAAGAGCAGGACTTACTTTTCTAATATAGATGGTTCATTGGTTCCATTTGATGGTCATGATAGCCCTCCACATCCCATTAATGCGTCTTTTTATGTACAGGAAATAGCAAAATTCAATAGTATGGTTGTTAATGGAGGGATTCGATTTGATCTTTTTGATACTGGTATTGAACAGTTAAGAGATTGGCGAGAAATAAAAAGGGACAGTACTGGTTTTGTCAGTGAGGAAAATTTTGTTAATCGGAGTCCTTATACCTTTATTAGTCCCAGATTGGGGATTTCCTTCCCACTTACAGATCATAGCGTGTTTCATGTACAGATTGGGAAATATGTACACATGCCAAAGTTCAATGATCTTTTTGAAAGCCGACAATATTTTCTTGACCGTTTGTTTGCTGGGTATAAAGATCAGTTTCCTAATCCTAATCTGAAGCCTGAAGAGCTCACACAGTATGAGATAGGTTGGGTATACAATTTTGGCAAGTTTTCTTCGTTCAGTGTTACAGCTTTTTCCAGAACTTACAGCAGCTTAACAAGAACAGGAATATTAGAGACCAATATTCCTGGGGTCAGTTCAGTGATTTTAACAGAGAACGGTGGATGGTCAACTGTTAAAGGTTTATCTCTTGAGCTTTATTTATACCGCACAAATGGTTTCGCTCTTGCTGCTAACTATACCTTATCCCGTGCAAATGGAACTGGATCAGCATCTGACAGTCATTTTGAGGATGCATTGTCTCAAACCGAGAATTTTCTTCCAGTTCTTGTTGCTCCACTTGATTTTGATGAGAGACACAAGGGTATGATTGATCTGGATATTTGCACCAAACCAAAAAGTGGGCCAAGGATTTTTGGTAAATATCTATTTGCGAATTTGGGGCTTAATCTTCTCTTTACTTTTCACAGTGGAGCACATTTTACACGAATTAAGAATGGAGATGGTTTCAGTGAGGTATTTGGTTACTATGTGGCTCAGCCAATAGAAACGCCTAATTCTTCTACTCTGCCGTGGTTCTATCAAGTTGATACCAAGTTTGGTAAGTCTTTTTACATTGGTCCGATAAATTTTAATCTCTATGTTTGGGTGATCAACCTGTTAAATACAAAATCAGTTACAGCAGTCTTTAGACAAACAGGCAGACCTGATACCGACGGTTGGTTAGAAGCAGACACTGGAAAAAGTCAAGCCGAAGAGTCGCGTTATGGTAAAGAAGAGTACATACGTTGGTACAGGGCACTGCTGACAAACTGCGGTACTTTTGGCTGGCAGGTTCCTCGACAGGTAAGGTTTGGAATAAAATTTGAGTTTTGATAAACCTTTGGCTTGTACAGGGGGGAAATCATCATGAAACCCAGCAAAATCTTTTTTTATTTTTTGGGTCTTTTTTTCTGTCTCAGGTTGATATCCAGTACAACAGTATCAGCAAAAATTGCCAAGGGGGAAAAGCAAAAATTATCCAAGATAAATACCATTGATTACAAACTCATGGATGTCAATAACATTGCTGCTTGGTTTTCTAATAACGGAATTAACTGCAGTGATCCTGTTACTGGACAGTCAGGGCTTTATTACCCAAATGGTGCTCCAACTGATCATACTGTTATCTACACATCTGGGTTGTGGGTACTCGGCAAAATTGGTGGTGAGATTCGTTCTGCAGCAGCAGATTATGCTACTGAGTTTCAGCCTGGTATGATTCTTGGTGTGGGGGGGCTTCCTGATGATCCAAATGATTCCAAGTATAGAGTTTTCAAGTTTACCAGGGATAACTGGGATAGCCCTGAGATGGCCCAGGATCGCGCTGAGGCAATTGCTCAGGGCATGGAAAACAAGATGTACGGTGATCAGATGCTCTACTGTGTTTACAATGACTACGCAAATCATTCCGGTGTATGGACTAAAGATCCTATTGGTCTGGAAGTTCATCAACTTGTTTTTGGATATAGATTGCCAAGTGCATTGAAAAACGTCATTTTTATTAAGTACACATTTATTAACAAGGGAACCCAGCCCCTTGAAGATGCTTACGTCGCCCAGTTTTTTGATCCCGATGATGGCGGTGCTTCTGATGACGGAGTGGGTTGTGATACTACGTTGGGTATTGGTTATGCATACAATATGGATGATAATGATGATGTTTACGGTGCTGCTGTACCTTGCTTTGGATGTGATTTCTTGCAGGGACCAGTAGTGCCATCAGTTGGTGATACTGCATATCTGCCCGGTGAGGAACCTATTCCAGATCACAAAGTCCTTTCCATGACTGCTTTTGCTGTATACATAGGTGGTGGTCCCAGGGGTATGAGCGATCCTACTCTTCAGAGTTCTAAGGGTGCACAAATGGCCTATTGGTATTGTTCGGGACTCAAAGGAGACAGTACACACTGGCGTGATCCTACCCGTGGGAATAGTATTACCAAATTTCCGTTCTCTGGTGATCCTGTTGCTGGGACAGGCTGGATTCAAGCACTTACATGGGATGGTGATGATATGCGAATGAGTCTTGCATCCGGCCCTTTCACACTGGAGATAGGTGTACCTTATACAGTAGCAGTTGGTTATATAGTAGGTCAAGCTGAAAGTAACCTTAGTTCAATAACAATGATGAAGTACTGTGACAGATCGGCTCAGTTAGTGTATGATTCAAACTTTTTGTCTATGCCTCCGTTGCCTCAGCCTACTGTTGAGGTAGTCCAGCTTAATCAGGAGGTTGTTCTTTCCTGGGATACAAATGCAAGTTCATATTGTTCAAAGAGAATTAGAGGGTTAGAAGACATGGGGAGATACGAGTTTGAAGGTTACAATGTTTATCAAGGTGAGACAGAAAATGGACCATGGCATAGGATTGCAGTTTTTGATAAAAAGAATGGTGTTCGTACTGTTATGGATTATGGTTACAGTGAGAAGTTAGGATATATGGCAGAGATTAAAGTAGCGGAAGGTAAGGATTCAGGAGTTCAGCACTACATTGATATTAAGAAAGATTGGCAGGGCAAGAGATTGGTAAATGGGAAATATTACTATTTTGCAGTTACGGCCTACGCATATAACCTCAAGGGTGTACCCAAAGTTATTGAAACAGAGAAAAAAACAGTGGTAGCAATTCCTCAGTTTCCTCTACTTAATACGAAATACAATGCTGATGTTGGAGATACTGTTCAGGTTTTCCATCAGGGCTCAAGTGATGCGAAGTGTGAAGTAAGGGTGCTTGCCCCATCGAAACTCACAGGACACGAATACAGAGTGGAATTTTATCCTTTTGGATCGGATACGTCAAAGGATTGGAGATGGAAATTAACAGATGTTACAGTAGGGAAAGATGTTTTAGTAGACCAAAAGAACTTTTCCGGAGATGAGGCTTATCCAGTAGTTGATGGGTTTTTGATAAAAGTTTCTGGACCAACTATTGTTGATTATGGGCTCAATTTGAACAAGGGTATCTATTCTTCTTATGCTCGGGGCTACGGAGGTTTTAGTTTTTGGGGTGGTTGTTATATTACGGGGGTTAACTGGGGAGGTGTGACTTTTTACGGTGGGATGGATATTGGCGAAAAGTTTTATGGAAGTACTCTCGGTCCATTAGATTACATAAATGTAAGAATTGATTTTTGGAATAAGTGGCACAATACTTTAGATCCTGATCAATACCCATGGTCAAAAGCATACGTATATCGTAGGGATAAAGGTTTTAAATTTGAAGGTATGGGAGATTTTCCTGGAGCAGCCTATGATGTAGATAATCCCGATCATCCGCGTCGTTTGAATCTCTGTTTTTTAGAGGATGGCCGGGACAGCCTTGGTATTGCCGATCTTCGGTGGGATCCTGTTGCATGTTCAGAAGCAGGGCTTCCCAAAGGTGGATACGAGGTGCTTTTCATAATGAATAGTGGTTATGACCCTACTGGCAGCACTTATCCAGCAGATGCAGAGCCTTTTGTTAATGATGGCCTCTGGGCCCCTGGAGCCGATGTTCTCTATGTAATCTGGCCGACACAGCGGGGTAATTATTATACCGGTAACGAAGAGTTTAAATTCTGGATCTGGTGTAATCATCCTGTTACTACTGATGATAAATTTACTTTTTCTACTGCAGCTCCTACGGTGTCAGACGATATTGCCAGATCCCGTATAAATGAGATAAATGTTTTTCCCAATCCCTATTTTGGATATAACAAAGCAGAGAAAAATTACTATCGTCATTTTGTAACATTTAGTCACTTACCTCCTGAATGTACAATCAGAATATTTAGTTTAAGCGGGCAGTTAGTAAAAACAATTGCGCATAACAATGGTACAGGTTTTGAACGGTGGGATTTAACAAATGATTCTTCCCCAGAGCTGCCAGTAGCCAGCGGGATGTACATTGCTTATGTTAAAATACCCAATGTTGGTGTTAAAGTTTTGAAATTGGCCGTGATAATGCCGAGAGAGTCGTTTATTTTGTATTAGGCAAGAGGCCAAGGAAAATGAAATCTATTTTAGAAAATTGGGTCCATCCAGATCTTCCCTGGATTATTTTAATTTCATTGTATCTTAGTACATCTCTACTTTTTGCACACCACAAGCTGGATGACATCAGGCAATCTACCGATATTAATGATACTACGTGTACAACTGCCCGTATGTTCGATGCAAATAACATGGCGATGTATGTTCAAAATAACGGGATATTCGCTAGTGATCCCGCAACAGGGCAAAGTGGACTTTTCTATCCCCGTGTGATAGAAGGACAGCCCAATCGATACCATGCCCTTGTCTATTCCTCGGGTCTTATTATAGGAGCTGTGGTTGGTGATTCGCTCAGGGCTGTTGTGAATACTTATGTGGCAGATACCACTCCAGGGGGAATAGATGAGGAAGGGATGCCTTTTGGCCGAGGGAGCAAGTCTTTTCGGGTCTACAAAATCGGTACAGCAGACAGCCTTTTAAACAGTAGAGATTATATCGAATGGCCGGCGGATCAGGGAGCTCCTGTGGATGAATCAGGAAACCCGCTTCTCCTCGGGGATCAGACTCTATGGTGCTGTTTTACTGATGGATATCCTTATCCAGTTGGGCACAGAAATACCATGACAGAACCCCTGGGTGCTGAGGTTCACATGACGGTTTTTGGATGGAGCACTTTGGACGATCTTCTCTTTATTCGGTGGAAAATTATAAATAAGAGTCATGAATTCTGGAAAGATGCCTACGTTGGTATTTTTTCAGACTGTGAGTTAGGGGGTGCCGGGGACGACCTTGTTGGGAGCGACAGTGCTCTGGCTCTTGTATACGATTACAATGGCGATAATTATGATGATTGCGGATATGAAACAGATATTCCTTCTGTTGGTTATGTTTTTCTTCAAACGCCTATTGTGGAATCGCCGGGAGATACGGCTTTTAACGGCCGGAAAAGAATCGTAGGATACCGAAACCTGCCAGCAAAGGCCCCTCTTTATTATAAACATGGATTGTGGGGAACCCATGACCTTTGGGGTGAGTTTGTTTGTGGCAGTAAATATGGGGCCTATCAAGCCTATCTGCGTATGCAGGGTTTGAATGAAAATGGTGAACCAATGATAAATCCCATTTCGGACATTAGGACAGACTGGGGTTTATCCGGAGATCCAATTTCTGGAATTGGTTGGATAGATTCACAGAAAGAAGACCGCCGTTTTATGCTTTCTTCAGGACCTTTTAATATGGCACCTGGAGACACCCAGACGATTGCTATTGCTATTGCTGTGGGGCATGGACTTAATCGTCTGGACAGCGTTGCAAAGCTCAAAACATTGAGCCTTTTTGCCAGAAAGGTGTATAATTATGGTGGGATTTTGCGCGTAGAAAAAAGCTTTGCTGATCCAAGAGTTGGAACTATATCGATACCGATCAATCTTACAAATCCACAGATAGCGATCTCTTCTGTAGAATTTGACGTCTGTTTTGATTCTTCTCTTTTAAGTTTGAACAAGGTATTTCCAACAGATCGTACTGAAAATTTTGATGTAGAGATTTTGAGTTTTTCTTCAGGTAAAATCCGGGTCAAAGTCTCTGGTCGAAATGGAAATTTTTTAAAAGGGGTAGGAAACATTGTAGATCTGGGGGGCAAGATAAAAAACAGTACTTTTTTGGGAACAGTAGCCATACAACTTTCTCGATTAGATGGATCTGGAATAAATGGTGAGAAAGTAAAATTGACTTCTATTCCAGGAGAATTGGTGATAAATCATACACCAGACACGTTTCATCTTCTTGAACCTGGAGATGGAGAGAAGATTAAAACCATTCAGATGAAATTTTCCTGGAACCAATCATTTGATATGGACAAGGATTCACTTTTTTATTTTTTCTACTGGGTTGGAGAAAATAAGCCATTTTACAGTACAAGTGATACAACCTTTCTTTTCAATGGCAGTCATTTTTTCAAGGGTGATTCTACATATAGATGGACAGTTTCTGTTTTTGACGGCCAAATTGAGCTGGCGAGTTTAGATACTTTTTCACTTCACGTTCCTCCTCTACAAGAAATAGGGCATGTGAAAATTTTTTCCCAGTTAGACTTTTTACCAGAAGGTCTCTACTTCAGACAAATTGAGTTGGATGGAGATTTTCTTTATGTTTTAGCAGAAGGAAATGGTTACCATCTGTATGTTTTTCAATTAACAAAACACTATATTCTTCAACTTGTAGGAAGTTTTGATTTCCCGGAGGAAGATTATATTGATGAATTTAAGGTGAAAGACGGTGTTGCTTATTGCATTGGTAGTGGAGAATCTTATGGGCAGTGGAAATTAATCGTACTTGACCTTTCTTTACCGGGGTCCTTTAAAACTGTTGATGAAGAATATTTTGTAAATCAACCTTTAAAAATTATTATTCAAAACAATCGGCTTTTCATTTTTCATGATTATCCCAGCGAGATGACTGTCTACAATATTTCTGATCCGCTTTGCCCAGTTTCCTTAGTGAAAACCACTGTTCCTTTCTACATAGGATATGAAAAGGGAAAATTGCAAATAAGTAATGACTTAATATATTATGGGGATATAAGATGGGCAGGAGACAATTATTTTTCTATTTATTGTTTTAATGATACTTTAGGAATAGACAGTCTGGCTTCTCTGCCGCTCTCCGGTAGATTTATTGGTTTAACAGTTGATAAATCAAATGCTTATGTGATTACTTCTCGCGAGGATGAATATTGGGGAAATGGGAGAGTAGGCACACTTAATATTATTGATGTAAGTGATCCTGAGAATCCTAAATTACAGGGAACAGTCTCTATACCTTACATTCCATTCCCATACATGTACGCACAAAATAATTTTCTTTTCATGGGTGAGGCACAACTGGATATTTTTGAGACGAATGATCCTGAAAGTCCATTTCAGGTGGGATTTTCAAGAGAGGCTTCTATCCCTATGGTTGTTCGGAAACCATGGGTTTACTGTGATTGGAAGAACAAATTGAGAATTCTTTATATTAATTATCCAGAAACTTTTAAAGAACCCGAAATAAATTCTTCGAGTTTTCAACTCTACCAGAATTATCCCAATCCGTTTCGATCATCCACAACCATAACGTATACTATTTTTCAGCCTGGCATTGTAGAAATAGATATTTTTAACATATTGGGCCAGCATGTTGCAACCGTAGAGAAAAAAGCCTGTGATATTGGAGGCACTTATAGAGCAGTGTGGGATGGGAAAGACAGCCGCGGCGATCAATGTGCAGGAGGTGTTTATATCTGCAGGATTCGGATGGGCAAGCATTTTAAGACAAAGAAGATAGTTAAGCTACAATAGAGTTTATACATGGAATTTCATTTCGTCCTTTTAAATATATGATACCCCAGCCGGGATTTGACAATTCCGCTTATCTGACCAACTTTTAAATTAAAGACAACATCTTCTAATTCTGGGAGCAGATCTCCTTTTTCAAAAAATCCCAGGTCTCCACCTTTTACGCCACTGGTTCTGTCTATTGATTTCCTCTTTGCCAGTTCAGCGAAGCTTTGGCCCTGTTTTAACAACCGGAGGATTTTTTCGGCTTCACTCCGGGTGCTTACCAGAATATGACTTAGTCGAAGTCTTTCTTTATTAATTTCTTTTTTGTCTGTCAATTTTTCAACAGCTTTCAAGCCCTGTCTTGCACTTTCAAATTTAGGATCAATTTCAACTGCTTTGCTAAACTGAAAACGAGCTTCGTCATACTGGTTCTTTTTCATGAATGCTATTGCCAAATAGTATCTTGCCTGAACATTATTAGGATCAACTGCCACGAGTTTTTCAAATGCATCCACGGCTTCATCATACATTCCATTGTTGCCGTACCAAATTCCCATGTTATAGAGAGCAGGTGAGTAATCAGGCTGAAACTTTAAAGCTTTTTTGTACTCAGACAGCTCCTCATCATACATTCCCATTCTATGATAAATCACTCCCAGATTGTAATGAGCAGTGTGGTTTTTTGGTTGTAGATTTATCAGCTTCTGAAAAGTTTTACAGGCGTCTTCCAGCCTGCCTATTTTGGTGTAAGCCGCAGAGAGAAAATTGTAGCTGTCTTCCAGATTTTTATCAATTGCGATGGCCTGTTTGAATTCTTTTATTGCTTCTTTATAATTTCCTGCTTCAAACAGTTTCCTGCCGTTATCAATGTGTTTTTTTACATCTTCAGGATACAGTCTTTTGAATTTAGCTGTGTCACCCAGAGCTTCTTTTATAGCTGTAGTAAGAATGGTGTTGGTAAGAAGGCGATACCACTTTAAATCATTCACTGTTTTTTGAATTTCTTTACTGTTTTCACCCAGGTTGTAAAGATGAGGAACTATTTCTGATTCCAATCTGGTCAGCTTTTGTAATCTTTTTGCCAGAGCGCCGCGTGGCTGCTGGAGAGTAAAATCCATGGGAGCGTGGAATTCTATGTATGGTCGATTCCAGCTATTTATTGCTGCGTTCTGGGAATATAACTTTACTTTTTCCTCATCGCATACAAATTTACTCAAGAGAACAAAAGGATTATCCAGATTGAACTTGCTTAACTCAGTTCTAATGTCAAAATTCTTCATTTTTTCTTTCAAAGCTTTAAAATCAAAAGTCAGCTTCATCTTTGAACCCAGTAGAAGACTTTCTGTCCAGCCGAAATACCATAGCATTGTGTGCGGGAAAACAGAAGAAAAAGTTTTTAAAACTGATAGATATTCATTTTCAGGTAAGTTGAAGGGAATCCATTGGCACATAATCCCTTCATTTTTTAGCCTTTTTAGACAGATTTTGTAGTAATCTTCTGACAGGACAATTGTGTTGCCCACGTATTCTGGATTTAACTTTGCATCGGATGAAATTATATCATAACTCTCAGTAGTATTCTTTAAATAGTTTACGCCGTCTCCTTCTATCACTGTCACTCTTGGATCTTTCAAAGCATCACGATTTTCTGGAGAGAAACATTTTGATCCCTTAATAGCGCCGGGAACAATTTCAGCAACTCTGATTCGTTCTAGTCCTTTGTAAAGTTCTATCGAACCCAGAGTAATACCAGTCCCTAATCCAACTACGAATTCAGTCTTGGGATTTCTGGCAAGGAGGAGAGGCAAATGCGCTAAAAGTTTTTGCTTTTTGTCAATATTGTATTCTGTTCCTCCTATTGTGTGCCCGTCAATACTCATCAGTTTAATTCCACTGGGTTTCTGGAACACCTTGGTTGTAGCAACAGCATCCTCACTATAGAAAAGTGTTTTATCGTTTTTATCTTCAAACTCACTTCTGAATTTTGCAGTGGTGGGGAAGATTGTGTAGCTAAGGATTATGAATCCAAGGAGACTAAGAGAAGTAATATATTTGTAACGTGGAGATAAATCCCGGTTAAAGAAAAGTACTATCCATCCGACAATTATATTAATCATGGAGAGTAAAAGAATGCTTTTGAGAATACCAATTATTGGGATGAGAACAAAGCCGCCTATAATTGAGCCTAAGATAGCGCCTACAGTATTGGCAGAATAAATTACCCCCATTTTGCCGCCGACATTTTTCAAATCTCTAATACATATTTTACTGACTAATGGAAAAGTAGCTCCCATCAATAGGGTGGGAATAAACATCACAGATAGAGATACAACAAATATTCCACCTATTTTTGTTAACCAGTGCCTACTGAGTTTGCCTATAAAAGCAAAGATAGTATTTAGATTGAAGAGACCTCCTAAAAAAAGAATGGTTAAAGCAGCAGTTAAACCTATAGTTAATTCTACCCATCCAAATAGTTCGAGGAGGTTTTCTTTATTATCACAAGTTTTTCTTATAAGAAGACTCCCAAAAGCTAAGCCGGCGAGGAATATCGTCAGCATAGTAGTAAATGCCCATGTAGAATTCCCAAGGTAGAATACCAACCCCCTAAACCAGACTACCTCATAGCCCAGAGCAGCAAAGCCTGAAAGGGAAAAAGCGCCCAGAATTAAAAGAACAGTGCCATTGGGACGCCACGGGTTTTTAATTTTCCTTTCGTTGTTTTCTTCTGGTTGATCTTTTGCCTTCGCAAGAGGTAGGTATTGCGTAAAGATGAGGAGTACAAAAAAGATTGATAGATTTAAAAAAGCAGCTGAATAAATTGTCCATTTTATACCAATAGTTCCTATTAATAAAAACCCCGTAGCAAAGCACCCCAGCATTGCTCCAAAAGTATTAAAAGAGTATAGATTCCCAATTTTATGCCCCAGCACTTCCTTTTGTTTAACAAAGAACTTGCTCAATACAGGGAGAGTACCGCCCATTAAAATAGTAGGAATTAACAAAATAGAAAATGTTATTAAAAAAAGAGAAATAAGATAAAAAGTCCGTGAGCTGACAAAATGTTGGTATGCCCACATATACACAGGGTTTATATTTCCGAGAAGTGAAGGAGAAATGAATGCGAACAGGCCGATTCCCAATTCTAAAAATGCATAAAATCGTATTATATTCTTTCGAGTATCTATCCATTTTCCAAAGAGAAAACTCCCAAGTGCCAATCCAGCCATAAAAGCTGCCAGGATTGTACTTACAGCGTATACTGTGTTCCCGTAGATCTGGCTAAGCAGTCTTGTCCACGCTGTTTCATATATCAAGCCGGAAGCACCTGAAAAGAAGAAAAGAGAGAGTATCAAATTTTCAGTAATAATTCTTCTGTGCTTTAGAGTGTTTACTGCCATTTGTGCCCTCATTAAGCTATATTTCGTTTTGAAAAGAAATGTTACAATATTAAAACAATCTTAAAATTGTTTTAATAGAAAATTTATGGCTTAGATCAAGATATCTTCATGTTAATACGGTACTTACGGCAATAATATACGGCTGTGGCACAATAATTGCTGAACCATATAGACGTAACAATGAGAAACCTCCTTTCCTCTCTACCCCTTGTATGGTCCGTGCTGCCGCAACCAGCACGGACTTTTTTTAAGGGGTTTTTTGATCAGTAAATCACTTTTCAGGATAAGGCGGTTTTGGGGGAAAAACAAATGGTTTTTCTTTTATCTGTTTTAATAAAAGTTTTATGGCTGTTTCCAGTTGTTTGTCATGACCTGCCATAACAGATGCCGGATCATTTTCTACTACTATATCAGGATCGGCGCCATGGTTTTCAACCCACCATTTACCTTCACGGCCGTAGAAACTGTTGTTGGATTGGTACACTGTTCCATTGTCTATGGTTGTTTGGGCGTTTATAATGCCGACAAGTCCTCCCCATGAAGGTACACCAATAACTGTTCCCAATTTCTGAGCTTTGAAATGTTCAACAAAAGCTTCTCCGTCCGAGCCGTTATATTCATTGGTTAGTACTGCATAGTGCGCTGTAGAAGTACTTCCCGGGTAACGAAATGGTACCATGTTTCGAAGACAGTTGTATCCAACCATTTTTCGTTCGAGTTTATCAATAATAAAATATTCTGTCCAGCCTCCGTGATTGCCTCGCACGTCTATAATAAGTCCTTTTTTGTACCGAAATGCACGCCAGAATTTATCGAACTGAGCAACGTTTCTTGAACTCATAGCTGTTATATGCATATATCCGATCTGCCCGTTACTTGCAGTAAGTACTTTATTTATGTTGTCTGCCAACCAACGGTTATAACGGAGAGAATATTCTGAACGGATTGGTTTAACCTTGTATGTTTTTGCATTTACTGAAGAAGGTTTGCTGTTAACTGTAATAGAAACTTTTTGTCCTGTTGTTACTTGCAGGTACTTATATGGATTTTCAGGGTATTTTATTTCTTTACCGTTAATCGCAATGAGATAGTCACCTTCTTTAAGGTCTATATCGGGTCTGACGAGAGGTGATTTTAGCTCACGATTGTACTGCGTAGGACCATAAATAGTAGCAAATTTATAATATCCGCTCTTCGATGGTTTTAAATCCACACCGAGCAGTCCAGTATAGACAGGGTTATCCGGTAGTTTGGCTGGCCCATAATCGCCGCCCCAGATATAGGTGTGAGATACACAGAGTTCGCCAACCATCTGTGAAAGCAGCCAGTTTAAATTTCCTCTTGAAGTAAGCTGTGGTATGTAAGTTCGATAAGTATCACCAATCTTTTTCCAATTTCGGCCGTGCATATTAGGCGCATAAAAGAAATCTCTATACCATCGCCAGGTGTCATTAAAAATTTGCGTCCATTCTTTTTGGGGATTTACATGGTAAATCATGTTGTTTAATGATATTCGTTCTCCCAGCGATCTTGAAGAAAAAATTTTGTCAAGTTTACCAGTAAAATAGCTGTTATTTTTGCTGATGATAAAATACTCACGGTTAGTTGAGAGCCGCCAGTCACTAATCGTTTGGTCAAGAGTTATTTCTTTTTTACTGGCCATGTCAAATATATGAAGATTCCATTTGTCTCGTCCGCCTGGTTTGAAAATTTCTTCGTATTCATTTTCACCAAAATAATCTACAGATGCCCATGTAACTTTTCCTTTCCCTGCTTTCAGATAAAAGTAATTACCAGCTTTAACAGGTAATGGAAAGATACGGTTTTTTATTCCTTTAATGTCAATGCGGAAAGGTTTATTTTCTTTATTTTCTTTCTTCTCCTCTTCTGATGAATTATCAAAAGGCGGTTTTTCTCCTGCTCTTAACTGAACTACCATTACTTTCACAGGATTAAGAATTACATGATCGTCTTCAAATACATCCATTCTGACATCGAAGTTGGAGTAGGAGAGAAAGTAGAGGTATTTTCCATTGGCGTCGAAGGAAGGATTTAGACAATCGTAAAATCCATCTGTTAATTGATATATTTTTTTCTGGTCTAAACTGTACAAAAAGATTTTACTATTACGATTGAATCCTACAAATGAATAGACAACCCACTTACTATCAGGTGACCAGCTGTAGTCGCTTATTTCCCAGTAGAACTCATCGTTTTTTAACTGATTTGAAGAATCGATTTTGATTACTTTTTTGGTTGTTATATCTACATAGAAAATGGTAAAGTCTTTGTTTCCAAAAAGGATTTTTTTACTGTCAGGGGACCATTCACAATGATAATAGGTGGTTTTTAGTCCATTTGTAAGTTGAATCCAATTTCCATCCGATTTCAATTTCTTAATATATAGTTCGTAGTTGCCTGATTTGTCAGAGAAAAAAGCGATCCAGTTTCCGTCAGGAGAAATTACAGGATATTGTTCACGAGTACCAGGACTGTCGGTCAAATTCACAGTTTCTTTAGTTTTGTCCGTCGGGACAAGGAACACATCACCCCGTGCTTCAAAGACCGCAGTTTTTCCGTCATTACTGATGGAAATGGAATGAATATAATCCTTAGGATTGATAGTTCTGTTTGCGAGCTGCCAGTTGTCAGTGGGGATTTTCACATCGACCTTGGTAGTTTTATCAGTGGCAGTATCCAGTACGTAAATATAGCCTGAATGGAGGTAAACAATCTTCCGACCGTCTGTAGAAGGCATCTGTACATCAAAATCTGTATAGTGACTTATTTGTTTAATTTCATGGGTGACAAAGTCATAAGTATAGAAATTGGCAATTCCCTTTGGACCTCTGTCAGAAACAAAGAACATTTTATTACCAGTCCACATTGGGTAGCTGTTTTTGCCAACGTATTTTGTTAAGGGTGAAAATGTTCTGGTATTAAAATTATACAGCCAGATGTCCTGATATTCACCACCTTTATAGCGTTTCCAATAGTATTCTTCTCTGCCCCGACGGTTGTAGATCATTTTTTTGCCATCGGGTGAAAAACTGCAAAGTACACCTCGCGGTACAGGAAGTTTTTCTGGCATGGTTCCCTCAGGTGAAACAGCATAGAGTTTGGTGATACGGTCAAAGGTGTTTTCGTAAGAAGAACGGTAAATAATTTTTTTGCCATCGGGTGTCCATCCAACTACTCTGGCTGAGCTGCGGTAGGTAAGACGTTTGGGTGAGCCGCCATCTATTGGCATCAAATAGACATTTGTGCCGTGATCGTAATTTCCGGAAAAAGCAATCCATTTTCCGTCAGGAGAAATTTTGGCAGCATATTCATTGCCTGGATGACTTGTTAATCTTACTGCAATACCGCCTGAGCTGGTGACAGACCAGAGGTCTCCCTGATATGTGAAAACAATTCTGTTGCCAGAAATATCAGGGTATTTCATAAAACGACCTTTGATGCTTGCAGAAATTGATAATGGGATTATGATACTGATCAGCAGTACTCTGATTGCTCTTTTCATGGCTCGGTCTCCTTGTTTAGTCTATTTTATTTATAGACTTATTTTACATTAAATATTGAGAAAGTCAAGAAGAAAATTCTTTTTGTGAACACTTCCCATTTTTTATACTCCTATGATTAATTGCCCCGATTCTACTCAAATTT
>CAYYPT010000008.1:17214-30993 GCA_964473625.1 uncultured bacterium | reverse complement strand
ACAAAATTTCCTGCTTTAATCCTGATGAAATAAATTCCTGAAGATAGCGGTTCATTCTTCTCATTACGACCGTCCCACACTATCTCGTGAATCCCCGCCTCTACATTTCCGTCTACTAATGTACGGACAACGTGCCCTAGTATGTCCCACACTTCCAGTTTTACCTTACTTGATCTGGGGAGCAGGTATTTAATAGTTGTTTCAGGATTGAATGGATTGGGATAATTTTGATAAAGGACAAAATGTTTTGGTATTCTATTCCTGCTTTCAATCCCTGTTAAAACAGAAATTTTGAAGCTTTTTGGTGTACTCCACCGGGATGAATCAAAAGAATCTACTGCTCGAACTCCCCAATAAAGTTCCCCTTCAATTCCGTCTCGTATTAATGTAAGAGCTGTATCTGAAGTATTATTTACAAATAAAATTTCGCCCGGAGAAAGTAAAGAATCTTTAGCAATGGAAAATTCGTATTTTATCGCATCACCACTGTCAACATTGACTGACTGTTGCCAGATAAATGTAATCCAATCAACCGAATCAGGAATAACAGTTCCATTAGCAGGGGCAAGAAGTTGAAAAGGTCCAGGGGGATCATTAACAGAAAGTACTTCAACAGTAAACGTATCTACTGCAGAAAGCCCCCAAGGATCAGTAACACTGAAAATTACTTTTCCTATGCCATACCAATTAGTGTCAGGGATAAACATTAACCACTCATTACTGGTATCGAATGCAACAGAAAAATGGGAGCTGTTTTCAATAGCAAATTTCAGACTATCAAAGGGATCATTAAGATCACTTACGTACTTAGAACAAGGCAGAAATAAAATTTGGTCTTCAAAAATAGTTGTATCGGGAATACTCAAAATATGAGGCGGAAAATTTGATGTGGAAGAAAAATGAGCTACAATTGTTTTGGGTTTATTCATCCGAATCGTAGTAGGATTTGTATCGCCAGAAAGATCTCCTGACCAATTAACAAAAACAATGTCGTTATTTTGGGGCACAGCTTTTAACCAAACTTTAGTGCTGTCATCATACCATGGACCGGAAGGCGAAAGCCTGACTTTTCCCCCATACGGAGGGAAAGAAGTTACAGTAAGATAATACTGGGGCTTCCATTGGACGGTTTCGGTAATTGGTCCGTGCATAGTAATAGTAATTGAAGTATCATATCCTGTATAAGAACCGCTTCCTTCCCCTATCCACCGTACAAATCGAAGTCTTTCGTCTTTGGCTTGCCATATTAAGTTTGGCACTGTTAAAACAAGCAGTGTATCCGCACTGTACCATCCGCTCAGTGTGTCAGGGTTAACCCCTGAGAGTTGAAGCCAGTAGTCGGTTTTCCACACAACTGTTTCAGTAATGGCGCTGTCCATCCGGACATGAGCACTCAAAGAATCGCCGCTATACGATCCAGGGCCCTTGCCCTCCCAGCGAACAAAAGTATAACGGGTAGTCCCAAACGAATCTATGATAAGACTGTCCACAGATATAGGTACAGATGTTCCAGAAAAATACCAGCCACCCCCTGTGGGATTTCCGCCTTTCCCACCGTCATCTACCGTAAGCAGGTACTGAACCTGGTAATTTGCAGTAATTACAATTGGAGAAGACGAAACAGTTATAGTATGAGATCTTTCTCCTCCATCGCTCCATTTCCAGTAGTAATATCGGATACCCGAAGTTTTAGATTGGTAAAGAGGGGCTTCCAGAGATACTTCAGATCCGGGTAAGGAAAAAAAGGTGTGAGGAGAAGAAAAAGTTTGACCATTCACAATAATTTCCAGAGTGGTATCTGGAAAGGTACGCACAGTAACTTTGGTTCCTTGAGTAATATTAACCGTAGCGCTGTCAACACCCCATCCTCCGTCATTATCAGTAACTTTCAACCAAATTGTATATAATCCTGGTTCAGAGTATATTTTTGTTGGATTTTGTCCTGTATAATCATCATAAACTCCGTCGTCGTCCAGATCCCACATGTATGTGAATACATCGTTGATCCCGAGATCAGTAGCGCTTCCATTGAACTGGACAGGCTGATTAATTACACCTGAATAAGGGCCTCCTGCTTCTGCGGTAGGCGATACGTTGCTAATTGTAGCAGTTGTAGTTTTAGTATCTGTTTGGCCTTTACTGTTTACAACCATTAGAGTGACAGTATAAACGCCATTATCAATATATGTGTGAACAGGTTTCATGTTACTACTGTGAGCAGTCCCATCGCCAAAATTCCACTCGTAGGATATTCCAACAGAACCAGAACCGTCAAATGAAACAGGATTTCCCTCAAAACCAGTATAAGGTCCACCAGGATCCGCTTTTGGTGGTAAGGGTAGAACTTCAATATCACATTTTTTTATACTCAGACTGGACCAGACATTATCACCGCTAATGATTACAGCAGGCCCACCGTTAATCCTGAATGTAATGGTGTCGCCTTCTGATGCCCCGTCAGGATAATATGGTGAATTCTCATAAATTCCATAAACACGAATACCATATGGACTTCCGGAAAACCCCGTAGCTTCTCCACACAATTTTCCTTCTTTAGTATAAGCCTTAATTGTATCAGTAGCAACTATGTCTCTCCCCCAATATGTAGCGTTTCCCCAGAAATCACACCATGAGGGTGTCGTTTGAGAAAATGCCCATTGATGGAATAAAACAACTACGATCAAAATCAATTTTGTCACTAATTTTCTAAAACGCATCATTTTTATTTTTCTAAAAATAACTCACTATATTTTTACAAAAAATAAAATTCGTAAAAATGCTAACGGAGAAGCAGCATTTTTCTATTCCGTATGAGTTTCCCAGCCTGGAGTTGGATCAAATATACACCTGATGATACTGCTCTAGCATTATTATCATATCCATTCCATATAATCCTGTATTCACCTGACTTAACTGAGCGGCGGTTAATAAGGGTTTTAATAAGTCTTCCATTTATGTCAAAGATTTTTAACGTAATTTTGCATGGAGCCTGCACTCTATAAGAAATTACTGTTTCCGCATTAAAAGGATTCGGGTAATTTTGAGCAAGGGATACTTCATGAGGGAGAAAAGTGTCATAATGGTTCAACATACCAGTTGCTGTCACCATAAGTTTTATTCTTTTGCTGCCCATGTTCTCAAAAAGGGCTTTCTGTCCCATTATAATAAGAGAATCAAAATCCGCTGAAGTTCCGAGCACAACTGCCGAATCGCCATTTACAAAAAAACGCAGTTTTTCTCCTCTGAGAGCACCTTCGTCTATCCAAGTGGTGGATGGATCGTCACCAGAGACATGAACCAAAAATCCTCCACCATTTACAACTACACTTTTGCCGCAGAGTACGTTATCGTTATCATATACTTTTATAGTATCTCCTTCAGAAAACATATCTGGTTGCCATGCCCAAAAGTCACATGATCGAAGCTCAATATTCACTGTTGAGATCTTTGCCAATTTCATCATAGGAGCGACAGCTATATTTTTAGAAGCTATGTATCCCCCTGATGGATAAACAAGCGTTCGAGCACTATCCATCCTAATCCAGTAGCCTGAAAAAGGAACAAGAATATTTAGATCATTAAGAAAACCAGGCCTATCCCGTCCCCACGTCTGTGGGCCAGATCCTCCTGCTTGATAACCACTAACATAACTGTAAAGCGTATCAAGCGAAGCCAAAGCATGAGAAACAGAATCAGGAGAAGATGGAAGATAGCCAATAAGATTCCAACCTGGATATAAAAGAATTGGGGTGGTAACGGGAATAGGATTCCCCGATATATGCCAGTTTTGTGCATCAACAGCACTCGATTTTATCCAATATCCATGTAAACCGTCCAATATTTCAAGATCGTTTAAAAAAGAAGGACGGGCAGATCCCCAACTCCTTGGTCCTTCTCCTGAACAATAACCAAACACATACTCTACTGGAAGATCGCCAAAGATATCTGGGAGAGAATGAACTTTTGGAGTAATAGATAAAGAAACTAGATTCCACCCTGGATGTATAACTAAATTTTTTTCTACAGGTATTCTCGTATCGAAAATTGTAACATTTCCATTTTTAATATTAGAGACAGTTATTTTTTTATTCAAAGTGAGAATTGTAGCTTCCGAAAGATAAATAACAGTATTATTAAATATCTGTCCGGCAGGAAGACCTTTTACTAGAAAAGAAACTTTTACCAGCTCCCTATGATCCTGCACAAGTTGAGTATTGGGCTGATTAGTGGTGAAGTCTGCTATAACAATTGTATCATTCTTGATGCCCGTAAGCGGACCATTCCATTGAGCAGTCATTGTCCCCTGATTTGTCACTCCTACTGCCAAAAGTGCATTTTGGTCAAATTTCAGAGTTATCTGGTACGCCAGGACAGAATCCTCTACGTTTAAACCTTCCATCCGGATAGGAATTTTAAAAGATGATTTATTATAAATAACTGTATCAGGCAAAGAAAGTTTAACAGAATCAGAGGAAGTTACAAAGACCTTTGTTCCAGAAATTTTCCCAAAATTATCTGTTTGAGAAAAAATAGTAGAAGTAAATATTCCCAGACAGATGAGAGTCCCCAAGAGTAACAATGATGATAAATATTTACATTGCCGGGCAGAAACCATTTTAGCCTCCAATTCTGGCTATAAATTTTAACAGAGTTTTGCCTCAGAGTGGATGAAACTAACACTTATAATTTACATCATACGGTTTAAATAATCAACTGAACTTTTTTAAAAATGGAAATAACCCGCAAAAATATGAAAAACCAAAGAGGCAGTCCCCTACAAGAGACATGCCTCATTAAAATCAAGAGAAGAAACGATTGTGTACTTATCTCACTTCAATTTAACCATTTTCCTGGTTAAAGTATGCTGTCCGCACTGAAGCCTGTAAATATATATGCCTGTTGAAACTTCATTGCCAAACCGATCCTTTCCATTCCATTTTACTTCATAATATCCGGGTTCCTGTTCCCTGTCTACTAAAATTGCAATCGGCTGTCCCAATACATTATAAATTACCAGCTCTACTTTTTCTCTCTTTGGAATTTGATACCGAACGATTGTTGTTGGATTGAAAGGATTGGGATAGTTCTGACTCAGCGAGAACTTTTGGGGAAGTGGGATTTTTACCAAAATCGGTCCGTATTCCATTTGGTTCCCACTTGCATCGACTGCAACAAGCTTATAATAGTATACACAGCCTGCCTGTACGCTTCTATCAACAAAACTGTATTCCCCCTCTCTTTGAGTTGGAATGAGTTCTTCATTAATCTTTACATACTTTCCGTCTATCGACCGGCTTCTGTAAACGTTAAATCCAACATTGCCGTTTTCACTGGAAGTAGACCATAATACTTTAATAAGCATTTCTTTTTTATCAAACTGGGCTGTAAATTCTGAAAGTTCTACCGAAGCCATAACATCAAGAATCCAGCGAAAACTAATGGACACAATTCCATCGTTGACAAAAACATCAACGCTTTGATTCCCACTGAAATGTTTATCAATAGTATGGTAGAAAACAGGACCGTCTTCCTTAACAGTTCGTCCATCTACTTTCCATGTATAATGAAGTTGATCTTTGTCAGGATCCTCAGCCCAAACCCTGAAAGTTATAGTTTGACCTGCAACTACAGAGGTATCTCCCTTAGGAATTACAGCCGTGATTCGGGGCATTCTGTTTACATTCAAAACATTTATTTTCACCGTATCTGCATCGAGTCCTCCTTTACCATCTATAACTCTCAGTACAACATGGTAGGTACCTGCCTGATCATAATCTGGACTCCACTGGAAAATTCCTGTGTTGCTTGTCGATTTTTGAATGGTTGCTCCTCTGGGAAGGGAAAGAGTTCCAATTTGATATGCCTGAAATGTTAACGTGTCGCCAACATCATCGTCTTCTGCAGCAAGAACAATACTCAAAGGAGGATCCTGTTTTTCAAATACATTATAACTGGCGTCAATCAAGCTTTTGTTTAATACAGGCGAATGGGGATTTATAACTGTTTCAAGCGTAAAATCTACCTGAGAATTGTTAGGTCCAAAGGCACTTACAATTGTTTGGCCAACACTGTATCCTGCAATGAAATGAACCAAAGCTATCCCATTGGTATCGCTAATAACAGGCTGAGGTTCCAGTATGTTGCCTCTGTTCCCTCCTCCTGATGTCACTACAAACCGAACAGGTTTACCAGATACAGGATTGCCATAATCGTCAATTACCATTACCCTCAGGGGATCTACAAAAGGTTTGCCCGCTGTTCCCTTTTGATTGTCTCCAGAATACCATCCCTCTAATTTCTTTATACCGGCCGCAAGTACAGCTTCTGCATGAAGCGTGAACTCTATTGGTGATCCTTCAAGGAATTGATTTCTAGCTTCTACTTTTATTGGACCGGCAGTTTGTCCCAGAACCACCAACGTAGAAGCAAGACCGGAAGCATTACTCTTTACTGTTGCAGACTTTGCTCCATTAATTGTAGCATCACCCGATACCACTGCAAATTCTACTGATTCTCCTCCTACTGGATTGCCAAAGCGGTCAGTAGTTTTAACAACTATTTGAATAGGAGTATTTTCTCCCACATAACCTGACTGACCATCACCTGAAACATATTCCAGTCTTCTGGCACTTCCTGGTACAGTTGTGACCAGAAAGGTAACAGAGGATCCAAAACTTGTACTTGTTGCTTTTATCAGAGTTGTAGATCCGCTTATTGTATCTGCGGTGAAAGATGTAAAAGCGTGTCCATATTCATTGGTGTAGGAAGAATGGGGATCCACAGAGCCTCCTCCTTCGACTGCAAAGTCAACTTTTACTCCGGCTACTGGATTTCCATCTGCATCCTGAACACTTACTGTAAGAGGTTCGGGAAGAGGCTCACCAGCAGCTCCTTCCTGTGATTGAGGAGAAACTCTTAGCATGGAAACAGGTGTTCCTATTTTCCCTGTCGCCGTAAAATAAACAGGTCCGCCTTCAAGCCCATCAGCAGTTACTTTTACGCGATTTTGCCCTGGTTGGGAATCGAGCAACAAATGAGCTCTGGCATAACCGTTACTATCGCTCATTACAGGCTGAGGCTCTATTATTTTCCCATTTCCTTCATCAACCTGAAAAGTCACTGGTTTATATGCTATTACTGCGTTACCCCACTTATCTGTTACTTTCACAACAAAGGGGTTTTTCAAAACCGTACCAACATTCCCTATCTGCCCATCGCCAGAATTTGTTTCTGCTTTCTGGATTTTTGCAGCTTCGGTTGCATAAACCTTAACAGTGGCTTCGTTTTTTAAGAGTAAATTATCATCCACTACTTTAGCCTGAACCTTTTTTTCTCCCGCCTGGTAGGTAACAAAACCGCCATAAGCTTTTCCTGAAGCATCAGTAGTATCTCTGGGATCATACCACCAGGTTAAAGTATTCTCTATTACGTTAAGAGTGACTCTTTTACCAGAAACGGAATTTCCATAACCATCGACCAGAGTTACAGTAACAAAAGAGGTATCCTCTCCCGTTGCCTGGATTGGTCCTGTAGCTTCCACTGTAGAACGGGTTGAACTTACTGAGTCGGGAAGAGCTGAAGCATAAAAACGAAGGGGTGCACCTTTCAAAAGATGTAGACCATTACCTGCCGTTGCTTCTAAAATGTTGTTGAGGGAACCGGCTTTGGTTCCTAATGTCCATACCACAGAAGCTATTCCGCTAATGCTGTCTGTGATAACTGTTTTTGTAGTGTCAGGTGATCCTCCCAAGATTCCTCCTCCGCTTATAACCGAAAAATGTACCTCCTGACCAGGCACAGGGTTCCCCAGTGTATCGACTACTTTTACTTGAACTGTCTGGGATTTAGCAACTACATTCACAAATACAGTATCCGAGACTGCTTCCATTGCTTCTGCGTCAGAGGATTTAGCTGAAAGGTGAAAAACAGTAGAAATACTATCAGTTGCATTAATTGTATATGCAACTATCTCATTATTATAGAGGCCGGCTTTAGACCCCAAACGGTAATAAACAAGAGCGCACCCATCATTGTCGGTTGTATCGGTAAATACAGTCGAATAAGAAGTCCCTTCAAAATAGCCGTCTCCCTTTATTCTCTTAAAAACTACAGGTTGACCGCTAATATGTTTAGTGTAGTTGTAGTTCACCATTTGAATTTTCAGAGGTCCGACTAAACTGCCAACTACACCCTGCAAACTATCTCCCTCTACTTTTACGAGGTGAGAAGCTTCTGATTTAACATAAAAGTCGAATCCTACTGGTGATTCTGGTATAGTATGAAACCCATCCGTTGCCCACGCCTGAAGAATGTTTTCATATTTCCCGTGTACTGTGCCCGCCACTACATGGGCCGAAGCGATACCATCACTGTTTGTTGTATCAACAAATATGGCACTTCCACCAGGAAAACGGAAACCCGAGCTTAAATGCGCGATAGTAAAAGTGATAGGCTGTCCTTCAACACGATGTCCATCTTTATCAAGAAGAATTACTCTTTGCGGTCCAGGGGTAGTAGCACCTGGTGACAGCACATATCCTTCTCCTGATAAATACGTAAGATGGGCTCCTCTGTAAAAAATAGAGTCCGTAACCACAGGATAATCCGCCAAGCTTGTGTGAGCGACTGCCTTGACTATTCCTGCCATTTTGCCTGTCCAGAGAGTATCTTGAGCTATTCCGTTACTGTCGGTCCACTTAGGTTGCACACCGACAGAAGCATCCCCTTCTTTTACCATAAAGGTAATAGGTGTGCCAGCAACGGGTTTATTCTGAGCATCAAAAACCTGGACTTTAAGAAAGTTGGGAAACACCTGATTCACATAATGTTTTACACCTGTCGTGGTTAATGAGGTTACCTTTTTAATTGTACCCCCTGTAACAGTAGCAGAAAAAACTATTTCAGGTCCGGTATACCCAGCAAATGTTGCTCGCACCTGGTACAAAGTATCCTGATACCCCAGTACAAGAGAAGTGGAAGCATGACCACTGTTATCTGTTAAAACAGTATCAATAGGAACAGCGGGCGCTGTTAATCCTCCGTCCGTTCCCTTTATTATTTCAAAAATTACAGGGAAATTTGGCACCTTGTTATCATAGGGGTCGTAAAGGGTAACAGCAATCGGTACACTGGTCCCTGCAGCTCCGCTTTGACTTAAATTCGATGGATGCATGGAATCAGGAGGTGCTGGAATGCCAGTAGCTTGAAAAGTCACACTTGCATCAGTCCCGAATGGTCTAGCTACAATAGTATTTAGTCCTTCATTTACGGAGGGTGTAGAAAGATCGTCAGCCGTTTTCCCCAGTGTCCATGCTACAGTTGCCTGGCCGCTTCCATTTGTGAAAACAGCTCCCGTTGGCCCAAGATTATCCGGATTAACTCCTGGGTCAGGATTTAGAGTAAGCAAAATTTCATCAAGAGGAACATCCTTATGCTGTGTCCATATCTTTATTGTATGAAGTCCCTGACTTAAATAATGGGAAAACCATGTGTCACCACTGTCTCCATTCCGTATTTTTCCCCATGTCCAACCGCCAGTATTCCCTTCTGTTTGCTGTACATGCCATGTAAAACCTTCTGGAGCATTAACACCGACTAATTCAAATCGCAAATCCCAGTGCTTATAATTACCATCCCATCTGGTCCTTCCCCAGAAATAATATGTTCCAGCTTTTTCTACATAAAACTGATATTCCGCATATCCTTCAGCTGGACCTTCATCTGTGGAAACAATGTAGCTTCCGCCCGAAGCGCTGGTATCATTAATTTGTATCATCGGAGCTACTAAATCCGACCACCACTCTGTCTCGATAAAAATATTAGAGTCGGACGGCTGGGGAATATTAAGACTACCTTCCCCTTGAGTTACACGGAAGAAAACCGGTATGCCTGAAAGAGGCACATTATTTTGGTCTCTAACTTCCACTTTTAGAGAATCTTCCAGTTGTGTATTCACAGTATCCTGAAATGTTTGGGCACTAAGAGCAGTAATAAGGGATGCACTTGTTTTTTCCCCAGATGTAATGAAAGCCGCGATATTATTATTTCTTGTCCCGTGAATACGTGTCAAAATAATACCTGCATAATTTTTATCTACATTTCCGTGCAACTTATTGTTATCGTAAAGGGCAAATCTTGAAGCCGGTTGGCGATTCACATAAACATTAAATCTATTATAAGATGCATCCGACCAGTCCATAAGAACAGTTACTGTGTCGTTGGCAGCAGGACTATTTTGCAAATCATAAGGGACAGCATCCACTAATGGACCTATATTCCCGCCAGCAATGTCGTAAAGATAAATTTTATGATATACAGTTCTTATAAAGAGAAGGTAACCATTTGCTGTAGTGGTAGTATCATCTGCCAATAAAACTAAACCACCGTTTTCAGACTCAGAAGGCGAAGCTGGATTAGTAACATTGTTTCCCCAGACTATTTTTACAATAGTAGGATTACTTCGAGCTTTGTAAATTGCCATACTACCCCACGCCCCACCTGTCATATTGTTGGTCATTTCATGCGTAGCAGTATCAATCCCATATTCAGTCGGGTCACAAACCCAGTCGTTTCCCAACGTTGCTCTATTAAAATTATCCGTAATTTGCCCTGTAGTTTTTGTTGTTCCTGAAGTGAGATGAACAACTTCACCTGCATTTCCCCATAAGTCGATAGCTCTAATAGCGAAATAGTATCTACTACCCGATAGGAGTCCTTTTACAGTGGTTCTTTCAGTTTCACCAGAATTGCCCGGCACAGGAACGTTGGGAACAATGTTGGCATCTTCAAAATTACCGGGAGTAATAGGACTGGTTGAATATCTTAAATCATAGCTTGCCGCTCGTCCTTCTAAACCATCGCCTCCTACTGCTGTCCATTGCAAAGTAATGGTAGTATTCGATTCTGTTATAACTTCTAGGTCAGTAATAGGTGCAGGCGCTATGATATCTCTGAGTTTGGATTCGGCTTTGAAGTAATCAATTAAACATGCCGCTGCTGGAGGAGAGCCAGATCCATCTCGAAAAACCAGACCAGCATAGGAATTCTTTTTCTTAAAAGTGGGATCAGTTGTGTTGTCTTCGAGAATATAGTCTGAGCCCCCATTTAGGGAAACATAAAAACGGTTTCTTGTATCAGTAATAACATAAGTTACTTTAAGATAATCTCCTGGAGAACAGTTGGAAAAAGATCTATAATCTACATCTTCATAGGGAACCACACCACTGGTAATTCGCTTAAGGTGAACAATATTATTCCTTACAAATATCATATAACCGTTTGCAGCATCTGGATCTGCTGGATCTACGATAGTGGTGTCCATTCCAATCAGTATGCCTGCCCAACTCATTGTGTCACTATTTGATGATGAATTCGAATGAAAACGTATCGTAACAGAATTCATGCCTCTTGTTGAATCCCATATAGCAATGTTATCCCAGTCTTCTCCAGAAGCATTAGAATATATTGCGCCACCTCCGTTTTCTCCAACATTATAAATTCTTATAGTGTTTGCAGCATGCCAACCATGAGAGCCATCCAACGTTCCGGAACTTCGAGCAAATTCATCCACGACAGCATGAGAGAGATAATCTTTAATGTAATCGCCGAAAATATTTGCCATAGCCTGATACCCCTGCTGGCTGGGATGGTAATGGTCTCCTCCAGCAGTATAATAATAGTTGTTCTGATTGTTATAAAAAGGAGCATTCATATTAACAAGTGTAATCCTATCGCGACTGGAGCTGCTCAAGCTTTCTAACAAAAGATTCATTCTTGAATTGTAGTCTAATATTTTTGTGTTTTGACCAGGAAACTCGTCAGTTGGAGCCACAGGTATAATTTTACATAGAAAGATGTGATCAATTGTATGGCCACTTCTATTGTAGTTTAAAAGTACATGTAAAAGGCTATCAAGCTCAAAGAGTATTGTTCCAGGTTCATCATAATTTCCTACAGATTGTTCTGTACCTATGTCGTTGGTCCCAATGTGGAGAAGCACAACATCGGGTAAACTGTCTACTGGCATAGCATTGAGTTGAGTTGTCACATTATAAACACCGCCCGGAAGAAAATTATCTATTCGTGCACCGTCAATGTAGTAACCATAATAAGGACCGTCAGGAGAATATTGTTGTGTATTAGTAGAATCGTACCATTGGGTGTATGGTCCCACAAATTGAACATTGTAGTCAGCATGAAGTATATCATATAAATATTTTCTATAGCCGTGTGTTCCAGGTGCTGGTGGCTGTAGGTTAGATTTCCCCCAGGTGATAGAATTCCCCAGAGGCATAATTTTTGTCTGGCCTGTTAAATTTCCTGAATAAAGAAAAAATAGAGACAAAAGAAAAGGAATTACTTTTTTTGATATGTAAATGATTTGTTTTTTCATAACATTGTTCCTCCCGGGACAAATAATTAAAAATAAAAGTGACATAAACCAACGAGCAAAAAAAGTGCCATTTTCTTCAAAATTTAGATATACCATAATTGATTGAATGTTAGTAACTTACACCTATGTTGATTTTTAGTTTCTTTTCATCCTTTAGTATATCTTAGATGAAAACAACCCACATGTTCATTTTCCAGCCAATTATTTTATCTTGCTTGTTAAGATTATTTTTGTATATTTATTAGAAATTTGTCCCTTCAGGTGTGGAATTATGAGTAAAATATTACAACTAAAAAACAAAATACCAGTAGGAATACTCGGCGCAACCGGAATGGTGGGTCAACGTTTTGTTTCCCTTTTAGAAAATCATCCCTGGTTTGAAGTTGTTTGTGTAGCAGCATCAAGTCGGTCAGCAGGAAAACCCTACAGAGAAGCAGTAGAAAACCGCTGGTCTCTCAAAGGGGAAATCCCTGTAAAGATTGGAGAGCTTCCCGTTTTTGAAGTCGAAAGAGACATTGAGAACATCAGTAAAAAAATAGTTTTTGCCTTTTCTGCACTCAGTCTTGATAAAGAAAAAATTAGGGAAATTGAAAACAACTACGCTGAAATTGGCATCCCAATCGTTTCAAACAATTCTGCTCACAGGTGGACAGAGGATGTGCCAATGATTATACCGGAGATCAACCCTCATCATGTTGAGTTAATTGATATACAGAAAGAAAATAGGGGATGGGAGAAGGGGTTTATTGTGGTCAAACCCAATTGCTCAATTCAGTCGTATGTTCCTGTACTTGAAGCAGTAAAAGAATTTGGCGTTGAGCAGGTTATTGTATCTACTTATCAGGCAATTTCAGGAGCCGGAAAAACTTTTGAAACGTGGCCGGAAATGGAGGATAACGTGATTCCTTTCATACCGGGTGAGGAAGAAAAATCAGAAGATGAACCCATGAAAATATGGGGGAAAATAGTAAATGGAAAATTGGAACTTGCCACAAAACCGAAAATTTCTTCTACCTGCATACGAGTTCCGGTGACGGATGGTCACATGGTATCTGTGAATGTTAAATTTAAAACTCCCCCTTTGAAAGAGGAATTCATAAATGCTGTTGAGAATTTCCAGAATCCGATCGGTGAATTAAATCTTCCTTCGTCACCTGAGAAGTTTCTTAAATATTTTTATGAAGATGACAGGCCCCAAACACGTCTGGATCGAAATCTAGAAAATGGGATGGGGATTAGTGTTGGCCGACTTCGCGAAGATACCATACTGGATTGGAAATTTGTAGCTCTTTCACACAACACTATCAGAGGAGCAGCAGGAGGGGCAATACTTGTCGCAGAGCTTTTGACAAAAAAAGGTTATATTAGGATCTGACGGTATCCTATCC